>DAIDIH010000142.1 GCA_027459465.1 Bryobacterales bacterium | reverse complement strand
GTCGTCCAGACCACGGAAAACGTCACCATCGCCCCCGTCTCCTCCGCCCCTCAGGCCAGCCCCACCGCCGCTATCCCGCGCTTCGTCGCCACCAATCCGGCGCCCGACTGCTCCATCATCGGAGACTGCGGCGCCTCTTACTACCCGAAACCTTCCGTCCTGCCCGCTTCGCTCTCCTTTAATGCCGTCGCCGGCGGAAAGCTTCAATCCCACTACGTCCACATCGGGAACTCCGGCGGCGGCCTCCTCGAATGGACCGCTACCGTCCAATACCCGGCTAACTCGCTCCAAAACTGGCTCAGCGTCTCGCCTGATTCAGGCATCGGAGCGACCAATACCTTCGCTTACTTCGATCCCTCCCAACTTACTCCAGGCGATTACACCGCCACCATCGTCATCTCCTCCGGCCTGACCGGCAGCCAGACGCAGCTCCCGGTCACCGCCTCCATCTCGGCGCCGCCCACCCCGCCCGCGCCCGCCATCGCCGGTGTCACCAACGCCGCCTCCAGCGCCGTCACCACCCTCGTCGCCGGCTCCCTCGCTACCGTCTACGGTACAAACCTAGGCGGCAGCCAGCTCTCGGTCCTCTTCAACAACCAGCCCGCCACCTTGATCTACCAAAGCCAGACTCAACTGAACCTGATCGTGCCTGCCTCCCTCGCCGGACTAGCTGCCGCCCAACTTACAATCTCGGCCAACGGAGTCAGCAGCACTCCATTTACCGTAAAGCTGTCCGTCTTCGCACCCGCCATCTTCCCCGGCGCCATCCTGAACCAGGACTCAACACCCAACGGCCCGCACAACCCCGCCGCCCTCGGCAGCGTCCTCCAGATCTTCCTTACCGGCGCCGGCAGCGAAACCCTCACGGCCACGCTCACCGGCCAGCCCGCCGGAATCGAATACTTCGGCCCCGCGCCCGGCATCGACGGCCTCCAGCAGTTGAACGTAACCCTGCCCCTGCTTCTTCCCGTCGAGTCCCCCGCGCTCACCGGCCCGCAGCCGCTAACGATCTGCGGCTCGGGAACGCAGTGGTTCAACGTCTGCATCCAAGCGCAGGTATACGTGAAGTAAGTGCACTTAGCCGCGCGGCGAAGCCGTGCTCTGCCGCACGAGTAACTGCGGCGCAAAGACCCTTACGGCGCTAAGCTTCTCCGGGGACGGATCCTCCATGCCCGCCAGCAGCAACTGCGCCGCCACCCGTCCCATCTCCGACCGCGGCCAATCCACCGTCGTCAGAAAAGGGTTCGGATTATGCGGTCCCTCGATATTGCCCGACCCCACGATCGACATATCGCCCGGCACGTCCAGCCCCGCGTCCCGGCACGCGTATAACGCCCCGATCGCCGCCGGGTCGTTCGCCGTGTAAACCGCCGTCGGCCGCGGACTCGTACTCAGTATCTTCTTCATCGCCGTGTAGCCGCCGTCGATGTCGAAGTTACTCCGCGCCAGCCACGCTCGCCGCACTTCCAGTCCTGCCTCGCGAACCTCCGCGAAGTAACCCCGCCGCCGCAGATGCGCCGGACTCAGGTTCGGCCCGCCAATGTAACCCACCCGCCGGTGTCCTAGCCCGATTAAATACTTCGTCGCAATTCGCCCGACTTTGTGATCGTCCGTGCGCACGCTCGCAAAGTCATATCCAGGAAAGAACCGGTCCACAAGAACGAACGGCGTCTCCTTCTGCCGCAATTCGTGAAGAATCCCCGGCGAGTAGATCCCCTGCGTGCTCGCCACGATCAAGCCTTCCACGCGGCTCGAAGACAGCATCCCGATCTCGGAGGTTTCGCGCGCCGCCTGCGCCCGCGAGTGGCACAGCAATATATCGTATCCCGATCTTTCCAGCACCTCCTCGACCCCGGTCGTGATCTCGGCGAAGAACGAATGCGCGATGTCGGGAATCACCACGCCTACGATCATGCTCCGCCGCTTCACCAGGCTCTGCGCCCACCGGTTCGGGTGGTACCCCATCGCGGAGGCGCACTCCAGCACCCGTTTCCGCGTCGCCTCGTTCACGTCCTGCCGCGAGTTCAACGACCGCGACACCGTCATCGGCGACAACCCAAGCTTCACCGCAATATCGACGATGGTGACCGGACGCTTCCGGCGCTTCGTATTCATGACTCTAGCCCTGCGCGAAACCGCTGCTGATACGCCGCGTGCACTCGAATATTATAGTCCCATTCTTTCCGGATTTTTTCCGGTCGTTGGTAGCGTTACCGAGAACGCTATCACTCGACGCTTCCCGCATCGCTTTTCCGCCTCCCGTGATACATTGACCCCCATGCGACCCCTGCAAATCGCCGACCTCCGCGCCACCACGGTCACCGTTCCCCTCGAAGCCCCGCTCCGCCACGCCAACGGCTGCCACTGGGGAAGGTTCGTCCGAACCATCGTCGAGGTCGAAACAAATGACGGCAGAATTGGTTTGGGCGAAATGGGCGGCGGCGGCGAATCCGCCGAAGCTGTGTTCCGCGCCCTGCGCAGCGACTTACTCGGCCACGACCCCGCCCGCATCGAGGAGTTACGCTTCCTCATCTCAAACCCCACCGCGTCTCTATATAACAACCGCACGCAGGTGATGGCCGCCATCGAGTTCGCCTGCCTCGACTTACTCGGCCAGGCCTGGGGCGTGCCGGTGTCCGAGATCCTCGGCGGCCGCCTTCGCGACCGCGTGCCTTTCGCCTCCTACTGTTTCTTCCGCTACGGCGACCCGAAGACCGGCGCGGGCGAAGTCCGCACCGTCGATCAGGTCGTCGCTAATGCGCGCGCGCTCAAGGCGAAGTACGGCTTCACCACGCACAAGGTCAAGGCGGGCGTCTTCCATCCGGATTACGAACTCGAAGTCTACCGCGCCGTAGCGCACGAGTTTCCCAAGGACCGCGTGCGTTTCGACCCAAACGCGGTCTGGTCCACCGAAGACGCCATCCGCTTCGGCCAGGCCATCGAAGGACTGAATAACGACTATCTCGAAGATCCTGTCTTCGGCCTGAACGGCATGCGGCGCACGCGCGAGAAGGTGCGCGTGCCGCTCGCGACAAACACTGTAGTCGTGAACTTCGAGCAACTCGCCGCCAACGCGCTCGACACCGCCGTGGACGTGATCCTGCTCGACACGACGTTCTGGGGCGGCATCCGCCCGTGCGTGAAGGCCGCCGGCGTTTGCGAGACGTTCCAACTCGGCGTGGCCGTTCACTCCTCCGGCGAGTTAGGCATCCAGTTGAGCACGATGCTGCACTTGGGCGCGGTGATTCCGAACCTCAGCTTCGCCGCCGACGCGCACTATCATCACCTCACGGACGACATCATCGAAGGCGGGCTGATGAAGTACGAAGGAGGCGCGATCGCCGTGCCCACCGGCCCGGGGCTCGGCGTGACTCTCGATCGCGAAAAACTCCGGCAGTACGCCGAGTCATACCGCGAGTTAGGCAACTACCCGTATGACCGCGATCCTCTCCGTCCCGGGTGGGCAGCCCTGGTGCCGAACGACCGTTGGGCCGACCCGCACGACGGCCGCTGGCCGGAGATGAAGCGATGAAGCCGTTGTTGGCCCTGCTCGCCTGTGCCGCGCTCGCGCAAGCCGGGACAGGCCGCGCCGCGTGGCTGCGTTATGCCCCGCTCGACGAAACCGCGCGCGCCGGGTACCGCGAGTTACCCGACGTTGTAGTAGCGCTCAGCGGCGAACCGGAAGTCGAGAGCGCGCAAGCGGAGTGGATTCGCGGCGTGCGAAGGATGCTCGGCCGCGTGCCTCGCATCGAGCGGACGCCGCCGAATGAAAATGCCGTGGTCTTGCGCGTCGACGGAACGCTTGGGCCGGGCGCCTATGCGCTGCGCGATACGGCGGCCAACGGCCATCGCGTTCTGCTGGTCGCGGGCGGCGACGGGAGCGGTGTGCTCTACGGCGTGTTCGATCTGCTGCGGCGCATGGCGCTCGGTGAACCTATCCGGGGCATCGATGAAACTCATCGACCTTACCAGCCGATCCGTTGGGTGAACCAATGGGACAACCTCGACGGCACGATTGAACGCGGCTACGGCGGGCGTTCCCTCTTCTTCGAGGGCGGCAACGTGGCGGCGGATATGACCCGAGTCAGCGAGTACGCGCGGCTGTTGGCTTCGATCGGCGTGAATGCCTGCGCCATAAATAACGTCAACGCGAATCCGCGCGTGCTGGCGCCGGACTTTCTTCCTCAACTCGCCCGCGTGGCGGCGGCGATGAGGCCCTGGGGCGTGAAGTTGGTCGTCTCGGTGGACTTCGCAAGTCCGAAGACGCAGGGTGGACTCGATACCTTCGATCCACTCGATCCGCGTGTCGCCGTCTGGTGGAAGGCGAAGACGGATGAAGTCTATCGCGCGGTGCCGGACTTAGCCGGATTTCTCCTGAAGGCGGATTCCGAGGGGCGTGCCGGCCCTTCAACCTACGGCCGCACGCACGCGGATGCGGCGAACGTGATCGCTCGGGCGCTCACCCCGCACGGAGGAGTGCTCCTCTACCGCGCCTTCGTCTACAACCATCACGCCGATTGGCGCGACCTGAAAGCCGACCGCGCCCGCGCGGCCTACGACAATTTTCATCCGCTCGACGGGAAATTCGACGCAAATGTCGTGCTGCAGATCAAACACGGGCCGATCGACTTTCAAACCCGCGAGCCGGTCTCCCCGCTGCTCGCAGGTCTCGCCCACACCAACGAAGCGATGGAAGTGCAGATCACGCAGGAATACACGGGCCAGCAGCGCCACATGGTCTTCCTCGGCTCGATGTGGAAGCAGGTGCTCGACTTCGAGATGGGCTGGCCGAACGCCGAAACAAAAGTTAAAGATCTTGTTTCGGGCCGCGCCGCTGGCCGGGCGCTCGGAGGAATGGTCGGCGTGGCGAACGTCGGCCGCGACGAGAACTGGCTCGGGTCCGACCTCGCCATGGCGAACCTCTACGCCTTCGGCCGGCTGGCCTGGAATCCGGATTTAAGTGTCGAGCGGATCGCCGATGAGTGGTCGCGGATGACGTTCGGCGGCGACGGGCGCGTGTGGGGCACGGTGGCGGACCTGCTGCTGGCCTCCTGGCGGACCTATGAGCGGTACACCGGCCCGCTGGGCACGGGCACCCTGACCGACATTCTGCACACGCATTACGGCCCGGACGCCGACTCGAGCGAGCGGAACGGCTGGGGCCAATGGCACCGGGCGGACCACGAAGGCATGGGCATGGACCGCACGGTGGCAACAGGAACAGGCTACACGTCGCAGTATCCCAAAAAAGTAGCGGCGATGTACGAGTCACTTACTACGTGCCCGGATAACTTACTGCTCTTCTTCCACCACGTGCCGTACACTTACAAGCTTCATTCGGGTGAGACGATGATTCAGTATGTGTATGACGTGCACTACCAGGGAGCGGCGGAAGCCGAAGAGTTCGCACGGCGCTGGGGTCTGCTGCGCGGGCTGGTAGACGAGGACCGGTGGGAGCGCGTGCAGAAGCAGTTGGATTACCAGGCCGGCCACGCGGCGGTATGGCGGGACGATCTGAACGCGTGGTTCTTGCGGATGTCAGGCATTCCGGACGCCCGCGGCCGGATCGGGCATCAACCCGGACGCATCGAAGCGGAGGCGATGACGCTCGAAGGCTACACGCCTGTCGAGATTCACCCGGCAGAAGCGGCCTCGGGCGGCAAGGCGGTAGAGTGCGCGGCGGCGGTGTGCCGCGCGAGTTTCCGCTACACCGGCGAGGCCGGCCGCCGCACCGTGCGCGTGCAGTATTTGGACGAAAACGACGGCGCCTCCACTTACCGGCTCTTCGTAAATGGACAACAAGTGGACGCCTGGACCGCGGATATGTGGCTGCCCTCGAAGCAGCCCGACTCGAACACCAGCACCCGCCGCAGCGTCCGCGGCCTCGCCCTGCGCCCCGGCGACGAGATTACGGTCGAAGGCCATCCTGATTCGGGCGAGCGCGCCGGTTTGGACTACGTCGAGGTCGTGCGGTAGCGCCCCGTCAGTGGCTCAGCGCCCACACGTAAGCGGCGAGCGCCGATAATTGCCCGGGAGTAAGTTGCGCGCCGCCCATAGGCGGCATCGGGCTGCGATATTGTTTCGGGTGCGCCACTCCTTCCTGGATCGCCTTCTTGATTCCCGCGTAGCTTCCGTCGCTCCACATCCATTTTTTCGCCGTAAGGTCGGGACCAAGTGGCGAGCCTTTCCCGCTCACGCCATGGCAGCCCACGCAGCCTGCGCCGCCCACCTGGCCGTGGTAAATGCGATCGCCCAAGGCAACCATCGCTGGGGTTGCGCCAGCGGGAACAGGAAGCCGCCGGGCCGCCGCGCCGGCGTCGGGGTTGGTTCCCTCGGGCGGTTGCGCGCCAGCCCCGGAGATCTCGCCCGCCGGCGCGGTGAGAGGCGGGCACGGCGTCACGGCCGGGCGGCCGTTGACGGCGCCGCCCTTGTACACAATTCGATAAATCCTCCCGCGTATGTCATCGGAGACATACATCGCCCCATCCGGCCCGACCGCCAGGCCGGAGGGCCGATGCAGAGCCCCTTCCGGCGTCTTCACCGGTCCCGCGAACTCATCCGCGAATATCTCGCAGCCGCCCGCGGCCTTGGCGCCGTTGAGCGGCTGAAATACGACGTTATATCCGCTCTGCGGATACGGCGCCCGATCCCAGGAGCCGTGATACGCGATGAAGACACCGCTGCGATAACGCGCCGGAAATTCCTTCTTGTCGTACCGCACCATTCCGTTGGGCGCCCAGTGAGCGGGAAATGCGGCGACCGGCGGCATCTTATTCGCGCACACGCCGACTTTCTTTCCGCCGTCGCCGCCGTACTCCGGCGCGAGAACGAGCTTTTGCTGCCCGGCGTCGTAATAGCACTCGGGCCAGCCGTAATCGCCGCCCTGCTTCAGCAGCAGCAACTCCTCGGCCGGCAGCGTCGCTTCCTCCTCGGGCTTGTAAAGTTCCGGCCAGTTCGCATGGAGTTGGTCCCGCCCCTGTTGGGTCGCGAAGAGCCTGCCGCTTGCATCAAACGCAAAGCCCTCCGCGTTGCGGATGCCGGTCGAGTACCGCCCAGCCGGCGAAAATTTCTGGTTCGTCTTGTTCGCGTCATAACGCCAGATGCCGCCGCGCGTTTCCAGTTCCTTGCAAGGCTTTAAGCCGGGCGAATGGAGCTGGCGGTTCTGCGCCTGGCACGCATTAGTCGCCGTCGCCACGTCGACATACATCATGCCTTTCGAGTCGATGATGAACGGATGCATCGGATGGTCGCCGCCCAAAGGCAGCCCCGAGACAATCGTCTCCGGCGCGCCGGTGGGAACGACGGCTCCCGGCGGAAGCGAATAGCGCACAATGCGATCGTTGACTTCGGCGTAAATCCAATTCTTGTAAATGGCGATGCCCGTTCCGCCCGCCGAGCCGGTTTGAATCGTCCCCCCGAAGCGTTGAATGCTGTCCGCCTTTCCGCTCCCGGTTGTGTCGCGCAGAGCCACCAGGAACCCGCCGGGTTTGGGAGTATCATTTCCGTAGTAACGTCCCGACCAGGTGTTCACATAAACCACCCCATTCGCGCTTACCACTAAGTGACGCGCGTGACCTATGTCGTCGGCAAATATGGTTCCGCAGAATCCGGCGGGCAAAGCCAGCTTCGTATCGTCGCCCGGGCAGGTTGCGGCGTGTGCCGGGACCAGCGTGCCGAGCACGAAGAGCACGGCGCCGCACAAAGACATTCGATTCAGGGAAAACATTCGCATTGATTCCTTAGGAAAACCAACTCCGCTACAGCGGCATGATAACAGCTTCCTGCTTGGGGATTGTCTCCAACATGCTGGTTCCGACGCGCAGGTGCTGATCGACCAGCCGTTGAGGCGTGTGCGCCATCCACTCCGCCAGTGAGATGTCTTCGTAGACCGGGCTCCGGAAGATTTCCAAGAACACGAGGTCGGTGTCGCCCGTGTTCTCGATGTAGTGCGGGTTGGACTGCAGGATGTATCCGACGTCGCCTTCCTGGAAGTCCATGGTGCGGGCGTCGCTGGCGGCGATGAACACCGTCATGCGTCCTTTGCCACTGATGTAGTATTGCCACTCATCCGAGTTCGGATGCCAGTGCAGTTCTCTCAGGCCGCCGGGTTTGAGCCGCACGATTGCGGCCGAGATCGGCGTCACCGGGAAGATCTTCGAATCGACGATCTTCACTTCCCCGCCCCGCGTGACTTTGGTGGGCTGCATTTGGCTGGTCTTGAAATCGAAGCGCTGCGGGACGGTGCCGGTCCCCCGGAACGCGTGCGCCTGCTCGACGCTCAGTTCCTCCGGCAGGCCGGCCTGGAAAATGAACAGCTCCTTTTCCGGGACCTGGTGGAACGTGGACGCCGGAACGCCGAAGTTCTTGGCGAGCACCTCGGGCGGCGTGTGAGCCAGCCAGTCGGTAATCAGAAAGGTGTGGAACTCATCGAAGCCGCCATTGTCGAAGGCGAGCAGGAACCGGCAGCCGTCGGGGCCGAGCCCCTGAATCGAATGCGGGATGCCCTTCGGGAAGAGCCACAGGTCGCCTTCACTCACGTCGCTGACGAAACTCCGGCCCTGCGCATCCACCGCCGTAATGCGCGCGTTGCCGTACAGCATGATGGCCCACTCGGCCTCGACGTGCCAGTGCAACTCGCGCACGCCTCCGGCCGTCAGGCGCATTTCGACGCCGGCGATGGTCTTCGAGATCGGCAGTTCCCGCATGGTCACCTGCCGCGTCCATCCTCCGTTCTCGATGCGCTTGCGGCTCAGTCCGAACGAATACTTGAACGGAGGCACGGTGCCGTGGTCGGTCTCCGGCGGCCAGACGGAATCCGGATTCGCCGCGTCGAGCGCCGCGTTCTTCGGTCCCGGCTCGGTTTC
>DAIDIH010000141.1 GCA_027459465.1 Bryobacterales bacterium | reverse complement strand
GGCAGAAGCTGGCCCATAACCTGACGTCCCAGGGGAAGCCGTACAATTTGTACCAGGCGACCGCGAGGAACCAGGGGTGCAACACAGCGCAATGCGCACCGTACAAGACGGATCTCGTTCCAATAGTCATCGTTGCCTCCGCGCTATTCCCGAATTCTCGACCGCGACCGTTGCTGCCCGATTCGCGATCAACCTGCCCGCCCGTGCCGCCATCAACCGCTGGTATCTCCGCCGCTGATTCTGCCGGTTCCGCTCTTTCTCCCACGCCTTCGCGCACTTCGGGCATCGCACGGCGTTGGGAGACGTACTCTTGCACGGCGTCCCGCAGTCGACGCAATCGTAGTGGCGGAGCTTCATTTGCAGATACATCACCCACCTCCCGCCCTCCGGCTATTTCAGAGGAATCGCTTACTCCACTAGATACGCTCCAGGCTTAGTTGAAATGGCATCCGGTGGTCGGACCGCCGAACTCCTGACACGGTTTCTCTCTTTCAGTGCGGTCCGGTTCGCATCCCATCGTGGCGTGGAGGCACTGCCGAAGCCCACATCCCGACAGGAGAAGGGCACCGATACTGAGCAAGATAAGCCCACTATTTACTGCCTTCTTCATGCGATCTCTTTGCCCTTTAGACTGCTTGCGCGAGGGACACGACAGGCGCGGACATTGCGGGTTCTTGTTCTTCTTCGTGCGCCGGTAGTTGTTGTTGCGCCACGAGCCGCGAGAAGTGTGGATGCGAGCAGGCCACACAATTCACACCGCGTGTAGCAGCCTTCACCGCCTCGTCAAACCCGCTTGGCAATTCGACTTCCTCGCCAGATTTGGTGAAGAATTGCGGCCTCACGCAACCAGCCAACTCCTTGTCCTTGCCCCAGAGTTCCAGCGCCAGATAGCCGTGTTTAGCGCGAAATACTTCTTCGGCTTCGAGCTTTGGCCGTTGCCGGGCCTCAACTGCCACGGGCGTGTGGCGTGTGATGCAAAGTTCGTACGTCCGCGCGACTCGGAGCATTTCGATCCGCGTCAGCACGGGCGCGATTACGACGGCATGCGGCCCGTTGACCGTGAGCGAATCGAGCGTCTGCAACCACGCGAGGGCATCCCCGCTCTCGCCCGCGAAGGTAACGTAATACCCGACTTCTTCATTGGCTCCCCCTGATTCCACACCGCGTACGACGTATTGTTTGGCTCGTCCCTGGTGTTCCAGGCTCAATTGGGGTTGTCCGTAGATCGCCAATTTGCGCAAGCGGTTAATCACCGTGGGCGTGAAGGTCAACCCCCACCGGTTCAGTCGTCGATCGGATTCCATCGAGATCCATCCTTTCGTTCGTTCCCAAACCCGCTTCCAGGGCCTTGCGCCGAGCGAGCGCTACGAGCGCGAGCGTGAGCTCATCTGCAGCGCGCATCGTTCGCAAGAGCGCTTCGTGGTCCTCCGCTCTCCACACTTGCCCCGACTCGGTCCGCTGATACATCCCCAATCCATTTCCGGACCGCGATCGGTCCGTTCAACTCGTCTTGCGTCACTTCGCTCATGACTCCCTCTCTGGCCGGCAATCCATGTACGCCCCACCCCGCTGACATGCGGCAGCAACGAGAACAGCATGCCGATTACGATCAACTGAATGTTGCGTCGGCTCGTGATGCCAGCAGCCGCCGCGAGTAGAAAAGCCAAAACAGCACCAGCCGTGGCGATCGACTCAGTCGATATGTCAGACACCGATTTCCTCCGTAACCCGGCGGAATTCTTCGTGGAAATCAACGCGCACTAACTCGGCACCCTGCCGGCCGTAGCAGCGCCCTTCGGCGTCCAGGATCAAGTACCTGCGGCTATTGACGTGTTTGTAGTGCTCAAGGCCGTTTTCCCGCCACATCCACATGAACTCTCCGCACCGACAACCGATCAGGAGTTCTAATGGCTTCCAATTGGCAGGTTCAAGCTCCATCTCAGAACCCTCCCTCAATCACGCCCAAAGCCGCCGAACAGACAAACCGCCGCATCGCGATCAACGTGATCAGGGCTGCGGCTGCGGCAGAAGTCGCCTCATCCCACCGCATACGCACTTTCCCTTTTCTCCGGAATTGGGCACCCCAGAGCCGCTCGAATCATCTCCTTGCTGCAACCCGCCCAGCAGATGTACTTTTGCGGTTCGTCCACCGAGATCGCCAGGTTATCGCCGCTCTTGTCTCGCCCCGCCGCGGCGCATGAAGGGCATCGCGTGATCCAGTTCCTCCCCGTCTTCCGCCGTACCTGGAGATGATCCAGAATGTGAAACTGCCTTTGTTGTGCCGGGTACTGCCAGCGTGGAGTTGGCTTGATTTCCTTCTTCTCCCCTTCGCTCGGCTGTCCCAACTTCTGGAGGAGAGCTCCGAGTTGCTCCTCGGACAGCTTCGTCACGCGCTTGAGGAATGCCAGTTGATGGTCGAGATTGTAATCGGCGCCGTAGAACCAGAACCGCGCGCTGATCGTGCGATGAATTCCCAGCGGTCCACGGATAGCATTGCCGAAGTCGCCATCCTTCAACTCATCATGCTTCGGGAATATCTCGATTCCCTCGGCCGTCCCCGCTCCTTTTACCGGGATACCGAGTTTCTGAGCCAAGCCGGAGATCAGCAGCCGGCATTGTCGGGCCAAGAGCGGCTGCTCTCCGAATATCCAAAGGTGGGCGCCGCGCCGGCTCTGTTCCAGTGCCGCCTCCACCTTTTGTTGCTGCAGTTCCCACTGCAGTTCACAAAGGTGCTTCAGCGAGTCCTTATAATCCCCGTCCATGGCAATCCACTTGCAGCGTTGCGTCGCCGGACTCATCGCATACACGCCGATCGTCAGATCACCTTCCAGATGCCGCCGGACCGTCTCAGCCGCCAGACTGGGCGCCTCGCCGTTTTTGCCGGCCTTAGGCCGGAAATAGTAATAGCGGCCGCTTTCCGCGTGCGGCCGCATCGATTGGAGAACGTAGGCGCGCCGATTCACGAACAGCTGCCAATAGTCCTCCACATTTGTGGAAGTTGCCTGATATCGTTTGGGCATAGCGGCTTCTCGTTTCGTCCTGCTCTTTCATAACCCGAATTCAAAACCCGCGCAAATGAACGGGCCAGGCTGTCGGTCAGCTCGCCTTTCGCTGGTCATACCTCCGTTCGAGCAGCCAGCGGCGCTGCGCCAGCAGGGTCAGCCGGTGCGTCCGTTCCAGCACCTCGTATTCGGCCAGACTGTAGCCACCCCATTTCTGGTCGTTGAAGTCCATGAGGTAGAACACCCCGTTCTTGCGGTCGAACACATAGACTGCACCCGACTCCGAATCGTCCGGGACCAGGGTAAAGAAAAGGGCGCCGGCCGGAAACTGAACCCAACGAACGATTTGGGCTTCTGAACGCTCCGCCAGCCCTCGGCCGGCTTGGTCTAGGCCGGCGCTTCGCTCCAAGCCAAGATCTTCCAGCGTTAGGATCGGATTCGCTGTTAGCGTCGGCGATATTCGTACTTGCATATTGAACCTCCTGAAATTGAATGGGTTACGTCCTGAGACACGCCGAGCACAGTGAGTCTGTTCGGATCTCCATGTAGGTGGGTCTTGGGACGGAAGTTGCGGGTTGGCCAATCAATTGGCGAGGTTGGCCGGGATGCGAGCTAAGCTGGCGTAGCGCTATATATCTGGCGTAGCGCTATATATAAGGTGTCGTAGCCTGAACTCGCGCTGACGGGAAAGCGTACGGGGAATCAGACATGTCGGCTGTCTCCGGTATGCGCATTAGGCAGCCAAGTGTGCCGCGCCCTCGGCGCGCAGAGGGCATGCAAGTGAACGCGGGGCGACTACTCGCGAGGAATCTGTCTCGTAGAGCCCATTTCGAGGCGTCACTTCTACGACAAACCGACAGCCAGGTTGAACCGCGGCGGATTAAACGTAGGCGGGCGTTTGATTGCGAAGGCTCCGCTGGGCCAGATTGGACAGGTCACGCAGTTGCGAGGAAAGATCGGGCTGCTCGAGCGATCCCCTTGAGAATTCGGAGCCCATCATCCTGTGAGCCAGTATCAAACTGCTCTCCTGTGTGATCGACGGCATTGCTGACCATCACAACCGAGGCTACGGAAGCTTGCCTTGCGATGCCAAAAGCAAAGAGCGACGCCGCCTGCATTTCGACCGCGAGTATGCCCTCCTGGGCCCATTTCTCGAGTTGCACTTTGGTCTCGCGGTAGGGGGCATCCGTCGTCCATACCCTGCCAGAACGCACGGCCCATCCGGTAGTGATCAACTCCCGCTCGAGAAGCGGAACTACGGGCGACTTGCACGCGACCTCAATGTCGGGCGGCAGGTAATGATATGAGGTACCCTCGTCACGAATCGCGCTGGTCGCCACCACGAGGCATGGGAGCGGCAGATCGGGAGACACGCGGCCGGCGGACGTCAGCCCGATGATGAGTTTCGCTCCCGCGGCTTGGAGTTGCTCCGCAATCAGTACCGCATATGGTCCGCCGATCGTTCGCGCGATGATTCCGCACGTAACTCCTTCGAGTTCCATCGAGAACATCGACGTGTGAAAACACGCCCACGGCTCGAAGGGCTGGGCTATGGCGTCTCGAACCAGCCGGTCGGTCATATCTCCATCGAACTCGAGTATGCATACTGCGGGAACGTTTCCGGTCGGGACCTGCCGGCTCCGGCGCACATCGTCGATCAAGTTCTTGGCGGTGAATGCGGACGGTTGATCGACCGCATGGTCCAGGAGCGGAGGATTCGAGTTGTCATTCATGCCCTGGATCCATCAAATCGCCTCGCTTGGTTGGAGAGAAGCTTCATTCCACGATGCAATAGCAGTAGAGAAATTGCTGCGTGGTTCCGAATGGAGTGCGGTGCAGTTCCTTTGAGCTGTCCATCAGGCGGAAGCGTGGGCCAAACTCCGCGTGGAGCGAGTCGGCGTCATACCGCATGACATCGAGACCGCTGCACTTGCTAGGCCCTTCCGGTCCGAAGGCGCCGACAATGACATGGCCGCCGGGCTTGACCGCGGAAGCAACCCGACGAACATAGGCCAGACGCTGGCCCGGCTCTGTCAGAAAGTGAAATACAGCGCGATCATGCCAGACGTCGTAAGAATGCGCCGGCAATCTAGATTGCGTGATGTCGGCAACGAGCCAAGTCACCTGCTGCGACGCTGAAGCCAAGCGCTTCTTGGTGTGTTCGATGGCCGTGCTGGAAATATCGATCACCGTGACGCTACGGTATCCGCCGGCTATCAAGTCGTCCACGAGGGTGGATTCGCCGCCGCCCACGTCGATGATCGCCGCGGAACGATCACCAGCGACGCGTTCAATTAGGGCTACCGAGGTCTCGAGATGGGGACGAAACCAACTCACTTCGGTGGGCGCTTTCGTGCCGTAGATGCGTTCCCAATACGCCTGCGTACCCATTTTTCTGATACTAGTGTAGCGCCGGAGACGAAGAGAAGCGAACGGCGAGATCGCTTGCGGTTCACTCGGATGCGCAACGCGCTTTTCGTTGATTTGGGCGAGCGCACCTAACATAGATCCGTTGTAACGGCGCAGTGTTTAGCTTAAGCACGTAGTCGGCACCTGGCTACCTCCTTCATTTCGGCCTCGTCCCACTCAAGCCCGGGCAGCGTCTCGCTTTGCCGTATGCGCAGCCGTGACCGCCAACGAGTCACACCGTTCGTGATTCGGTTGCCCGGAGTGTCCTCGGACGTGTATCCAAGTCACCTCGTGGTTGCCGGCCAATTCCTCGAGTTCCTCCCACAAATCCCGATTCACCACTGGCTTTCCAGTGGAGGCTCGCCACCCGTTGGCCTTCCACCTCGGAAGGAACTCGGTGATTCCCCGGCGTACATACTCGGAGTCGGTCAGCACGGTGACCTGGCTGGCACGCTTCAAAGCCCGCAGCCCCTCAATGGCGGCGCTCAGTTCCATCCGATTGTTGGTCGTGTCCGCCGCACTACCTTGCAGCACCCGCTCATGCTGGCCGCACCGAAGGATGCACGCCCAGCCTCCGGGACCGGGGTTCCCGAGGCACGAACCGTCAGTTGTGATCTCAACTTCGCTCATATTGAACCTCCGTTCCGACGCATCTCAGTCGCGACGCGCGCCGATCCTTCCGGCTCGCATTTGGCAACGAACTCGAAATCGTGCGCGCCGGCCCAGGCCAGGACTGCACCAAACGAATTGAATCGGGCGCCATCGTTTGCCAGAGCTAACGCTCCTTTATCGAGGTAGAACCCGAACCAACTCGTGCCCGCGTTGACGTAGTACAGCGTTCTCATCAAACCTCCTTTTCGAGACAGCACTCTCCGCTCGCAGTTCGAACACTCATGCCTCGGCGTATCCCGCTCGAACCGGACACCGATCTTCACCTTCAATAGCGCAGCCGGCACGGAATTGAAGGCTGCGCTAAGAATCGAATCGCGCGGTGCGTTTTGGATGAACCCCGGCGTTATGCGCGGGCAACCCAGATCTGCGCAATAACGTACGCAGGCTGCGCGGAGTTTCCCAAACGCGCCCGCGTTTCGGGATGCAGGTAAGGCGCACACCTTCCGCGCGGCGGTATTATTCGTTAATCGGATGAATTTGCGGACGCTGGGACTTCGAAAATCGTCGCCGCTCCGAGCCGGCCATCCTGGGATCGGCCAACGGTGTGTTCTCTGTAAGTTTGCGATCCGCGTCGGCGACAGGACCGGGCTCGTTCCACCGCTCGATTCCGAAGAACCAGCGCTCGCTGACGGTCCCATCTGTCACTGGACCTGCATCGAGAGTGGGCTATCTCGGCTACGACAAGGCGAGACCGCAGCGGGCGCCACCCGCCAATTCCTCGAATCCTGGGCGGACGCTTTCAGTCGCCAAGCCGTTGCAGGCGAGCGCTGCGATGCGTACACCAGCGAAGCCGACTTCATCCTCAAGAATGGCCGTTCATTCGAATACGCAGCATTGCCACACGCAGTCCGGATGGGACGACCGCGCGAATGCTTCCTTAACGCCGCAACACTGGCGCTTCGGAAGCCTAACATCTACATGTACGTGGAGGGTTATGCGGTCAACAGATGGATTGCAATGCACACGGTGGCGCACGCCTGGTGCATCAACTCGGACAACTTCGTCGTCGATCCGACCTGGGATGAGGGGACCGAATACTTCGGCGTACCCTTCCGACACGACTATCTGAGCCGGGTGCTCAAGGCCAGGATGGACTACGGTCTGATCGACAATCCCGAAATGGACTTTCCGCTGGTGACCGGTGCACACTCCGTGGACGAAGCCGTTAGTCAACTGGCGTGAGGAATCCACCTGCGGCTGAACCCAGGTCTCACAAGGGGCACGCCGTTGGTGAACAGTTCACGAATCCGGTGCTGGCAGATTGAATGGTCGAAATCTGCTGGTCAACGTCTCTAGATCGGAAACAGAAGACGGGCGGCGGCCAGTAGGAACTCACGTCAATACCGACCACGTCACCATACTATGAACCATGACCACCGACATGTTGCACGACATCTGTGCGCAAGCAAGCCTCAACCGACGCACGCTCACTACAAGAACCGCATAACGGCAGCCGCCTAGACCGCGCTGTGTGTTGCGAAGTGCCAGGAGCGTAAGCGACGGGCGCGCGCAACGCACGCAAGCACCCGCCATGGTCGGTTTATTCATTACGAGCCCCGGCTTCGCAGAAGACGGGGGGAGTAATTCGTCGCCTAAGCGGCCTTCCTTGAGCGACCTGCAATTTATTCACTCATGAATAAAAGCGCCAATGCGCGTCAAAGTGACGGCAAAGGGACAAGTGGCAAGCCCTCTATGGGCGTACGCGCCTCTCTCGGGGTTGTGCCAGGATGTTTTGGAAGGGGATATCACGCTGGGTTGTTCCTGCGATCATCACAGGGGTTCGAAGCAGCTTGCCCATGAACTCCGCGACCAGTCCGACGCAGACTCGCACTCGTTGTGGCGTGACGCGATCCCGGACGATGCACATCAAGTGATAGTTCGACGCGAGGTACAGGACGGTGTCAACGAGCGTTTCGTTTTCCAGCGTGTTGGCAATCTCGTTGTAAGCCCCAAACGTCTTAGGCGTGCGTTCGTATTCGAGCGCAAAGCGCGCCTCGCAACCATCACAACCGACCGCCACCACCGCGTCGTAATCTTTCGCGTACCGGTAGCTGGTCAGATTCTGCGAACAGATCTCGGTTGCCGGAGTCCATCTCACCAGCGCCCGGCTCTTCCACAGCGCAAGGTGCACCTCGTTAAGCTCGAGCCAGTGTGCACAACTGTGCTTGACCACGTCAACGTTTCTGCGTCCCGCGAACAGCTCGCCCGCATCGATCAACACGGAGGCACCGTCCTTGCTGATCGAGTACACTTGGTGCCGCCCGCGTGCCAGCCCGGGACGTTTCTCGATCAAGCCATGGCCGACCAACCGCCGGAGCCGGTGATCGAATGCCTGCCGCGAACCTTCCGTCTGTTCCAGCCGCATGAACTCGTACAATTGATTTCCGGTAACGAAGCCGGATCGCAGGACCTGCTGCAGCAGAGGGATGTCCCTCGCTGGGCTCAATTCCATGGTTCCTTTTTCGTAACGCATCGGCCGTTTCTTACTCTGCCAGGCCTGCCCTTTCCAGCCGAAGGCTGGCGGACCAGAACTGCCTAGTCGAAGGCTCCGCGTAAAACGTGCCCATTTCCCCGTGCACCCAGGAGTACGCCGGCATCAATAGCATCGCCTCCTGTTGGTCAGCGTTTTCACTGACGGACACAACCTGAACCGGATCGGCCTTCCAGCAAGGCGATCCAATGTCGAGTCGTCCGGTGTACTCGGCCGTCACGACGAACAGGTAAAAGTCGGGCGGCTCCGGACTAGTCAGCATTCGTTTGAACAGAATTTGCGTCCAACCTGCGCGAGTAGTTTCCGGATCTTTGCACTCGAACACTCGGTTCAGCGAGCGTAACGGGTCGCTTGCAGTGAAACCGCCAACTCCGTTGAACCGGATCTTGCCACCGATTCTCCAGCGGTAACGAACCTTGCCGCTCACCAGGACGCCAGTTGTGTTGTAAAACGCTGCCTGAGCGAACCGCTTAGAACGGGCAGTGTTCTTCCCAAACCGTCGCTCCCAGATGCCGCCAAATCCTTTCACAGTCACCAGCACCTGCTACGCTCCTTTCAGTGTGCGGTTCTTTTGCTTCTCCGCTTCGAGCTGTTCCGTCAATTGGTTGATCCGTGCGATGAGTTTGCTTTCGGTTTCGTTTCGCCCTGGTGTTCCACTCCCGTTCCGCGGCTGCATCGAACTGCCGGTCTGTCCCGCCTTCTCGAGAGCGTCCAAACGAACAGAGAGTTCGTCAATGAGCCGTTCCTTGTCGTCGAGTTTCGCCTTCAGAACTTTCCGGTCGCTGTCGACTGTGTCAAGTTCTCCACGTAAACGGGTTAGCTCGTTGCGGGCGTCAGTGGCCTCGAGTGCAGTCGGGCTGGCACGCCCGCTCAACTGCGCTTCAATAACGCGGTTGCACTCCTCCATGTGCCGGTTGTATTTCTGGATCGCCGTCTCAGCCAACGCGCGCGCGTACTGTGCATCGTTCCACACGTCGTTAAGGATCTCGGCGGCGCGCCAGAGTTTCCGTTTCTCGTCCATGACGCGGACCCCGTAAGCCAACATCAGCACCATCAGCAGACCCGTGGTCAGAGCACTGTACCAGAAGAAGGGGTTCGCGGCGCTCGCGTCGAGAAACGCTTGCCGCCGCCGTTCGATCATCGCTCCATAATCGAGGTCATTTTTGTTGACCAGCTTGGTGGATGCCGTGAAGAAATCATCCTTCTGGTCGTGCGGGCGCGTAGCTGCCTGGCGCTGATAAAGCCCCGCCGCCGGCTGCTTCTCGTCTGCTTTGTGCGCCGGGCTTGACCCAGTTTGGCCATCGACCATCACCGTGCAGGCGACAATCACGAACATAACTTGCACTTTCATTTGCGGAAGCCTCCCATTTGCCGACTGGGAACCCGGTACTTCCGCGCCAGATCCGGGTCCTTGAACCTGAGGTTGGCGCCGCTCGATTCCGCGCGCGAGTGCAGCATCCGTGGATAGAGCGCCGGCTGGAAGCCAGGGATAGCGACTTCCTCCGGCGGTCGAACTTGCAGCAAGGAGTGCAGTGTGCCACGAGTATCGTCCGACATCAGGATTTCCATCTGGCCCTTGGGCAGGTTTTTGATGGTCTCGTCCTGCGAGCGTGTCTCACGGTCCTCGCTTTCGGTGGCGCGCCCGGTTTCCTCATACTGTCCAAGACCGAAGAAGCCGCGCTCCTTTTGGACGCTGCGCCGCGTCACGACTTGCTCGGCGGATGCTTTGATGAAGTATTTGGCGGTTTCCTCGTCCCGCGTCCGGAGCGTCATGGTGGTATTCGGCGCCGACGTCACTTCTTCTTTGAATCCACGGCCGATCTGCATCAATTGCGGCAGCGACTGCATAGAGAACAAGAAGGCGGTGTTCGTGCCGCGCGCCGTCTGTAGAATCTGGGCGAAGTTGCGGTATCCGAACGGCGCGAACTCGTCCAGCACTACCGAGAAGAGTGGCCGGTTCTGCCGGCGGCGGTCGGACTGGTCCTCGTAGCGTTTCCCGACGGTGAGTTGGATGTTTTGCAGCAACATCTTCCCCAACGACCGAACCGGCTCGATATTCTTGTTCGCATTCAGGCTCACGAACAGGATCAGCTCCTGGTCGATCACATCTTCGATCGACAGCAGGTCGTCGTACTGCCCGGTTACCGCGGACAGTTCATCGTCGAGGAATGTCATGCACTCATTGATCAGGCCCTGGATCTTCGGCACTCGCTCCCGGTCCTCGAGCGATTGCGTCAGGTTCTTGACGCTCATCTCGAAATTGAGCCGCTGCTGTGCTGTGACCTGGCTGTCCCGATCAAGCCGATGGAGCGCTTTAGCGATCTGCTCTTTCAGCACGTCCTGGTCCAGTAGCATCACAATCACGTCGTAGAAGGTGTAACGGGCGCCGGTGTAGTAGAGCACTCGCACGATGTCGCCCAGGTAGTTCAGCTGGTGCTTTGCGAAGAATTCGTCATGCAGGTTGAACGACCCGAAGATCATGTTCACCTGCGCCATGTAATTGTCGTCGCGAGTGTAGAACGGGTTGTACAGGCAGGAGAACTCGGGCCTGGACGGATTCAACAGGCGGAGCTGGTGCGACCGCCCGGCACGATGGATATGAGGTAGCAGTTGCTCAAAGAACTCGAGATCGCCTTTGCCGTCAAAGATGACCATCGGGATGTGATGCCGGTCTTCCGGTGGACCAACAAGCCGCGCAATGTCCTGCGTAATGATATTCTTGAGCAGCGTGGTTTTCCCGGAACCCGTCATTCCGAGCACAATGCCCTGCATCACTCGCACGTCGTCCCGCCACAGCCATGGCTTTTCGTCCATGTCGTAACCCAGCACCACCGCGTTCTGGTTCCATGCCGATTCGACGGCCCGCTCGTCCTTGCGGGCTCCGATCACAAACGGCGCGCGCTTCTTCCGCTTACCCCGCATCGCATACTTTCGCAGGGCCGGCGTGACTACCGCTGCGGTGATGACGAAGAGGTACAACACCGCCTCCACCATTTGTTCTCTGCGGATGTGGTAGCGGGCTACCGCCAGGTACAACAGGAGCGCAATCACACCAAAACCGAGGACGGCGCCGACTACGCCCGCTTCGGCGTTGGTCATCTCACGGCTGCTCTGGGACTGATGAATCATGAGGACCTCCTACCAGGGCCACGCATCAAGAAGTCTTCCGCACGCAAGAAGCAGGATCAGGCTGGCGGAAGTCAGCACCATCCTCCATTGCCGCCGTCCGCGCAACGCCTGGCAGGCTGCGTGTCCAAGAGACAGGATCACGCCCACCGGCGCGACCGACAGGACCAACCACGAGGGTGTACGGATTCCGAACGGATCATCTGCCGGCGCGACGTAAGGACCAGGGTGAGTAAATTGCCAGCGGATCAGGTAAGCCCCAGCGGCAGCGAGCAGGCAAATGCTTGCCCAATAACACAGAGAGCTCATCAGTTCGGAGAACAAGAGATCCTGCGTCTTCTCCCCGGTCTCAAACGCCTCGGCGTTCGCGTCCTCTGCTCGGATATCGTGATCAAGGGCAGGCGTTTCGAGATCTCCCCGCATCTGACTTACCTCCCGAGCCGGAAGCTGAAGTAAACGAAGATCAATGCCAAAACGACAAAGAGGCTGAGGGTGATCGCGACTGGTGCCTTGGGCCGGCGTCTTTTCCCCGATCCGAACGGGTTCCCCGGCTCCAGTAGTGCGTCCGATACCGCGAGACGGAATCCAGTGTCGTTCCGTTGGCGGATCATTGCCTCAAGGCGCGCGTACGCCTGCGCCACCGTGTAGTGCTGGGGATTCATGATGGAATTCCTCGCCTACAACACCAGGGTGGCGGTCAGGCTTCCCGCGCGGTCCACTGGAAACTGAAACTGCAGAACGGTGGGCTGGACCTTTTTCACGTCTGGGTCGACCGCCGGGAGCTCCAGTGTCATCAGGCCGAGCCGTGCCTCGCCCGGAGCCACTTCCGCAATTCCTGGCTCACAGCGCGTGATTTTGACCGGAATCCGTGCGCCATCGATCTTCAAACGGGTGGCGAACTCTGATCCGAGTTGTGAGTTCTGGAAAGTCCACAGAGATCGATCAGATCTCAGGCCGCTTAGCGACACGACGGTGGGACGTCCGGCACGAAGCGTCTGATTCGAGCGGTTTTCGATGGAATACCGGACAAACACTTCGTCCTGCTTGCGATACACATCTCGGATCAACACTCCGAGATTGGATTTTGCGGCAATTGCTCCGCCCACCAGCCGAACCGGCGTGCCATTCAGCAGCATCTCGTTCGGAACCGTGTTGACGTTCGACGCCGGCTCCGGATCTTTTGGCTTCGTCACCTGCGCCTGTGGTTGCGGTGGCCGGTAATCGATCGCAAAATCCATTTGTCCGGCGTCAGCGATGGCCGGAACCAGCTCGTAGTTGAGACGCGTGCTGCCTGTCCATATAAATAGGTTGGTGGCCACGTTTTCCTGCAATGGCTGAATAAACACCTTGTTTTCGCGCCGTTCGATTTTGAAAGCCTGCGGAGAGCCAACCGCTACAGTTGTAACCGGCTCCGCTACCTCGATGACCGTCAGATGGTTCATCGCGGTCTGCACTCGAACCACGCGCTCACGTGACGGCGTCTCGTTATCAATCTTCTGCGCCGCGAGCGGTGGCCGGGCGAGAGCCACGGCCAGAAATCCCACTAAGATCTGCCTCACGGTTTTGACTCCTTTGTCTAAAAGCCCCAGGGGGCCACTCCTTCAAGTGGCTCCCCAGGGGTTAGTTGCTTACTGTTCCGGTTGCGCTCTCTGAAACGGCCGGGCTTCCCAAGGGCGAACCGGGGCGCGATCGAGGAACGCTTCCTTCTTACCGTCGGTGTCAAGCTGCCGAATGCTCGCCGGATCTCCGTCCACGAACACCGAAAAGCTCGAGCCGAAAGTTTCTTCGCAGCCCGCCAGAAACTCGCGCCGCTCCTCGCGGGTGCGGAGCGCGGCCGGCCTGCCGTTGCGTACGGTGGGGTGTTGCTTCAGATTCGAGAACGTAACCATGCCATCCCGGATCTCTCCTGATCCCTCCTCGATGGCAAACGGTTGCACCGAATCCACACGCACCCCGTCAAGGATGATGTTTCCGCGTTCCGTGATGCGGAAAAGGAAAATGCGCCGCTCCTGGATCACTCCGCCTTCGAGCTTGATTCGCTCGACCCGGTACACATTCCCCGAGTCGTCGAACACAATCTCTCCATCGGGCATTTCCGGGAGATGAATCTGAATGGGCCGTCCGCCGGTCTCTTCGAGCAGCTTGTCGAGAGCTTCTTGCGGGAAGGCGTGAAAGACGATCGCGCCCGTAGCCTTGTCGTTTCGCGATGCTACTGCGAGCGAGTGCAAAGCCTGGCACCAGCCTCTCCGGTTCTCCCGCTTTCCGTTTCCCCAGTCGCCCAGGAAAACCTGAAAGTCCTTCATCTCCTCCCGGCAGCGCTCTTCGTTTTCACGGAGAGCACCCTTGGCCCGGGAAAGAAGCTTCGAAGCCTTCTTGCGGATTTCCACATTCTTGTGATCCCGGACTTTGTCGAACTTCTCCTGTGCTTCGGCGACTACGGCCTCGCACTTGTCAGTTCGTTTCCGGAGGTCACTGACGAGGGCGCCAAACATGCGATTGATCTTCTGGCATTCCTCGTACATCTTGCGTGTAAACGTCTCTCCCCGGATCATTCCGCCAAAATCCCGCAGCGGTAAGACATCCTGAAAGAGAATACCGATCTCCTTCCGGACGTGGTTGTAGAGCTGCCCGACGACATCCGTTTGCGCGACGGCTACTTCCATCGGCATGTCGGAGATTCGTTTGGCCTCTTTCGTCTGGAGCCACGGCGTCCGGGGAACCTCTTCGCGGATGCGCTTGATCACCTCCTGATCCACCTGTACGTTGTGCTTCAGCGAGTCCAGCGCGTTTTGCAACTGATCCACCAGCTCGTAGGCGTAGTCGCTACGTCCGGCGGCGATGCAGTCGCTGATCAGATTGGTGATCCTGCCGATCTGGTTGCCGCGAGCTTTCATGGCAACCTCCGCGAGGTTCCACCAGGGAGATTTGATCTTGGTCTTCTTGTCCTTCTTCTTCTGATATCCCTCACGCATGTCAAAACGGCTTTCGACAAAACGTGGGAACTCCGAGTCCTGAAGGACCGCAACCAGGTCGAAGTCGAAATCGCCGCCATTGCGTTCCGCGGTCTTCGAGTGCAACGTGAAGGTTCCGGGGAGCCGCAACTGGCGTTCGGCTAAATCGGGGATCTGCGCCGGATCCATCCCGCAGCCGGTTCCTCGAAGGACCTGCTCCAGGATGTGAACGGTTTTTTCGAATGACAGCACATGCACGGGCAGAAGGTCTTCTTTCATCCGGATGGGATAGCGGATTACCAGCCCGCGTTTGTTGGTAAGCGAGCTGATCGCCGCATCTTCCGGAATCCAGTCGGACCCCGCGAACACCCGCCCGTCGTGAACGAACAAGTATCCGTCGTCTGCCAGAGCGAAGGCCGGCATCCGAAAGCCGCCGCCGGTCGAGATTTTGAACGCCCACTTCGCCAGCAATCGTTGTAGCTTGTTGTTGACGAACGGGTGCTTCACGAGCATGCCGCTGCCGTCCGCTTTCAGAACGGCCTCGACGATGCTGTGCTCAAACGAGGTGAATTCGTCATCTTCCGAATCCTCCACTTTGGGCTGCGCGGGCGAGGTCCCAATCGCTTCGAGAAGCTTCTGGTAATCGCCGGACAGGGCGGAGGAAACAACGCTCCGGACTTCCTCGAGAGCGCGAGGGATGATCTCGGTCATCAGGGAGTCGAGCGGGGCGTGTTCGGTCAGCGTATAGCTCGATTTGAACTGCAGCTCGCGGGAGTAGTCGCGGATCCCCAATATGATCGAGGACCGGAACCGCATCCCCTGGATTCCGCTCTTGAGCCCCGCGTACATTTTCTGGCACTCGTCGAGGAAACCCAGCTCGAGCTTTGGTTTGATCGAGCTTTCGGGCAGGATGATGTCGGATCTCACCAAATCAGCAACATCATCTTGCATGACCTTGAAAGAGCCTTTGGCCTGGGTCCGATCGAAGGCCAGCCGGAACTGATAGAAGCGATGTTCCGGCAAGTTGAGCTTGCGGAACAGCCTCTCCGAGATCCAGCCACGGCAATCGTTGGTCCCCAGCGCATGATCTTCGACCACGAGGACATCCACGTTCGGTTCCTGGATCACAACCTTGCAGTCGGAGACCAGAATTCCGAAGTAGGTGATGGCGGCTTGCGGCCACTTCTGAAACCGCTCGGCGATCAGCTTTTCATGTGCGGCATCGACGGCATAAAACTTTCCATCTTTGGCCGAACCGCTGGCGCCGATGAGACAGTACTCCCGGCCTTCGTAGCTTACACGCATCAGGACCTGACTGATCCTGGCTTGCTCGTATGCATCCAACAGCCCGGGCGGCACCTGCATCGACAGGACACAGATCTCCGGATACTTCGCAAACAGCAGCGTATTCTTCAACTGCCCTTCCGCGTCGATCCTGGGAAATCGCTTTGTCACGTTGCCTTCCTCGTCGATGGCGATCTGTTTCACGCGCAGAATTTCTGACGTGTGGTTCATCTGAGGCATCTCAAGTTCTCCTTTTCTCTGATCTGTCGTTGATATGCGGCAGTGCAGAGAAAGGAGCCGCGCTCCTCTTCCGCCCTGCCGAAAACGATGAAGGTTCCCGGCCTGGCTCTGAAGAGCCCGACCACTTGTTGATGCGTTTTCTATTGTTCAGTGATCTCGGGCCGGCATAGCCGAACCGAACTCGCCAAACTCTTTCCGCCTATGCGGCCCTGCGGCTCTTCCGCAAGTCTCCGCGATACTCCCGGACCGGAGGCATTTCCCGCAGGTGCGAGAACAGCTTCCGGATACCCTCGAAGACCGCTGACTGGTTCTGCAATACCCACAGCAGAGCCATCCCAGCAACCATCTTCAGAGCCGTGACCCTATCAATGAATGCTCCTATAAAGAGCGCCACGATAAGAACGACGGCGATCTCACTTCTCTCTGACATTCGGCTTCTCCTTTTTGACTACAAGTGAAGTGGTGCTGCCCCTTGCGGAGCCGCAGAGTCCCAGACAGTCTGGGTGCTTCTGGGAGACCGAAGTCTCCCCGGTTTAAGAAGCCGGATTATTCTTTCTTAAAGCCTCCTTCTTCAAGATCGGTTCGCCGGACGAACCGATGTCCGCCCGGGTCTGAAATTCGGTGATGCGATAGAAATTCACCTTGGCGCGAAAGGCTTCGATAATGGCGTCCGCTTCGTTTGGGCACTCTCGACCGAGCGCCGGCACACCGTCCTTGCCGTCCTCGCCAGCCAGAAAGAAACGCTCATCGGCACTTGTTTTTGGGCACACCTCGCGATCGCGGCGGCGGCGCGGCGCCACAGCCTTCGCGGGCGCCGATTGGCCGTCCGGCACTCGTGTACTCCTCCCAGCGCTTCCAGGCTGTGAGAGAGTCTTCGATTCCGCGGGAGATTCCGGTCCATTCACTAGCATCAGTTGTTTCCTTTCTTTTCGAGATCTCGATCACCGGCGCCGGTATGTATATGCGCTTCCCACCACGGTTCTGCCGTCGCGTTTTCGGTCGCACGGCCAGGAACCAGTGCCTCGCCACTTCCATCGCGGGTATCTTTTGTTCGCTTCTTGCGCAGTTCTACCAACTGCAGCAACCGTGGCTTCAGCAGGATGGCAACTCCAAGCAGCACCAGGGGAAACATGCGTACGGTCCCTTCAGACAAACCCGCGTGGCGCAACGTTTGAGCGATACTGCTCTGGACAACGATCACCGCCGCAATCATCATAGCGTCGTAACGGTCGAACCATCTGGTGTTCGTTTTGCTCAAACTATCCGCTAATCCCGCCGCCCGTGTCTTCCGTCGCAGACGCGCTCGCGCCACGAGCGCGCAGCCGATCAAGAATAGGCCCAGCAGGATTTCGAGCATCACAATGCCGACTCGTGGCATGACCAGAATCAAGGTCGCGCTCACGAACGTGCTACAGCCGGCGCTCATCAACATATCGGCGCGATCGTAGGTGTTTGGAAGCGATGAACGCATTCTTGCCTCTCTCATTCCTCGGAACTACTCCTCTCGTTTTTTCGCCGGGCTTCAAGCACTTCGGTTATCTTTTGGCGCGCCTTGTAACCGGCAATCATCAGCAGGAATGGGAATACCCAGTCGAGGAACCAGCCGGGAAAATCCAGGAAACGATGCTGCTTCGCGAGCGTCCCGACGAGGACCGCCAATAGGATAGTCAGCCAATCGAGCTGATCGAGACGCCCGAATTTGGCGAGCCAAGCCACAGCTGCGGTCTCCGTCTTCTGCTTTGCTCCGGAATCGTTCATTTGGCCCTCCCTCTTCTCCCCACGCGGCCCTGCCGCTAATGGTTTTTACCGGCCGCTTCATGCGACAGTCCGTCCGGCTGCGCAAGCCCGGTGTTTTTGTCTCCGACCATCTGTTGTTCCCAGAATTCCGCTACCAGCAGGCCGCTCGGGTTATACTCCGTTCGCCGGTCGACTGCTAGGCGCAGGTTGTACCGGCCCACGATCTGGTCCGTGGTTTCCTGTTTGTTCTTCAACCTGTGGATCTCCTTCACACCGAATGCAGTAAAAGTGAGCGGCGAGCCGGGCACCGCGTTAATGCTGCGGATGGTGAAATTGGTGACGATGTGGTCGTCCTGGATTTTGTTGATCGTGTCGTCGTCCCGTAGCCTGCTAAGCACCAGAGTCCGGAAGTTGCCGGTCATCATGTTGAGCGCATCCGCCATTTGCCTGTCCACGGTGTCCGGAGTGTAGTTGAGATAGTGGTCGAGGAACCTGCGGACAACTGCTTTGGACTCGACTTCCGACGGAGCTGCGTCGGCGGCCGATGCGACGAAGGTCAGCCCACGGGACTGGCCGGGGACGGACGTTCCGCCGACGATCGTCGCCTGGCCTTCACTGTCCACGCGGATGACAGTCGGCGGCTGCAAGCGAACGTACACCGCGAACGCGAAGGAACCGAGCCCCATCACCCCGAACGCCATGGCGAGCACCATTGAACGGTTGGCATATGCCCGTAACATGCCGTCGTGCTCGTAGTACCGCGTGTAACCCGTCTTCTCCGGTAACTCTCTAAGGTTTCTCGTCATCACTCTTCTTCTCACTTACGGTTGAATAGCGAACCCATTCCCTTCGCAGCGATCAACGTCGTTCGGGCCACGGTAGTCATCGTTTGCCCCACGTCTCCCTCCACAATTCGTTTAGCCAAAAACGGTATCAGCACGATACAGAGCGATAGCAGGATGCTGGCCAGGCCCAGCAATAGCGAGCCGGTGACGCCGTTGAATGCCCCCACGAAATTGCCGCTGTTGAGCACGCCGTTCACCGTGTTCATATTGATTGCCGCCATCAGCGCCCCGAAGATCGAATACAGCAGTCCCCAGGCGTTAAAGATCATCAGATTCACCAGATACGTTCTCGCCAGCTGCCCAAAGCCAAATGCAGGATAGAGGGCCAGCACGAAGGGCCCGACCACGTAGAGAATCGATCCATACAGCGCGTAAAGCAGGGAAAAGATCGCGTAGGTGATCGGGAAGAGAATGTATCCGATGAGCAGTAGCAACGATTCGAGCACACCGGAAAAGGCGCCTGTAATAAGACCCCACAGCGCCTGAATGCCGTTGTTGTTGCTCCAGTACGTCGATAAATCGTTCATCCATTGTCCGAACACATCGACGCCACCGGCCGTCGTGGTATCGATGAAGTTCGCCACGCTGTTGAACATTCCGTTCACGTCCCGGAAAACGCTTCCGTAGTTGATCAGCACGAGCCCAATCGCGAAAAAGCGCAGCGCGGTCGCCCCCAGATAGTGCGTATCGCCGCCGCGCGCCCAAGCCTCGTAGACACCAAACAGCAGGCTGGCCAGCAGAACGTATTGCGCGACTTGCACAGCGCCTGAAGTGGCGCCGCCCGAGTCGATTCCGTTCATCGCCGTATTGAAGACTTGCTGAAAGTAAAACATGCCTACTTGTGTTGCAGAGAGTTGTTGATGTCCTGCTGTGTGTTCACCGCCCATGCGCTTCCGAGCTTGAGATGGGCACCATTGTTCGCGAGGTCGATAGCGCGAACTCGCATGAGATCGGCCAACGCGGACTGAGTATAGGCATGCGCACGAATCAACCAGGCATCCGCCTGTGCTTCGATAATCGGGGCCGTGCCCGGCGTCGAAGTCTGCACGTTGCTTGCGATCTGGTCTGCTGCGGCGAGTTCCTGGTCCGCGATGGCATCGATCGCAATCGCCCGTTCCATGGCGTCCTGCGCCGTAGAGTCCGTCATGTCGATAAGGTCGCGTACTGGTGGCGGCGCGTTCTGCGGAGTGGGTACGACTCCATAGACCGACGCATAGCCAGTGGTCGTATTCGGGATCTGCCCGGCGCTTCGCGAGAGCAGAATGCTTTCGAGCTGCCTGGGGTTTGCCAATGTTGCCGTTGCGATCGGGATTTGGAAGATGGCCCGCATCTGCGCGTAGAAGCCCTGGATTTGCCCAGCCATGCCGAGCGCCCGCCTGATCGCTTGTTGCGGCCAGACCACGGTCTGCTCGAACTGCCTGATGTCGCTCAGTACGGTATTGATGGCCGATAAACCACCGCCAATCACATTGATCAGGCTGTTGTTGATGGTTCCCAGACCGGCCGCCAGTATGGCGCAGCAGGGACTTGGCAATTGTCCCTGTACTTTCCGGGGCGCGACAACAGCGGTTGATAGCAACACCAGCGCAGCCAGGACTGTGTGGCGCCGGATCCATCGAAAGAGACCCGCGACGCGGACTTTCACTCCCCTCAAGCACTGGCTCAAGCCTTTTTGCATCTCATCCTCCTTTCACCTGTGTTGCAGCACGTTCGTCATATTCGTTTGCAGTTGGCTGGCGATCGCGGCATTGCGCTTGCGGATTGCATTGTCGTGCGCCACGCGCCCTGCTTCCTGGCGCATCATCGCCGCCAACATCTTCTGCATGATGGCTTGGCTCTTAATCTCTCCCGCCACGGCTGCGGCCGTAATCAGCGACGATGTTCCGGGCGCGGACACGTTGATGTTCGGGTCTCCCACCAGGTTTTCGATCTGATCGGCCAGCTGCAGCTCCAGATCCTGCGCCTGGTCGGCGCCTTTCAAGGTCATCAGATTGTCCTGCGCCAGGGCATCGTCCATGTCCGTCATGTCTCGGTCCTGTGGTGCGATCGAGCCGGCCTGCGGCACGGGGCGGAACGTACCGACGTACATGCGCGGCACGGAATTGATATCGCCTGTGCCCCGGTTGCGGATAATGGCTTCGAGTGCGATCGCATTCGGAAGCGTCGCGGTATGAGGGTTGATTGACATGATGGACTGAATTGCGCCGCGATACTGCACGATGATGGACTGGATTTGCCCTTTGATCTGGTTGATCACGCTGACGGGCCAGATCGTTTGTTCATACAGCTTGCGGATATCGGAGACTGCCCCATTGATCAGGTTCAGCCACTTACCCAGCGTCTGACTGATTGTCGTCAGCACGGTTTGGATGATGCAGGGCAAACAGCCGACCTGAGCCTGCGCTGGCGGTGGCGAAACCCCAAGAATCGCAATGCACCCAATCAGCAATACGGCAATCATGCGGCGCCGGCTCTCCATGCTCAGTAGCATCAGACACCCGAACAATCCCGTGAAAAGCAACATCAAACCTCCTAAACTCCTACCGGCTCCTGCGCATGCACTGCGCCTGATAGTTCTTCGGGCAACTGCCCAAGGCCGGCTAATCCCTGAGGAAACTTTTGCGCCAATTCCCCGTAGCAAGCGAGGAGCGACTTCTCCTGCTGTTGGCGCAGGTACCACGTCCGGTAGGCGCGCTCCCGCGGGTAGGTGGTGCAAATCCAGTAATCCACCGGCGTCGGAACCAGCCGAACCGTTTGCGTCGTCTCCGATTTTTCGCCAATGACGAGCAGCATCTCGGCATACCGGCCCTTTTGCGGTGCGTTGAACCGTTTGATCGCGGAGAGCGCGACTTCGTTGAGGTGCAGTTGCTTTTCCAGAGCGCTCGTTTCGCCGGGCTGCTGCCCGATCAGCTTGGTGTGAGAGTTTTTCACAATGCCCGGCCCGTGCTGCCGCGGTTCAGACCAGGTCCCAACAAAATCTTCGAGCGTCTGCGAGATTCCCCATACGCTCGAATTCCGCTTGCGGGCCGTCCGGAATAACTGCACAACCTCAGGCGCCAATACCGGGGAATCGAGCAAAGACCAGCACTCGTCGAGCACCGTGACGCTCGGCTGACCGCTTTTCCCCGAAGCGCGTTCCGCCATGGCGTTCGCGATCAGCATGCTCATCGCGGTCTCGAGATGCGCATCGGAGCTAAGACCCTCGACATTGAAGAAGAGCCAGTTGTTGTCCGTGAGGATATTTGTGTGCCGATCAAAGAGCTTGCTGTAGATGCCCTTTTCGGTCCAGGTCCGCAACTTGATCGCCGCCAGCTTTGCCTCGTCCACGGCGCGCTGCATTTTTTCCTCGTCTTGCCACATCGCCAGTTCGTCCCGCAAATCGGAGAATGTGGGAACTGGGTTCGAGTAGCGCAGCGCGACCCGCTTATACGTTCGTCCGATCCCTTCGCTGATCACGTTATCGACGAGGGTGTTGTCCGACCCCGGTGCGTCGCCGATCATGTGCCGCGTCAGGTTTTTCAAAAACGCGATCTTTTCCTTGGAAGGCGCTTTTTCCCCTGTCTGTAGATCCCACGGATTCAGGGTCTCGTTCCCGTCGAGATTGACGTCAATCACGCGCCCGCCCATGAGCTCCACGAGTGACCGGTAAGAGTCGCCGCGCTCAAGTATCGAGACCTGTGCGTTGATGCGGCCAAGCATGAGCAAAAGTAACTGGGCCATGAAGGTCTTGCCACCGCCGCTCTTCGCCATGATCAGCATGTTTGCGTCGCCCAAACTCGGATCAAATGGCGAGAAGGGGACCATCTGGCGCGTCGGCGTTTCAAGCAGAATGACCGGAGAACACAAGCCTTGCCAGGGAAGCTCCACGGGGAGAAGATCGGCCGCATGCAGGGTCAGGCACTCCTGCTCGCGTTTCGTCTCTTCCGCCATTCCCGGAAGCGTTCCAATGTAGATCCGCTTTTGCGCCAGGGTCTCCGGAATACCGCGCGCGCCGTTCATCCGCGTGATGGCGTGCAGAATCCGCTGGCGCCGGTCCGAAAGAATGCGCTCCGCCTCTTCCCGCGCGAGCGAGTTTCGAATGGATTTGGAAGTACGTAGCCCAACCACCAGGCTCAGCTGGCAGACCTTGAGCGAGCTGGAGACGACTTCCTGCAAGGTCTGGATGAGTTGCTCCTGGGCAATTTGTGCCTCCACGTTGATCTTGAAGCCGCCGTGGATATCCCGCTGGGCGGCCTGCATCCGTAGCAGCCGCCGTTTGTAGGAGCGCATAATCTTGCTCTGGTCGGGAATCGTAATCTCCGCGCTGATCACCAGTGGAAACTCCTGGCTTACCAGCTCGCGCGTGATGCCGGGGAACGTCGCGTCTGGCATCTCTTTGAGGCTGACCCACGAGTAAAGCAGGCCACCGATCTTGAGGTAATCGTCCTGCTCGTCTTCGATGTTGATATTCGCGATTTGGCTGCGGGCGCTTTCGTAAGCAAGGCCTTGCTTGTAGGACCGCAGATCGCTCGTCAGAGGGTTGAGGGCGCGTTTGGCTTCGAGAAACAGCTCCCGGTCTGTCATGCGCCTCGGCTCCATTCCGGTGGCCTCGAGCGTCGCTTGAGCGCCCGCCATCAGGCTCTCGAACTCGGATCGCAGGTCCTGATGTTCCCGAAGGGTCCGCTCGATACACTTGTTGGCCGACAGGCTCCACTTGTTCGCTTTCTTGCGGGTCCTCCGCCATTCAAACTCCGGGCTCTCATGATGGATGTCAGGATTCCAGATGAAGTAGATGTGCAAACGTCTCTCCAGGTACTGCCCTTCTTCCTGCCGGCTGTTCCACATCCTTAGCCGCTCTCGGTCGAGCGCCTGAAGCACCGGATTCTCGATCGATTGCTCCTTCACGTAGCGTTCGGTCAAGTTGCCGTGTCCCTCCGCCACTTCGTAGCGCACCTGCATGCGCATTGACCGCTCCGGAAGCGAGCGCACCAAGGCTTCGAGCGTCTCCTTAGTGCGGTTGCGCGTGTCGTCGGCATGAAAGAACGTGTTCAGCCCGGTTGTTTCGTAACCCGCCACGAAGCAGCCGTTCGTCCGAACGATCGAGTTGTCCAGATAATCCCGAACTGGGAGCAGCTCGCAGAGCGCTGGCTGGCGCAACGATTCTTCCCATTGACGAACCGTGAGTGGCATCTAAGCCTCCTCCGCTTTCAGATATTCCACGCGTTGTTCCGAATCCCGCTCGAGCGCGCAATACACGTGGGGCTTCATGTGGAAGACCAACCAATCGTGCAGGTATCCTCGCGGTTTGCCGTACTTGAACAGAATCAGGAGAGGAATGCTGAGAATCGGGACCACCCATTGGAGGCAGATGTTCATGGGGATCCCGAACATGTCGCGCTGAAAGAACCGGCCCAGGACGTTCATCACGACGGCAAGCGTGAGGATAACGAACAGGTCTTCGAATTCCAGGTACAGAAACCGGACCTTCGTGGCAAGATTTCGGGGAACGGCAGTGACAGTCAGCGGCATACCCGGTGACTCCTCAAATCGTTGTCGATGATCGCGAGGACGATCCCCGCCGATAAGGTAATTTGGCTCAACTCACACCTCCAGTTCCTCTCGAGACAAAGAACTCACCCAAACGGACCAGCCCCGAGACAAGCAGGCACAGGATCGCGCCAACGAAATGCCGCGTGTGATCCAATTGATGATGCGAAAAGCGGTCGATCAGGTCGCCGAACTTCAGCGCCCCGATCACCACGTGCATCCCAGCGTAGACCGGAAGAATTACGTTGGCGAACCAGTCGACCAGGTTGAGCAGCGAATTCCAGTAGAGGTTTGGATCGTTCCAGCCCAGTTGGCCGGTAAACTTCTCGAAAGCGCGCAACAGGCCTGACACCATCAGGCAGATCAGTCCTCCCCAGGCCCAGGTCGAATACAGCTGGTGGTACCCGCGCGCAAACTGCACCACCGCAAAGGCGATAAACAGAGCTCCAAGCGTCGGCATGATCACGTTGCCGGCCCAGTTCGTCAGGTTCAGAAGCCCGTTATAGAAAGACATCGCCCGCTGCTCCTACATCATCTTCGTGATTAGTTTCCAGACCGCCGAGACAGTGAGTAAACCGATCGTTGCGCCGACCATTGGCATCACTGCCCGCCTGGTTACAAAGTTCCAGATGCCTCCCACAATTGCGAGGCCGGCCGCAATCGGGCAAATCGTCGCCGCCAGGTAATTCCACAGGCTGTCGAGCATATCCGCGGTTGCGTATTGTGTGCCGCTGTTGTAGTTCTTCATGAGGGTGAGGGTCGTCTGAATCGCCAGCATGAACATCGCTCCCAGAATCGATGGCAGGGGATGTCCGCCCTGCACGGTACCGAGGATGGCGCGCAGGACAAGGAACGCAGCGAGCGAGGTTGCAATCCGCGTGACCACAAAGTTCTGCACGAAGTTGGCGAGGTCAGCCTGAAAGTTCGCCAGCCAGCCCGTCCCGACACCTCCGCCCGGCAGTGGCGCGGGAACGCCAAACGAGGGGAACCAGCTGATTAATTGGGGCAGTGTTAGGAAAACAATCGCCCAGAACATCCACTTCGCGAAATTGCTGCCGATGAAGGCGTCTGGTATGGAGCTCTGGCGCAGGCCCAGCCCGGCCAGCACCAGACAGATGATGGCGGCTGAAGGCGCCAGCAGAAGCATCACTCTCATAAAGTCCTGAATCAGTTGTGGAGCGGCCATGATCGTCTCCCTCTCTCCAAGAAATCCGGCAGGCGCATGAGTTACCCCCGGCGCCTGCCGGCGCAAGTCTAGGTAACGCCACCGGTGCCGTTGGCAATCCAAAACTCCAGCAGTCTGGTTACACCTGAGACCAACAAGAGCCCGATTGCCGTGAACACCCACTTGCCGAATCCCCGCCCCATGGCAAACGAGCCGATTGCCATGAGTGCCGCCCCGCCGGCGCCAACGGGGGCGATCACGTTGCCAATCCAGTTGATCAGGTTCAGGAACGTGCCTTCCGGCTGCGCTCCCGTCTGACCTTGGACCGCCACGTTGACCTGGGGAGCCGCCCCGAGGTTTTGGGCTATCAGCGCTGCCTGTGTCGAAAGAACCAGTAGCGCAAGAACCACGGCCACAGTCATCTTCTGCTGCCGCGTGCTGTGAATCGTCATTGGGATTGGGTTCTGCTCCTTTCCGCCCCGCGCTGTTGTGTTGGGGCTGGCAAAAAACATAACCTGAAATCCGAAACCGAGCAAACCAACTTCGCTCGGATGCCATTCTCGAACGATGAGACAGCCAGGCTGGATTCGCGAATTCGCAGCTAAGGCGCGAATCCCTCAGGATGGAATCTGGTGGTGAGTATCAGAATTGGTAACTGACGACGCGCTTAATGGCGTGCTCGAAATCGTCCCAGATCAGCGGCGGGACGCGGTCGTCGCGATCGCCTCGGCCGAAGGCATGGCGTGCCGCCGATTTGCAAACCGCTTCAATATCCGCTGGGGAGAGCCCTGCGAGCCGTTCCGCCAGTCGCTCCACCTGGAACTCGAACGTGAGATCCTGCAGGTACTTGCGCAGAAGGCGCTCTCGGTTCGCTTGACCCGGTGCCCCGATCTCAATCTTCTCTGAAAACCTTCCGCCGCGCCGGATCGCCGGATCAATTTGATCGAGATGATTTGTCGTTCCGATCAGGAAAACGTTGTGCGCTACTTCGAGCTGGCTGATCTCCGTACGGCACTGCTCCACGAGCTGCGTATCGTGGGTATTCAACATCCCGTTATTCGAGGGCAACAGACCGTCGATTTCGTCGAAGAAGATGATGGAAGGGCTATTTTCCCGCGCTCTGGAAAAGACCTCCGAAAGCTTTTTCACGGAAGCTCCTACCTGGCCCCCAAGGATATCCGCTGCACTCAGAGGATAGAAACTACGCTTCGTTTGGGTAGCGATCAGGCGGCCGATCATGGTCTTGCCTGTACCGGGCGGTCCGATCAGGAGCACGCCGGTAGGCACTGTCATTCCTTTCGCCGCTGACCATCCCGCATTCAACTGCTTAACCAGGATCCGCAGTTCTCGCTCGACTTCCGGCTCGACGATCAGGTCCTCCCACTGAACCGGCTGAAATAAGGGACGATCCCTGCCGCCGGTTTCATCGAGCGCTTTGCGCAAATCGCGTTCCTCGATCCGGCGGTTTTCTTGCGCCGCGATCGCGGCCGCACGATCAACGATGCTCTTGATCTTGGCAGCACTGGCCCCGGGCGTGCGTTTCGCAAACTCTTCTAAATCGCAGAGCTTCCAGGGCTTCTGTTTCAGTTGCGCCTCGAAAATCCGCCTGCGTGTGAGCTCGTCGGGCATGTCAACGCGGATCTGTACGTCGAAGCGGCCCTCGCGGGCGAGAGCGGGGTCTAAGCCTTCTACTAGGTTTGTTGCGCCCATGAGAACAAATCCTCCGGTGTTTCGAGATTGATCTATGGACTGCATCAGCTGAATGACGGCGTCGTTGTAACCCCGATTTGATCCTCCCAAGTCACCCGCCTCACGAATATTGACACGGGCTGCGCCCAGTGTATCTATTTCATCGATGAATAGGAGCGCCGGTTTTTGAGCGACAGCTTGAGAAAAAATCCTTCGGATATTGCTCTCGGTCCCCCCGACCCACATGCTCGTCTGTTGCGTAGGAGACGCATAAAAATAGTTAAGTCGAAACTCTCCCGCCGTGGCCTCCGCCAAAAACGTCTTTCCGCTCCCACGCGGCCCGTGCAAAAGAATCCCGTTTCGAACCACGCCGTATTTGCTAAACTTCCCCGGATGTAAGCGGTTCTCGACGATTTCGCGAATCTGTCGCTTGGCTTCCTCCATCCCTCCTACATCCGCAAACGTGATGTTCGGCCGCGTCGATTTCATTTCGGGAGCACTCGTGTGCGTTAACGCCGGGATGCCGAACCCAAAGCCCAATGTCGGAAGCCGGAATCCGAAAATGACCCGCAAGGTCATGACCAGCCAGACCAGCGTAGAAACCAGGATCAGAAAACCTTCGGTTTTGTTCCGGTTCTCGAAGCCAAGCGTGAGCATCCATTTCCAGAACGGGTTCCACTTCAAGACATAAAGGAAGCCGCAGTACAGGAAGAAGAACATCGCCAGCCGGCACGCTTTCTGAACCAAAGAATGAGCCGTTCCGACTGGGCCCTTCAGCAAGAGCCACATTGCGAGCGCCGCAGCGAAGAGAGCCGGCCAGCTCTGGAAAATCCAGTCCACCGCACCTTCAGGGGCCCGCGCCGAGGGCGGAGGAGCATACAGGATGTAGCTCAAGAGGAGAACGGAAACCACCACCACCCAAAGCAGTCCCCTGAGGCCGATCGCGGGAAGCCCTCGGGATGGCCAGGAAGACATACAGCTCTCCTTCGGACTACTTTAACGCCATCCGAGGAACCCTGTAAATTCGGCCAGTTCGAGGCCCGACGTCCGAAACGTTACACATCCTCCAGTTCGCTGTTGATCTCAAGAATACAAGCCCAAGTGCTTATGGGCGAAGATTGCCGATTCCACGCTCCACTCTTCCGATTTCGCTACTCGCACTGCGCTAACGGGTTCATCTTCGCTATTGCTGATCCGAGGCCGTCTGTGTGACCTGCGCTTTGGGTTGCTGCTGGTACATTTGTGTCAACTCGCGCTTGAGTTCCAGGAGCTCGCGCAGTTCCTGAACGCTGGGTGCCGCTGCGGCGTAGCTCGGAACGTTCGGATTCGAGCTTGGAACCGCGCCCCCCGGCGTCGACCTTGTGGCACGATCCCCCGGTTTTGCGAGCACGATGTAAAAGCGAGTGTTGCCCGGAACTGTGACAACGATGTTCTGGCGATACGCCAATTCATTCATCTGCTGTTCGCCCGCGAGTGCGATGTTATCCGCCAGTCGCTCTCGCAGCAACACATTATTGGAGATCGTTTCGTTGACTCCCAGGCCACTCTGCACACCCACCGTTGCGGCCAGAATCGTGCCCACTCCAGTGAGGCTCCGAACCAAGAATTTCTTGCCCGTGTTCCGGCCCGATACTTTGCCCTCGAGCGGCTGGTAGTTGAGCCCCATCGCGCGCCCGTCGATTGTCTGCGTCGTGCCATCCGGCATTTGAATGCTGTTAAAACGAAGACCGACATAGCCTCGATCGTTCGCCTGGTCGAGTTCGCCAAAAGCTTTGGACCCCGCTGGAATCACGGTTTCGCCGTCGCGATCATAGTTGTACTCGATCGCCGCCACGACGGGCGCTTTCACAGCCGTGCTCACCGGCGTCTGGAGCCGGGCCACGAGCCGCGTGCCCGCCGGCAGCAACGAGAATTGCTGTTCGAGCAGCGCCGGCTGGAGGTTACCCGCTGCCGGGATCTTGTCCCGCGTTCCTCCGCTGGTGCCGGCACTAACGAACACCAGCGACGCCTTCGTCAGCTTATCGGCTTTTGGAGTGGGTCGTTGCACGGGAGCCGCGGCTGGTTCGGAGGGGAACTCAATCCGATTCAAAGCGTAGTCCCTCGATGGCGGCGTCGGCGCTGGTGGCGGTACGTTTGTCTGCGCCAGCATTCGCTGCCTGGCCGTGTTCTGGATATCCTGTGCGCTCAACTTCCCTGAGTCCTCGTTCGGATTGCGCGTGTCCGCGTTAAGCAACGGTGTCACCGAGCGGCTCGTGTCAACACCCTCTCCGTTTGGGCCGCGCCCGAGATTTGGTTGACCGGGCCGTGCCGAATTGTTCTTATGGTTCGAGCTCGGCGAAGAGAACAAGGCAAAAAACATCAGCCCCAGTACGACCGTCGATCCGGCGAGCATCAGAAACGCCTTTGTGCGATCTTCCCTGAGCTGCTGGCGCTTGATGTTCGTGCGCGCCTCACCCTGCGCAGATCGCTGCATGATCTGGCGCAGCCGCCCACTCCATCCCAAGGGTTCTGCCGCTGGTTCCTCGCCGACCGCCTGAGGTTCCAGAGTAGCCTGGGTTTCTTTGTCCGGTTTTTGTCCGGAGATCGCTGCGGTTGGATTCGGTTCTTCGTCCAACCTGTTCACTCGAACTGTATCATCGGGATTCATGCGCCGATCCTCCTCGAAAACTGCTGATACCGAACCCAATCGGTGCCAGCGCGGGCTGGTCCACCGCTCCCGAATCGGCGACTTGCAGGAACAACGTCTCACTCGACTGCTTGAATCCTGGCCGTTCAAAAACAACCACACCATCAGCCCGCTGCCCCTCGCCGAGACGCCTGGTGCTCAACCGAAAATCGATGACATACAGTTGCTCCGCGGTGGTCCACTTCTTCTTGACCTTGCCGCCCAGCTGAACCTGAGGCGGCAGGATCTCAATGGCGTGGTTAGCCGGATTCAGCACCGAAAAGAGGACCACTACCTGTCTGCCTTCATCCAGAACTTCGCTGACACCTGCCTTGACGCGCGGACCTGCCTCGATTTCCCCCGGATGCTGTCCATATAGCATCGGCAGCGGCGCCTGTTTCTGGCGGGCCAGCAGCTTGTCCAGAGCCTGGCCGGATGTGTCGCCGGTTTTGCTCGAACTCTCCAGATTAGCGGGCCTTACCAGTTCGGCCAGTGGTGTTGCAGATGTGCGTCCTGTCGCCGTCTCCGGATTCCTGGTTTCCGGTCCGAGGCTTTGCGTCTCAGCAATCAGCACGCTGGAGACGGGATTCTCTTCGATCAGGAAACTTCCGGCGGCCGGTTTCCCATACCTCAGCAGGACATCCACCGTCTGCGCTCCATCGCCGCGTTCGCCCGAGCTGATCAGCAACAGATTGGCCTGGTGTCCCAGCGTGGTGGTGATCAATAGGTTTGTCTCCGCCGGTTCGGTGATGACTGGCTTGACCGTGACTAATTCGGGCTCATGCTCTGAGTGTTCTGCCTGAAAAGTCTCGGGATCCCCCACAACCACCGAATTGACCGGTTCCGGCAAACGGATGGATGTCGCAACTCGCGGCGCCACCCGCAAAGTTACGATTTTGTCGTCCAGCGCCGCTCGCGTCAGAATTACCGGGTCGACTCTTGGTGGACCCGCAACCGGTGTGATCAGTACCGCCGGCGCGGTCCTTGTCGGTGTTGGCTTTCCGGGCGGTACTGGCCGGGCCGGCTGCGCGGACGAAACTCTCGGCAAACAAAGCAGACAAACGCACACGATCAGATGCCGCATTCTATCTCTCTCCTTCACGCCTCAACTCGGCGCGATACTGCTGCGCAATTCGTTGCACGTAGCGGTAAACCTCTTCTGACGAATAGTTCAGTCCGTGCGAGAGGATCGGCTTTTCGCCGGCTGCATAGGCCGCTATCACCAGCCGCAGATCTCCATGAAAGATGGCCTTGAGTTCAGCAAGGTAGGCCACTCCTCCGCGCACGTTTTCGTGGATGTAGAACGGGTGAGCGACGCCGAAGTGCTCCGCTGTCGCAGGCATGAGTTGCATTAACCCCATTGCCCCTCTGGTGGACACAACGCCTGGCTGCCATGCGGACTCGACCTGAATGATTGCCCGCACCAGAGCTGGAGGCACATCATACTGGCGGGCGTAGTAGCCGGCGCACCGCTCCGCGTATTCCTGCACATCAGGCGGCTCGCTCCCGAACGCCGTCGCCACCCCAAGCGCGATCCCTAATAACGCCGTCGCTCCGCGCATACGGGCTCCCGTTCCTGAGTTTCGTTCTGGTCCAAATGCCTGCTGTACTGCTGCGTATCATAGACCAGGCTTTCGAAACCGTCACGCAGCATCAGGCGCTTGCGGTCGTTTTCGGTCTTGGCGATGAGCGGCAGCAGGACATCCCGAAGGTCTGCACTGATCGCATGAGTATCAAGAATTCTCAGGGCCTCGGCGAGGTCGAGCATTTCCGCGATCGAGGGCGGCTTCTCGAGCGTGTAACCGCGTAACGCGTGCGCGAAGCCAGCCAGATGTGTATTCAATTCCCCATCGGTGCCGGCCGTGCGTTTCTCCAGGATTTTCGTTTCTCTCTCGATGGTAGGGTGCTCGAACCGCAAATAAAGACTGCGGCGCCTCAGCGGGTCCCCGATTCGGCGCACTTCGTTGGAGGTCAGCACTACGAATGGTTTGCTCTTCGCCCGGATGGTGCCGATCTTCGGTATCGAGATTTGCCAGTCGCTCAAGATTTCCAGCAGCTCCGCCTCGAACTGTTCGCTCACCTTGTCGATTTCGTCGATGAGGAGAACGCAGGGCGTCTCATAGAGAAGCGCCCGCACCAACGGACCTTCCTGAAAGAATTCCAGAGTGTGGAGGTCGCGCCGCAACGATGCCCAACTTGCCGGGAGCGCATTGCCCTGTGTGTTCAAATACAGGCGCTGCAGCGATTCGTCGAACTTGCCAATAGCCTTTTCCTCATTGATGCCCTCGTAGCACTGCAGCCGCTCAATGTTCGTATTAGCGGCATCCGCGACCACTTTGGCCAGTTCCGTTTTGCCCGAACCAGGTGGCCCTTCGGCCAGAACCGGCTTCTGCATCTGAGCCGCCAGGTATATAACCTTCAGCGTGACTGGATCGGCGACGTATTTCGCAGCCTCCAACTTTTCGGACAACTGTTCAATCGACGCGAACACTCCTGCGCTCCTGCAGCCCCGATACTAAACCAGAATCACGCGGAGCGCTTCATTTCCGGCGCTCAAGATTAGCTGCCAGAAGGCAGGTTGCGGATACTTGTTGGCGAGAAAAAAGCGAGCCAATATGTTTTGCGGACAGGTGTTTACGGCGGAGGCTTGCGCATCCCGGCCCTGGGCGCGCTCTTACACAATGACCACCCGCATACTGGGCCGCTCAGAAATGTCGCAGTGGTGAATCGCAATCTTACACAATGATGTCGGCTCGGAACACAGACGCGAGCGCCTCTGGTGCAGATCGCAAATTCACACAATGACGGAACGCTGACGCCGCCGCGACGCATTTCATGTCGTTGGAGAGTGAAAACGCATTCTCACACAATGACCCGCATCTAGTGCAGCGGAGCCCCGCGCGTGAGGCGATTCTGGAGGGAATCGCAAAGTTACACAACGACGGAACGGCCAGGCCTGCGCACAGGCTCCCCATGATTTCGTGGTGAGACTCATCTCGATTTATGAATCAAGTAAGAGAATTCCGGCAGCACGGCAAAAGGCCGGGCCGTCACGGACACGCGCTCCGCCAGCATCTCGATCGCGCGCTCGTCGAGGTTCCCGAGGAAATCGCCGGCTATTTGAAGGTGCTTCACGGCAACCGGGTCGAAGCCCATCAATCGAACACATGTCGCGTCGGCCGCAACCGGATCGTTGGCCAAGACAAGCTTGCCCAACTCGCGGGGGTTTCCCTGGAGCGGGCCGTTGCCTTCCATGGCGGTGATTCCGTCCGCGATCACGAAGTGAACCGGAACGGTCGCGCAAATATCGAGGACACTTTCGTGGATGCCGCTCCAGTGCAGCAGATTCTTAGGCCAGCCGTACTTCATGCCCGGCACAATCCCGAACATGTTTTTCAGGCTCAGCGTCACTCCCGCCCAATGGTGAGTCTTCACCTTGGGCATCGATACGACTATATCTGCGGCAAGCGCTGTCTGCGGAAGCCAGAATTCGCGGAGTCCGCTGTAGTCGGCTTTCAGCCGAACCTTCCGGAGTTCGTCCCGGTTCAGATCGACAAACTCGATTCGAGGTTCCCGCAGCACAGGTTCGAGGCCAGCGGCATGCACCACCAATTCGGTGTCGCGCTGATGTCCCGGTCCCTCGCCGATCACAACGCGGCTGGCGCCGAGCCGAAGAAAGCATCGCGCGGCCGCGCCGAGCAGAATTGGGTTGGTGTTTACCGGGCCCGGGAGATCCTCCACGAGATTTGGCTTGAGGAGGACGAACTTGCCGCGGGCATCGATCGGAAACAGCTTCAACCCGTCCAGAAGCAATCCCTCGATCTCTTCCGAGTACCCCTCGCAATTCAGAACGGCGACCATCGATCGCGGCCTGCGGTAGTTGATTTTGTACTTCGGCAGCAGATGTTGGACTGTTGCGCCAGTCGTCACGATCGCACCGGCTGCCGCTCCCAGGAATCTGCGCCGGTCAGAGATCATCGCAGCACCATAAAGGGATGAATCATTTCTCCGCACCGGAGCGCCAATAGCGCGGTGGCGAGTATGGCGTTGTTCCGGATTCCGCTGCTATGCCCCACGATAGTGGCAAGCTTGCGCTTCAGTTCCTCTATCGGCTTCTGATAGACGAACAACGTGAGAATGCACCAAGCCAGGCTTGACACCCCCTGCATATCGCCAGCTTGGGATTCCAGCCATTTCACGCTCGTCTGAACAATCTCCCCACGGGGCTCGTCCTGCAAAGCGAGCAGGGCGATCGCCGTCGCCTCGACGTGCGGCCGGAGCGGAACGCCATAGACAACGCTGTTCCCTGAGTTCCACCCACCGCCAATGCACGCCCGATCCAAAAGCATCTCCACTCCCAGACGGATTCGTTTTTCCGACGCCTCCGAGCGATTGCAGACCGTGAATTGCTTGATAGCGACCACGCTGAAGGCGGTTGGAATCACCCAGCTACCCGCGCCTGGACTCCAGGGCCAACCATATTTATCGGGATCGAACCGAACGTTGCGATCCGCGGTCTTGAATTTCCATCGCCAGAACCAGTGGCCTTCTTTGCCTTTTTCTGTGAGAAGCCATTTCAGTGCCCGATCGCGGGCTTCTGAGACATCGTTCACGGCGGTCAAGGTACAAAGAGCCAACGCCGTTGTCCACGACCCCTCCTGATCGCCTTGGAACGCCGGCCATCCGCCATCGGCGAGTTGCGAGCCGAGCAAGAAGCGGATCGCCGAACTCGTGGTCGCCCCTGTTTCCCATGCAAGGGCGAGGCACGCCAAACAAGTCGATTCCGTGCTGGCTTGTTGCGATCCCGTGAAACTCCAGCCCCCCGACGGCATCTGGTGGCTCGCGAGAATGCTATGGATCTTGGGTGAGTTGGTCGCCATTTTCTGGTCCCGACAAGGACTGCTATCTGTATACGGCGGATCTGGATTCGTCGCAAATGGGCGCTGTCTGGTGGACGGAATGTGCGCCCCGGCGCAACCGCCCCTTTGCCAGTGGATGAGATAGCTGGTAGAACGGACTACACAATGACCGCCCAATCCGTCCGTGCCATCTCCAATAATCCCGTTTTAATGAAAAGGCTCGCCAAGTACCTCGCTCAGCAGTGCTTCCGCAACACCTTTCTCGAGGATCTTCACGCGGGAATTACACCGGATTCGAAACCCGGCGACTATGCAGACGTTGTAGTCAGACCGCCGTACGGCGAGATTCCATGGCCAAAGCTATCACGTTTGAGCGACGAAGAAATGAAGACGCTCATGATCGATGTCGTGAACAAGACCTACCGGGCGCTGACACTCCTTTTCGACGACCGGCTCGGCGATGAACTCGTCCAGTATCTTGCCCGACAAGATCCACTGCCTCGGTGGAATGAGCCGACTTTGAGCTGACTGAGCTCCCGGGCCAACCGCTTTCTCGCGATTGTCGTCCCTTTCACACGTCCTTTTCACACTCGCCAGCGCAACCGACAAATGAAAAATCGGTAGAACTAGGCACAAGCCAGCGATTATTTCAGGAGAGGCAATCGCGCGGCTCGTTTTGTCGGGGAAGGCGAATTGCTTCGAAGCGTTGAATTGCACTGCAAACACAAAAACTCACGCTCCCGAAATCTCCTGCGTTGCACAAAGCGGTGTGCGTGAATCGAAATACCCAGCTCTTCATCGGTCTTGCACTGTGATCCCGTTCCGGTATCGACCGAGTAGCTACTTCCAGAAGATTACGTCCCCATGAGGCGGCGTTACCTTTCGGCAAGGAGCTTCTCCAGATCCTGCCGGAAAACCCCTTCTTCGATCGCGCCTGAATAGACCGCGGCTAGCTGTCCTTGCTTATCAACAAGGAACGTCGTCGGCAGCCTTTCAACGGGAGGCATTAACCGGACGGCGCTTCCCGGCAGCAGAATTCGATAGGATACCTGGTATTCCCGGAGGAATTGTCGCACCCTTTCGAGTCCGCCCTCATCCATCATGACCCCGACGACATCGAGTCCTCGGGACCTATAGCCGTTCGACAGCCTGACCAGCATGGGCATTTCTTTCCGGCAGGGTGGGCACCATGATGCCCAAAAATTCATCAGAACCACGTGGCCCCGATCACCGCTCAGTCTCCAGGGCCTCCCGTCAAGGTCGACAAACGTCAAGTCCGGCATCCGCCTCCGCGCCCCAGCATTCTTGCCGGTTGAGGTTGGCGCGCCAGAGGAGGTAGGAGCGGATTCCTTATTCTCTAACGCGGCCCCGCCTTTCTCGACGCCTTCCAGAGCAACACCAATCCCCAGCAGCGTGGCCACAATCCAGAAAACGACCTTGTGCCTGGTTTGCGGCGCTGCGCGCGCTTCCGGGTGGCACGTTTGTGGCCGTCGAAAAATGGTCCGATACGCAAAGAAAAGCGCGATCAGCGCGGCGCCGATGAAGACCGGTCGATACGGCTCCAGCGCCGTCAAGTGGGCGGCCGATGCGCCGCCGAAGCCGAGTCCCGCCAGGACAGGCGCACTCAGACAGCAAGTCGAGGCAAGAACGGATGCGATTCCGCCCGCCACCAGAGAGCCGCGGCCCGTTTTTCCATTCCACAAAACCATGTGTCGTACTCCCCAGCTCGCCTACCGGTGCGGCTGCGCCCGCAGCAGCCGGGACGAGTTCCCAAGGATCACAAGATCCGGAAGGGATTGCGCGGCAGCCGCGAGGATCGGCGGCAGAAAACCGAGCGCCGCAAGGAGCAGGCCAGCCAAGTTATAGACGGCGGTAAAACCGATGTTGATCTTCACCACACGCATGGTACGACGCGCGATGCTGAGCACTTCCGGCACAAGCCTCCAGTCGTCGCGGAGAAGTGACACGTGGGCCGCTTCAATGGCCACATCGGACCCGAACGCGCCCATCGCGATTCCCACATCTGCCTGCGCCAGCGCGGGGGCGTCGTTCACGCCGTCGCCCACCATAACCACGGTCTTACCCTGCGCCTGATGCTCCTTAACCACGGCAATCTTGTCTTCCGGCAACAATCGCGCGCGGTAGGCGATTCCGAGTGTCCTGGCGAGGGCCGCCGCCGTTTGCTCCGTGTCTCCAGTGAGAAGCTCGACATGCTTAACGCCAAGAGAACGCACGCGCTCAAGCGCACCTGCCACTTCCGGCCGCACAGTATCCGCGGCGGCGAGGAGCCCGATGAGGGCTCGGTCCCGCTCGATATACAGCACCGTCTTGCCCTGCGCCTCAAGAGTCCCAACCGCCGGCGGCCCATTTCCGCCATCGCTCATCATCCGTCGGCTTCCTACGCTCACCAAGGCTCCCTCAACGCGAGCGCGCACACCCAGGCCAGGCAGGGCGCGAAAGTCTTCGGTTTCCGCGAGCACGATACCCTGTTCCGCCGCAGCGCCGCGTACCGCGTCGGCCAGAGGGTGCTCGGAAAAGCGTTCTGCGGAGGCCGCCAGCCGAAGTACCTCTTGCTGCGAGAATCCATTGAGCGGGACGACGTCGGTGAGCCGCGGGTGCCCGAGGGTCAGCGTTCCAGTCTTATCGACGAGAAGCACATCGGCGCGGGCGAGCAATTCCAGATACTTCCCGCCTTTGAAGAGAAGCCCACGTTTTGCCGCAGCGCCAACTGAGGCCAGAAGCGCGATCGGCGTCGCCAGCGCGAACGAGCAGGAGCAGGCGACCACCAGAACGGCCGCCGTGGATAACGCATTTCGGCCTATAAGGAACGTCAGTAGGGCGACTGTGCCAACGACAGGAAGGTAGTAGGCCGAGAACTTGTCAGCCACGCGCTGCACGTCCGCGCGGTGCGTCTCCGCGCCTTCCACGAGCCGGATGACACGGCCAAACGTGGTGTCGGGCCCAACATGGACGGTGCGCACGCGCAAGGTCCCCAACTGAGCGATCGAGGCGGCAAACACTTTCGTTCCTGGCACCGCTTCAACTGGCATGGACTCTCCCGTGATAGTCGCCTGGTTGACGGTTGCTTGACCACTCAGAACCTCGCCATCGACGGGAATTTTCTCGCCCGGTCGGATGATCACAACATCTCCGGCGGCAACGGTCTCAATCGGCACGTCATGCTCTTTGCCGTTCCGCTCAACGCGAGCCGTCTGCGGGGCGAGAGCGGCGAGTTCGCGGATAGCGTGATACGCCCGCTCTGTCGTGAAGTGTTCCACGTAATCGGCAAGCCGCATGAAAAAAATGATCAGAACCGCCGTGGGCCATTGCCCGATCACGAGCGCGGCCAGGAGGCCGACCGTCATGAGCGTGTGCGAGGTCACGCGGCGCTTCAGCGCCGCCTGCACGACTTTTCGGAGCACGGGATAGCCGAAGAGAACCACGATCGCAACGCCGGCATACCACGGCACGCGCTCCGTATAGGCTTCAAATCGCCCAAGCCACTCGCCGACCACTACCACAATCAAAACAGCCGCAAAGACAACTGCCAGCAGCGTGAGAACCGAGCGGCGGAACTTGCTTGCAGACTCCTCGCGCCGCTGAGGCTCGGCGCAGGAACACTCCGTGCAGCCCGGCTCTCGCACAGGAGGCTCGATCGTATTTTGTGCTGACATTACGGTTTCCTTCTAGGAGGCCCTCGTCACCGCCTCAGTGGCGACTACGCGGCCATCTTTCATCGAAACGATCCGCCCCGCCTCCTGCGCAAGCTCAGCGTTATGCGTGACCATGACAATTGTCAGGCCGTCCCGGTTCAGGTTCCGAAAGATCTCCATGACACTTTCAGCGTTACGGGAATCGAGGTTTCCTGTTGGCTCGTCCGCGACGAGGACCTTCGGGCTGTTCATGAGAGCCCGAGCAATGGCGACGCGCTGCATTTCTCCGCCCGAAAGCTGGGAGGGAAGGTGACCGGCCCGGGAGCCGAGGCCGACCCGCTCTAGCAGTTCGGAGACTCGACGACCCGACCCGTTACGCCGCCTGAGAAATACAGCCGGCAGCTCGATATTCTCGGTGACGGTGAGCGTAGGCAGCAAAAAGAACTGTTGGAAAATAAACCCGATCTTCTCGCCGCGGATCCTCGTGAGCGCACGCTCTGAGAGATTCTCCGTTTCCATGCCGTCTACGCGCACGCGTCCGCGATCCGGCTTGTCTACGCAACCGATGAGATTGAGAAGCGTTGTTTTGCCCGAACCGGACGGGCCGACCACTGCCACGAATTCGCCCCGCGCAATCGAGAGGCTCACGCCATCGACCGCCGCGATGGTCTCGCTACCGCGCCGAAAAATTTTTCTCACTTCCGAAAGCTCGATGATGTTACTCATTGCGGACCGCCTCCATCGGCGGGACGCTGGATGCCCGCCAGCTCGGATAAAGCCCGGCAAGCGCTCCAATGCCCACCGCCACCGCCAGCGTCAGAACGAACACCCGCGGGTCGAAGACAACCATCTTGCCGCCCGGCGCGTAGGGCAGGACTCCGCGGATCAGCGTATCCGCGAGCGACGAGCCGAGCGCGCCAACCGTCACACCCAGAAGTCCGCCTGCCAGGCAGAGGCTCACGGTCTCTATGAGCACTATCTGAAATACGCTCCCGGGCGGGGCGCCGATGCAGCGCATGTAGCCAAACTCGCGCAGCTTCTCCATGACCGACATCAGCACCGTATTTAGAACCCCGACGACAGCGATAACCAACGCGATCAAGAGAACCGCGAACATGAGCGTCTTACTGGAACCTACGAGCTGCAGAATTTGCTGAATCATCTGTTGCGCGGTGACCACATAGACATCCGGGATGCGCTCGATGCCGTCTTTGACGCTGTCGAGCTGCGTTGTCACATCGGCAATGTTCACGCCGGCGCCGGTGAGTTTTCCCTCTTTATGGAACACCTTCTGAGCGGTTTTCAGCGGAATGAAAAAGAACCCGTCATCCTCGCTTCCCGTGCGCGCCACGATGCCCGTGACCTTAAACTCCGTGTCGATCTCCGGAAAATAAATTTTGTCGCCGACGTCGCGCTTTTCCACTCTCGCGGCTTCCGCCCCGAGAATGATGGAGTGGTCATCCGTGAACCAATGGCCGTTGAGCTTCCAGTTCGTGCGCAGCTTGTAAAATTCGTCATCGACGCCATAAAACAGGTCCGTGCGGTTCCCCTCGCCTTGCGCGGAGAAGATAAGCATGCCGGTAACGGCTCGCACGCCGGGAACGGCGCGGATCGCCGGCAGGCGGCTTTCGGGCAGGAACTTCGGTATTTCGCCGCCGTGCAGCGCGAGCGACGCCGCTTCCATCGGGCAGCCCTCCGTCGATACGAGCATGTCGATGCCGGAGTCGGCCATTTCCTTCTTTAGCGAAACGTCGTAACCCCGGTTGAAAGAGAGAAGACTGAACAAGGTCGCGCTCGCCAGAGCTACGCCGGCCACAGTCAGAAGCGAACGGGCTGGCTTGCGCAGCAGATCCTTGAGGCTAAGGGTCAGGAGGGTCATAGCACGTCCACCCCCTTGGCAATGATCCGAACGTCAACGTCTCCCGCTTCCTTTTTCTCGTCGGCCTCGTTTTTCTCGGCCGCTTCATCCGACCCGCTACTGCGTACTTTAACAAGTCCGTAGAGCCGCACACGCGCGCCCGTCTTCAATTGCATGACTTCCGGAGTTGGTGGGACCGCCTCTATGATGTCGAACTTGTCCTTGAAGTAAAAATCATCGCCGTCCGCGCAGGCGCCGCCGTGCGTTCCGTCAATCACGACCATCTTGCCCGCGTAGGCGTCCGGCTTCGCGATGAGCTCTGCTAGCGTTACCTTCGGCGCCTTCGGATCGATCGCGGCGCCAAAATGCCGTTTCTGCCCGAGAGTGCAACCTACCGCAAGTAAAATGGACACTGCCATGATCGTTAGCGTCACTGTCTTCAGTGTTTTCATGGGTTCTTTTCTCCTTGATTGAGGATGTGGTTAAAAACGAGCATTTTCTTGATCACAAACGCCACAGTCCGCGAGGCATCGGCAGCATCCGCCGACTCCGGCTTGACAGCGCTTCCCACCTCGAAGCTGTCCGTCCTGGTTTTGCCCTTGAACTGACCGAGAAAGGCGGGAGATTCAAGCTCCTTGGTGACGCGCTCACGGGAACGTTGAATGTAGCTGCCGACAATCTTTCCAGCGCCGTCGACGCCGATAACCACTTCGATCACGCCATACTCGCCCTTACCGGCAAGCGCGATGATCGTACCCAGCTTGTGCGGTTTGCCCCCGACCGCCCCGATGATGTCGTAGAAGTTGAACTCCCCGCCTTGGGAAGGCTCGTCAATTTTGGAACCAAGCTCCTTCTCGATGGCGCCCACGTTCTCGGGTGTGAATTTAACCGTGGTCGTCTTGTAATCCCGCGCTGCTGGAAAAATCTTTTGCATAGCGCGCTCGGGATCGCGCCAGACGCACACGTCAGCCAACAGAGGCATTGCGAGTAGGACCGCAGCGAGTAACAAGCGCCAGGCTTGGCTACAACGTCCGGCTGAACTCGTAATAGAGCTGAATCGTGAAACCATCGGGATTTTCCTTCCGATTTTCCTTTCTCGTGTAATATTGGTCAGCGACGCGAAAGTACAAGCCTTGACGGATCTGAAACGTAACGCCCGCGCCGACCGTTTGATAGCTTTCGATGCCGCTCCAGCTCGCATATCGCGTGTTGATTTCCAGCCGAGGCGTGAGAGCGTAATCAGCGAGCGCAACACCGCCCCCAACAACGTGACCCGGATCGGCTCCTCTTACTCCTTCGGCGCGCAGTGTGAGAGGTCCGAAAGAGTGAGTTGCATCCAGGGCGAAGCGGCGCTCCTGAACTCGACCACTCCCTTGTCCGTAAGCAGGATCGCGTAACACACCGCCGATCAAGGTCGAAATGCCGAATTGCGAGCCGCCTTGGACGTAGGCGAGACGTGCGGTCACCAATGGATTGGCGCGAGAATCCGCGAAGCGGACGTCGCTGAGTCCGTCCGACACCGAGGCCGCGTAGTCCCATGCGCTCATGCGCCCGAATGCCATCACGCCGGTGTCCCTCCGGACAGCAAGGCTAGATCGCTCGATTCCCTGCAGAATGAGCCGTTCGGTATCGTAGGTTGTGAGCAGTCCAAATGGCAGCAGATACTGGCCTGCCCGAACATTCCACTTCCCGAGAGGGCCTTTATATTGCAGATAGACCTGATACGGCCGGATCCGCTGGAAATTGTCATCGAAGTCGGCTTGGGCCACCCCGATCCAGCGATCGCCAAACGCATCACTCCACACCTTACGAAGATTGAAGAAAGCTCCCTCCAATAGAGGCCGGAAGTCATCTTTCACCTCGCCAGGATTTTCCGCATCTTGATTGCTGAGCCGTCCATCCAGGCCACCCGATATCTGTATCCCCTGCGCTTCGAGCCCGGTCGAAGAGAGCATCGCGAGGGATAGAACAAGCAACACCCATGAGCTGGCGCGTCGCATATATTGTCAGGCGTTTGGCGCCACTGGAATTCCCAAGATTGAGATTTGTCGCCACGTTCGATCCAGCGTCATCAGGACGCGACTTTGCCCCCTTCGGTGCGCTCAAACTGCCGCACCGAGGAATCCTCGGCCAGACACCAGCCTTCATCGAGAAGTGTGATTACGCAGGGATCCAGAATCCGGTAGTACATTTGCAGCCCTTCGCGGCGCGCTTCCACGATGCTGCGGTCGGCAAGCCGCTGCAGTTGGTTCGACACGGCCTGCGGCTTCATACCCAATTCCTGAGCGAGGTCTCCGACACAGAGCTCGTCCGCACGCGCCAGCGCGTGCAGCATCCGGAGACGCGTGGCATTCGCCAGCATCTTGAACGTGGCCTCCAGGGCACGGGCCTGTCGTGGTAGGAGCAAGGGCCGGGAAGCGAGCTTTGGCTTGGGCGAGCAACGGGAACAGCTGGGCTTTTTCATGATTTGCGCTCTGTTCACTATTCCACCACATGGTGTACTACTGGGTCAAGGTACTCCAGTGGCAGCCCGGATTTGCTCCACTTGTGCCAACCTCGTGCCCCTCGTCGTATTGCAGCGGCCTCGCTTCGCGGCCTCTGGCGTTAGCTCAACTCTTAAGGTACTGGGCTTCCGGGACCTTCTTCCGCACGAGCCCGAGAAAGTGCTGGATCGCCTTCGACACGAAGCTGTCTTTCAGCATGATCAGCCGAATCGTTCTGGACAGGGGCCAGCCCTTAACGCGCAGCATCTTCAGGCTCCCACGTCTAAGTTCATCCGCGACCAATCGGCGCGATAGTGCGGATAACCCCAGCCCAGCGCCTACCAGGCGCTTGATTGTGTCCGGTCACCAGACGCCCATCAGATTCCGCGCTTGGATGCCTTCCGCTTCGAACCAATGCGCGACTACCGCGCGCGTGTCCGATGCAGCTTCACGCTGGATAAAATCGCAGCCTGAGAGATCCCTGGGCGTCAATGCGCGCCGGATGCAGAGCTTATGATTTGGCGCTGCAATCAGCACCAACTCATCAGGGATCTCAGCCAGCGTCGCCGCCTCAGGGGGCAACCGGTCCGACGTCACGAAAGCGAGCTCAATCTCGCCGCGCCGAAGGCTCTCGATAGTGCCCGCGCTACTGCCTGGCTGCAGACTTAACCCGACCTCCGGGTATTTCCGGCGATATAGCCCCAGTAAGGGCGCCAGGAGGGCATTGGCTGCGGTAATGCATGCGCCAAGTCGGATGTCGCCTTGTACTCCTTCAGACAAGTCCTTTACGACTCGGGGCAGCGTGTCGGCTTCTCGCATCAGCGCGTCCAGGCGGGCCCGTAAAACTCTCCCTGCGGACGTCAGCATTGCACGCCGTCCGACGCGCTCGAACAGCCGCAATCCCAGCGAGTCCTCTAATGCGCTGATGTGTCGCGACACAGCCGACTGCGAGAGGCCCACCTGTTCACCCGCTCTGGAAAAGTTCTCGACCTGCGCCAACGCCTGGAACGTGCGCAGATGTTGCAAGTTCAGCTGCAGGGTAATTCTATGCGAGTTCTGCATTGTTTTGATCCGATAAAAGCATTTGTATCATACCTCAACCGGCCTTACCATGAAGGTAGCGCGAAAGGAGATTGAACCATGACGAGAATCGCGGTGCTCGTGGCAGTCGTGGGTTTGACCGGCTTCCTGGCTTTTGCACAGACCAAGTCGGAAGACAAACCCGCCCAACAGTCTGGTGGGGGTCTGATGAACTGCCCAATGATGGCGATGATGTCCAGCACGCCCACGGGCCAGACGATGCAGGGAATGCCCCAACGGATGGCGGGGATGTTCACTCTGTCGTCTGAGGAAGTCGCTAAGTTGCTGGCCGACAAGAAGGCGGCTTTGGGCTTGTCGGACGCACAAGTAAAATCGATCGCCGATCTGGTCGCGTCGTCGCAGGAACCGAAGGCCGGGGAGAAGATGCAGAGCATGATGAACCAGATGCAGCCGGGCAAGAAATGACCTTGCATGCAGGAAGAGGCCAAGTGAGCTGAGCCGCGACGCATCTGGAGGCCACCATGGGACCCGAATATTTCTGGTGGGGTGGAATGTGGATCTTCCCCCTGATCATGATCCTCGTGATGCTGCTGGTTGTGTATTTGATTTTCGGGCGAGGAGGATTCCGGCCGCCCTGCGGGCGATTTGACAGGCATGAATATCGGAGAGAAGACTCGGATACGCCTTTAGAGATCCTGAAAGCACGGTACGCCAAGGGTGAGATCAGTAAAGAGGAATTCGAGCAGATGAGAAGGGACATCCGCGATTGAGGAGGTAAACACAAGAATGCATGTCGAAAGCCTTCGGGCTACGAACGAGATTTTGGACGCGCAACAGAACCACTGGGAAATGACATTTTCCCAGAAGCCAGAGATGTTCGGCGCAGAGCCCAGTGACGCGGGACGGAAAGGGGCTGCACTGTTCAAGAGTGACGGCAAGACATTACTCCTCGAGCTCGGCAGCGGACAAGGCAGAGACACCCTGTTCTTTGCCCGAGAGGGTTTTCGCGTCACTGCCCTGGACTATTCTCAGGCGGGGGCAGACGCCCTTACCGCCAAGGCGCAAGCGGTCGGTTTGTCGCAGAACGTCACCGTGTACCGTCACGATATCAGAGAACCTCTCCCGTTTCAGGACAATTCGTTCGATGCCTGTTACTCCCACATGCTCTACTGCATGGCTCTCACCACGCCGGAACTTGAGCATCTCTCTCGCGAGGTCTGGCGGGTACTCAAACCCGGCGGCCTCAACGTCTACACGGTCAGGCATACAGGCGATCCGCACTTCGGTACCGGCATCCACAGGGGAGAGGACCTGTACGAGGTCGGCGGCTTCATCGTGCATTTCTTCAGCCGACAGAAGGTCGAGCATTTGGCAAGCGGCTTTCAGATTGTCAGCATCGATGAATTCGAGGAGGGTGGACTGCCCAGAAAGCTCTTCCGGGTAACGCTCAGAAAGGAAACGCAGCGATGAATCCCACCGAGGCTCTCGCCGACTTTAAGAAGTACAAGCCCAAGCTAAATCAACAGCTGCCGCCGATGAAGCACCTGGATGCGCTATTCCAGGCCTCCCTGGTTGAAGGAGCCTTATCGACGAAACACAAAGAGCTGATCGTCTTGGGGATCGCCGTGGCGACAGAATGCGAACCCTGCATCCTGGTCCACATGGAGAAGGCCCTCGCGGCGGGAGCAAGCAAAGCCGAAATTCTGGAGGCGTGCGGTGTGGCGATAGCCATGGGTGGCGGTCCTGCAATGGCGTCCGTGCCGCTGGTACTCAAATTTCTGGAAGAACAACCTCATAGCCCACTCAGGGAGATCGAAGATGAAACAGAAAGACAAAGGCCCTAAACAGGGCAGCGGACCTCAGGCAGGAACCGAACCAGGCAGCAACTCGAACCCGATGGCGACGGGCATGGGCTTGATGAAGAGCATGATGGAAAAGATGATGGCTGGCATGATGAAGCCCGAAGATATTCCACCCATGAAGATATTCCACCCATGATGAACGCCATGATGGGCAAGATGTTTTCGGGTATGTCCTCGGAAGACCGCAAGGAGTTTGTTACGACGATGATGCCGACGTGTTTGAAACTGATGTTCGCAGAACTGGATTCAGGTTCGAGGGAAGCGTTAGCCCGGGAGATGATCGACAAAATGATGTCTGTCTTCAAAGAACAGTTAGAGACGGCGAAGCGCGGGCGTTGACGATGAAGGATGGAACACGCAAAGCCCGCGAGGGGATTTTCCTGCATTCGACGCTGGCCGTCTTGACCGGGTGTCTCTGCTGCATAACGCCGCTGGCGTTGGTTCTCTTCGGACTGGCTTCGATTTCAACCGCAGTCAGCGTGGATAATGTGCTCACCGGGAAATATGTTTGGGTATTCCGCAGTGTGGCGCTTCTTTTTCTGGCGCTGGCGCTGGTGGTGTATTTCCGGCGCCGCGGCGTATGCACGCTGGATGAGGCGCGGCGGCAGCGCAATCGGATCATTAACAGCATCCTGCTAACGCTCCTTTTGGCGGTCGGGGGCTACATCGCCTTCGAGTACATCGTGCTGGGGTATTGGGGCGTTGCCGTTGGATTGCCTTGGATGCCGGAACGCTGGGCGTTTGTCTCGTCCGGCGTCCTGCTCGGCACTGGCGTCCTGCTGCTGTTGTTCACGCGTTCATTCCGCCGCGCGCACAAGGAATCGCGTTTGCCGGTTCGCGAAGGAGAAACCAATGCCTGAATTGAAAAATGGCGCTTATATGCCACTGGTCTATTGAAATGAACGTCATGGAACAACTCACCGCGGCGATCGCACTCGCCGAGACGCACAATTTGCTCTTCCTTCTCGCCATAGTAGCGATCGTGTTCCTTTTCGAGGCCGCTTTTCCGCTCTTTCGCTATGGAAGGACTCACGTCCGAAATCTGATCGTGAATGTTGCAATCGCTGCGATTCTTGTGGGACTCGATTTCGCCGTCGGGTCAATCTCGCCACACGGCGCGAACTTTGTAACGCGGACGCGATTCGGACTCTCGAACTGGCTCGGTCTTTCGCCGCTGGGCCAACTCATCTTGGGTGTACTGGGGATTGACCTGTTTCAATTCCTTGCGCACATGATCCTGCACAAATACCGACCGCTGTGGGCCTTTCATCGGGTGCATCACTGCGACAACCAAGTCGATGTCACCACTGGGTTCCGGAAGCATCCGGCCGAGTTGCTATGGAAGATCCCATGGTATATCGCGGCAATCGCGCTCTTTGGCGTGCCGGCTTGGGTGCTGGCCTTCTATTTGGCAGTCTCCACGCTCAACGCGGCGCTCGAACACGCAAACTTCCGTTTGCCCGCGACACTCGATCGATGGCTTCGAGTTGTTTACGTCACGCCCAACATGCACAAGGTGCATCATTCCCGTCTGCAACCCGAGACAGATTCGAACTACGGGGATATCTTGTCGATTTGGGACCGCCTATTCCGCACGTACAATCCGGGGCCGCGATTCGACGAATTGCGCTACGGTCTCGACGGCCTCAACGAGCGAGGAAAGCAATCGCTGGGCGGTTTGTTGAAGATGCCTTTCATGCCTTCATGGGGCAAACCCGCCACGCTTGGGATCGACAACCGCACAGGTGAGGCGGATGCGTGAATCGAAAAGCGGGCGTAGCCCTTTGGTAGTTGGCGGCAGCGCAGCGATCCTCGCCTGGACCTGCTGCCTAGGCCCGCTTGTCCTGGTGACGTTCGGCTTCAGCGGCGCATGGATCGGCAACCTTACAAAGCTGGAGCCGTACCGACCGGTTTTTATCGGCGCGGCGCTGGTTGCGCTTTTTTTCGCGCACCGTCGCATTTTTCGTTTAACCCAAGTCTGCGAGCCGGGAAAGGCCTGTGCGATACCGCAAGTTAGGGCGGCATACAAGACGACGTTCTGGATCGTGGCCGCACTAGTGGGAATCGCGATTGCTTTTCCTTACATTCTGCCCCTCTTTTACTGAAAGAAAGGAGTCGCCCATGACCAGCCGGTCACAACCAAACATGAGAATAGCCGTGGGCGGCCAACCTGGTTCAACAACCTGCGGCTATTTTCACAGGAGAACGTTATGAAGCACCTCGCCACCGTAATTGCCCTTTGCGTTATCTTGGGCGCACCCGTCTGGGCTGCCACGAAAACTGTCACGCTGTTTGTGCCCGGTATGACCTGCTCGACGTGTCCCGTCACAATTAACAAAGCGCTCAAAAAGCTCTCTGGAGTCGAGAAAATTGATATCAAATTTGAACAGAAGCAAGCGGTGGTGACTTACGATGACGCCAAGACCAACGTTCCGGCCTTGATCAAGGCCACAACCGACGCGGGCTATCCCTCTGAAGAGAAGCAGGGGAAATAAGTTGGTGAACTGAACTGGTTGGGCAATGGCGCGCCACTGACAGTAGATCGTGTCGCGCGGCCGCAGATGGATTTCTTCTGAGGAGGTAACGCCCATGTCTCTGGCATGTCCCATTGATCTGAACACGTCAGAACTACGCAGGGAAGTCTCGCTGATTTACGCCCGCGTCGCCATCGAGCCAGACGGCGAGTTTCATTTTCATCGGGGACCGGCCTATGCCGCAGCGTTTCTAGGCTACGTCTCTGAAGAACTGGCGGCGCTACCGGCGGAAGCCACGGCTTCCTTCGCTGGTGTTGGGAATCCTCATCGCATCCATGCCATTCGCGAGGGTGAAACGGTGCTCGACATAGGCTGCGGCGCCGGGATGGACCTGCTCCTGGCGGCGCGGAGAGTCGGAGCACTGGGCCGTGCGATCGGCGTGGACATGACCGAGGCAATGGTCGAGCGCGCACGAAGCTGCGCCAAAACCGCGCGGCAGGATAACGTCGAGGTCTCCCTCGGGGACGCCACGGCTCTCCCGGTCGAGGACGACGGCGTGGATGTCGTAATCTCCAACGGCGTTCTCAATCTCGTTCCGGAGAAGGACCGCGCCTTCTCAGAGATTCTTCGCGTCCTTCGCGCCGGCGGCAGCCTGCAATTGGCGGATATCGCTGTGGACGTGGAAGTCAGCGAGGACACTCGCCGAAACATCGACTTGTGGTCGGGTTGAATCGCCGGTGCTCTGCCGGAGGCAGAGATGCTCGCAGTGCTGGCGGAATTGGGTTTTGAGGACGTTCGGATCATCGAACGTTTCGATCCCTTCCGCGCCACTTCCAAAGAGAAAACCGCACGCAAATTTGGAGTGCATGGTGTGAACCTCTACGCTCGGAAGCCGCCTCCGCGGTCTTGACAACTGGGCGCCCCTTTCTATCTCTCAGCAATACTCCTCGGGCATTGCTGCTTAACACCGGACAAAGTAGTGGATGCCAGACACACACGGCCCGGCTTGGTTGGTGGTGCGCTGATTCCGTCTCCAGTCTCCTCATGATGCCGATCATTGGCAAAGAAGTGTGCATGGACTACGAGGCAAAAGCAGTTCCGGTGCCTGCGCGCACGACTGACGAACGCCGCCAGTCGTGTAGCAAGAATCGCTCTTTCCAGATCAATTTCCCGATACCCCGTGCAGCCGCACAACTGCTAATATCAGCGACAGGAGGTTTCTTATGCCTGCGACGCTTACTATGGCGAAAGAGGTCTCACAGGAGAACCGGGAAGACCATCCGGTGGTGCAGCACTTGCAACTCCACGTGGCCAACGCCTTCGTTCTCTATGCGAACTATAAACACTACCACTGGCAAACCTTCGGTCCGCTCTTCCGCGACCTGCACCTGATGTTCGACGAGTTCGCGAAGGACGTGCTCGAAACGACTGATCATCTGGCCGAGCGAATTCGCATGATCGGGCCAGACGTCCAGAATGTGCAGTTAAAGCAGATGCAGGAGGCTGCCAGCGTTCATTCCGCAGGGCCGGGGCAGAACTCGCGGGAGATGATTGAAGAGGCCGACGCAAATCTGCTGGTTGTAATCAAGGACATGCGGGATGCGGCCAGAATTGCCGATGAAAACAACGATCCCGGAACGGTGGATCTGTTCTCCCGAATTGTCCAGATCCACGAAAAACATGAGTGGTTCTTGCGGCAGGTGTTGAAGAAAAAGGATGGCTTGGTTTGCTAAAAGCGCCAGGCAGAGACTCTCCGAAACCGCATTGGGGGTTCACTCTGGGTGCGGCAGCCCGCTGACAAACTGTGTTGATTCGCACTCAGGCGTGGCCCCTGGAAGAAGTCATGATCGCAACGAGAGAAAGGAGTTGGGATATGGCAAGCCGAGCGACAGCTTTAGATCCAAAAAGCGCGGGCACAAAGGAGCCCAAGAGCTCCATTCAACCCGGTGCCGCTGAAAATTCGACCGAGGCCCAAATCGCCATGCTGGCGTACCAGCTTTGGCAGGAGCGCGGCTGCCCGATCGGATCGCCGGAAGAGGATTGGCTTCGAGCTGAAAGCGAATTGAAAAGTCGGAGCCAATAGGGGCATTGGCGGCGGCGACCAAACTCTCTCCTGTAAACCAGGCGCAAGCAATTCATCCCTCCGCGTGAAGATCGCACGCGGCTCGCGCAGGCTTCACTTTTCCATATAAGCGGATGGTATGGATGCCAGCGCAGTCCTCAGATGGGGCCTGCGACATGCAAAAGAGATGGAACAGTGGATAGCCGCATTGCCGTACTGACCAAATATCCGATTTGCCGGAACATGAAGCGTGGACTTAGTGCGAAGGAGAAGCGGGGCACGTTCCTGTCCGACTTTCTTGGAATGACGTCGATGGTTCACCTGCGGCTGGGCCGGCGCCTGGAACGATGAGCGGCACGCGGAGGGTGGCGGCGAAGCTTCTTTCGATCCGCGGTCTGCTGATTCTCTTCGCAGCTATTTACGGTTTCGCGATCCGGCCGGGCAACTGCGCTGGGGTGCAAGTGCGGATGAATGGGCGCGGCCGCTACCTGGCGACGATCTGGTTTCCGCTCCCTCTTTGCTCGCCACTCGCGCGATCACGATCACAGGACGCCCGGAAGACATCTGGCCCTGGATCGTGCAGATTGGATACGACCGGGCTGGGTTCTATGGATATGACCTGATTGAGAACCTCGGCAGCAAGAACGGGATCCGAAGCGCTGGAATCATTGTTCCGGAACTGCAGCACCTGCGCGCCGGCGACAGAGTCTACATGAGCCGCATCGCGGACCTGGTTGCCCATTCCATGGAGCCCAATCGATTTCTGGTATGGGCCGACCCTGAGACGCCGGCTCACGGCGCTTTCACATTCGCCCTCTTTCCGGTCCGGTGAATGAGCGGTCCACGCGTCTCATCGTTCGCGCTCGTCTCCGCTATCACTGGACTGACCGGCGCCTCCTGCTGGACCTTTTCACTGAATTTGGAGATCACGTGGCTGTCCCCAGGATGTTACTCGGCATCAGGGACCGTGTCGAGGGACGCCGCTTCCAGCCGCTGGCACTACAAGCCATCGAGATCGCCGTGTGGCTGACGACTCTGCTGGAATTGACGATTGCCCTGACGTTGATACTGGCCCAGGCGCCGATGGTGGCGGGCATGGGCAACGGCGCTCTCCACGGGGCCGCTGGTTCTTTTCGTGCTCTATGCCCAGCAGCCAGTTTGGACGGGGGTATTGGTGCAGGCACCAATCTTGACCGCGGTCGTTTGGGCATGGTGTGCCGATCGGCCGGCCAGAAAAGTCGCAACCTAGGCTTGGCATTCTAGTTGCGCCATTGGAGTGGGACATCATGCGCAGCCTTTATGAGGATCTGCGCTATGCGGTCCGCGTTCTTCGGGCAGTCCAAGCTTCACGGCGGTGGCCGTACTCACGCTGGCGCTGTGGGCATAGCGGCAAACGCAAATAGGAGGCGCGGGCCGCCGCTGGAGCGATCCCCGAGCTCTCACTAGCGAAACACATCTGCCTCGCCGCAACTCCGGAGTCGCATTCTTCCACAATGACCTCCGCTTTCGTAAAGAGCCACGCATCTGGAGCCTAAATTATTGCGTCTAAATTCGGATCCCTCGCGCCGGCTTGCCCGCTCTGAACGCTGAGTTTGGTCTGTTTTGCAAAAAATCTAAGCAAGTATATAAGGGGGTATGAATTCCAAAAGCCTCCCCCTCGACGCAGGCAGCGGTAGCGGACAATCCGCCCTCGCCATTAACGGATATCCCCTAACGGTCCGACAGGCCGCGCTCTTTCTTGGTGTCAGCCCACAAACGGTGTATCTCTGGGTAAAGCGAAAACAGATTCCCCATCTCCGCTTGATTGGCCGGAATATCCGATTCCTCAGAACGGATCTCGAACATTTCCGCGCCGGCCTCAGACACGCAGCAGTCGATTCCGGTAAGCAGACGGCCTCTACCCCCGCTCTTCTTGCACCCGGATCAGGAGCATCTCAACAGGAGCGATTGTGATTTCACAGGGGAATGGCCAACTCTTGACCGTCGACCAAGTCGCCGAATACTGCCAGCTTTCCCCGTCAACGATTTATCACTGGTTGTGCGACGGGAAACTGAAACACGTGAAGCTCGGTGCTGCAGTCCGAATCAGGCGCCAGGATCTTGATCGATTCGTCTTGCAGAGAGTTCAAACGAAAGGCAGCAACGGGAGCAATGGGTCCGGTGAATCACCTGCCGTCTGACGCCGCCGACGATCCAAATCGTACGAGCAGGGACTACTCAGAGGGGCCAGTCTGGCATCCAGAGTCAAAGCGTTGGCTGGTCGAAGTCCGGTACCCGGACCTCACACGCAAGCGGCGCCGATTCCGCAGGCAGCGAGAAGCACAGATCTGGTGGAGTGAGCAGCAGCGCGCTATCGAGAATGGGACATGGGATCAGCTTGCTCGGGCACAGGTCCTCAGGAAGTTGACCTTCGGCGAGCTTTGCGAGGAATATCGTACCTGGGCGAAGGTAAATCTGCGTTCGTACGAGAACTATGCGAAAGTCGGCCTCAAGTTCTGGGAGGAGAAGCTCGGTCGAGAAACCGGTCTTGACAAGATAAACCCGCAGTGGATTGAGTCCGTTAAATCAGCCTACGCACTTACGGTCGAACCGGCTACAGTAGATCGAAAACTGGAAGTGCTTCGGGCGATGTTCAATTGGGCGATCGAAAGCAACTTGATCCCGGGTCCGAATCCCATGAAGGGCATCAAGCTCTTCAAGCCTAACAATGAACTGGTTCGCTATCTAAGCAACGACGAATATGCGGCCTTGCTCGAAGCCGCCGGCCATGAGCGCTGGCATGTGCGCCCCGTCATCGAACTAGCCGCTAATACCGCACTGAGGAAACGAAATATTCTCCGTCTTCGTTGGGATGAGTGCGATTTCAGCGCCGGTGTTATCCGGGTCACCAAGACCAAATCCAAAAAGACCGTCACTATACCTATGACCGATGCGGCTCTCGACGTCCTCAACCGGATCCGAAGCAAGACCGGGAAGTACCAATACGTCTTCTGTCACCTTGAGGGAGCACAAGAAGGGCAACCCATCGCTGACATGAAGAAGTCTTGGAAGGCTGCACTCAAGGCGGCTGGGATCAATCGGCCATTCCGCTTTCACGATCTTCGGCACTCCTGCGCTTCGCAACTCGTAATGAATGGAGCGAGCCTCATGGCGGTCAAGGAAATACTTGGCCACGAATCGCTAAAGACGACCATGCGGTACGCCCACCTCAGCCCTGATTACGTTGCACAGGAGGTGAAGGTTCTGGATCGGGTGCTCCCCAAGGTGGAGAGCAAGAAAGGGCCGAAGTCGTTAGATCCAAAGGAAGCCGACCCTGATGACAAGGGGGGCAGCTCCTAACGACGAAAATGCGGGGCGTTCATTGACGAATTCGAGTATTGCGAGTATTTCGACTATGTGCTATCCTGATCTCATGAGCGTAGATGCCCGAGAGCCGATTACCCTGCCACCCACAGAGCGAGAGCAGGTTCGTGATCTTGAGCGGATGCTCGACCTCGGTGCTCCAGCGTTAGTCAGTGTGTCTGGAGAACAGCTCGTCGTCCCTCCGACGGTGTACGAGGTTCTCAGGAAGGTGGTCGAACTCATGGCAGAAGGCAAGGCAGTCACACTGCTACCGGATAATCAGGTCGTCACTACACAACGTGCGGCTGACCTGCTTGGCATGTCCCGGCCTTTCTTCATCAAGTTGCTCGAGACCGGCGTAATGGCGCACCACAGAGTTGGGAATCAGCGTCGCGTCTATTTACGAGATGTCCTTGAATTCGCCCACAAGCGCGACGAAGAACGTCAGGCTGCTCTCGACCGCCTCTCCCGGCAAGCATTCGAAGCTGGTCTTTATGACCGCAACGTGATGCCAGAGGGTGGCAATGATGAGTGAGGGAGTTGGGTGAGAGCAGACTTCAAAGTTGTCTTGGATGCCTCCGTTCTCATCCCAATGCCTTTGGCTGACACTCTGCTGCGCCTTGCTGGTGTGCCAAGACTCTACCTCCCAAAGTGGACCGACCAAATCATGACCGAAGTGAACCGGAACCTCGCCGAGAACTTCGGCCTGACCGATGAGCAAGTCGCCTACAGGGAGAGCGAAATTCGGCGCCACTTCCCGGAAGCGTGGGTAGAAGGCCACGAGGATCTCATCCCGGCCATGACAAACCATCCCAAGGATCGACATGTCCTGGCGGCCGCCGTCCGGTGCAATGCGGAAGTCATCGTAACACTCAACATGAAGGATTTTCCACGACAAGCCTTGGATCCTTATTCGATCACTCCGATGGGACCTAGCACGTTCCTGCGCAACCTCTATGATCTGGACCCTGAGGTTGTTGCGAACACTCTTATGCGGCAGGCTGCCTCGATCAACAAGACTGTCGAGTATGTGCTTGAGAGATTGGGTGTCAATGCACCCGGGTTCGTCAGCGTTTTCAAGACGATCGGCCCCGCAAACCGGAGGGATCGGAAAGATGATCTGTAATGAGTTCAAGCGCCTCGAAAACCTTGCCCTTTTCTTGCCCTTTTCGTGCAACCAAAGTCCCCAACTGAGTGCATGCGTAAGCAAAGCTGGCAATGGGCAACCCTTTGAAAATACAAGCTGAGCCAATGCTATATGGAGGATCAGCAAACGGGCGCAAAACCCGGAAAAATGGCTGTCCCAAGGTTCGGGACCAGGAGGTCGGTGGTTCGAATCCACTCGCCCCGACCA
>DAIDIH010000140.1 GCA_027459465.1 Bryobacterales bacterium | reverse complement strand
CGCTCCATCAGGGAAATGCCCATGTATTGTAGGGCGACGCCCTGCGGCTCGGCGCCCACCGGGAAGCCGATGCCATAGGTTCGGACGAAGTCCGGAACGAGGGTGGCGGCGTCAGGGTTGAAGGCCACGGCGAGGGGCTGGAAGCCGCGGGAGCCGTATTGGTTGTAGAGCTGCGTCATCACCTGGGAAGTGTGCTGACAGTGCGGGCAGGTGGTGTAGACGAACATCAGGCAGACGACGCTGCCACGGTAGTGAGAGAGCGACTTCGTGGAGCCGTCCGGCAGGTGGAAGGTGAATTCGCCGGCCGGGCGCGGGACGGCGGGGATGGCCAAAGCAGGCGATGCGGCGATGAGGGTGGTGAGCAACTCGCGGCGGGTGCTACGAAGCATGGCTGGCCGCCTTGGTGGTCTTGTGGGTCGACGCCGGATGGTGGGTGGACTTTGACGACGCGCGCTCCTTGAGTAGCGTCGTGATCATTTCGCGCCAGTAGGGTTCGCCGAGCATTTTGTCGTCGCCCATGGCGGGGGTCTGCGAGCGGATCTGGCCGTTGCGGTCGATCCAGAGAAGCTGGGGAACGACGGAGCGTTCGAGCGGGCTGATGCCGAGGTAGTTGAACACGACGTCGGATTCCGCGGCGCCGACGGGGAAGGGGATGCCGAAGTTCCTCACGAAGTCCGGGACGAGCATCTTGGCCATGGGGTTGAAGGCGACGGCCAGGGGCTGGAAGCCTTGCGAGCCGTATTCCTTGTAAAGCTGCGTCAGGACCTGCGATGCGTGCTGGCAATGGGGGCAGGTGGTGGAGATGAAGGCGAGGCAGACCACCTTGCCGCGGTAGCTGGTGAGGAGCTTCTGCGTGCCGTCGGGCAGGTTGATGACGAATTCGCCCTCGGGGCGAGGGACTGGCGGGATCGCGAGCGCGGGCGCGGCCAGGGCGATGAGAGCAACGAGGGGAAGAAAAAGGCGGCGTGTCATGGGGCTTGGAAAAAACCTCTCACTGTAGTGTAGAAGAACGCGGGCCGCGACGGAACGGGCCTGTGGGATAGACGAGTGCGGGGAGCCGTAGTTAGCCGGGGCGAGGGCTAAAAAATGAAGGCGAGGCCGCCGCGGACGACGCGGGGCGTCTGCGTGAGCACGACGCGCTGGTTATTGGCGGCGGGGACGGAGACGTAGCCCTGGGCGAGGAGGTTCTGCAAGCCGGCGGTGGCTTCCAGGCGCCGGCCGAGGCTTAAGCCGGTTGGCAGGGGCTGCCGGATCTCGATGTTGCAGCCAGGCAGAGGGAGGGAGCCGTCGAGGACGGAGTAGCGGAGGGGCTCGATGACGCCCTGGGGAGTCCACTCATAGCTGGCGGAGATCTGCGTGCCGGCGTGGGGCAGCGTGGTAGTGAATCCGGCCGAGGCCCAGTGGGACTGGCGGGTGTGGAAGCGGGAGCGAAGGTCGAGCGCGGACTGAGAACTATCGAGCGGGGCGCCGTCGGAGAAGGCGAGCGCGCCGCCGCCGCCGTAGCCGGCCTGGAGCTTGGTTTTGCCGCCGATCGACTGTTCAAGGGTGGCCGAGTAGCCGGTGGCGCGGTAGGTACCGGCGTCGAAGATGCCGCTGTTGGACTGGAAGTCCGGGAGGACGTCGCCGGCCGGGAGGAGACCGGCGGGCGCCATGGCCAGGACGGAGGCGTTGGACACCGATTCGCTGAAGCCGCTTACGCGGATGGTGCGGGTGCGAAACTTCTTTTCGTAGCCGGCTTCGAAGTTTTCTGTGCGCTGCACTTCCGGCGAGCCGTTGCGTAGCGAGATGGCGGGCATCGAGGCGAGGGCGTTGAGGCTGTCGTGCAACTGCGCCACCGCTTCGGGGGAAGGATCGCTCAGGGGTTGGAGCGGAGGGGCGCCGGAGCTGAAGCCCAGTTGGAAGGCGCCCCAGGAACCCATGTCGAAGGTAAGCCGCGCGTAGGGACTGGCGTAACTGAGGTTGTTCAGGAAGGAAATGGAATCGAGCGAGGAGCCGTAATCGAGGCGTATGAGGCCGCCGATGTCGACGTGGTCGCGGAACTGGAGCGATATGGTGCGGAGCGCCGGCATTCCATCGGAGGAAGCGGTTGTCTGCGGGGCTCCGAAGCGATCGGGCAGATAAAGCTGGCGGAAAGTGATACTCATCTCCACCGGCGAGCCATCGCGGCTGAAGGTGGTGCGGAAGCCGGCGTTCGGGGCGCCGGGGCGGCCGGCGTAGCCGAGGTTCCCGCTCACTTCGAGGCGGTTGCGGCCATAGAGGGAGGTAGCCAGGGCGAAGGCGGTGCCGAGGTCGCTGTCGAGGCCGCCAGCCCACGGGCCTTCGGCATCGCCCGCCGAAACGCGGAGCATGGCGAGGGTGTCGGAGAAGACCGGGCGGGGACCGGGCGAGTCCGGGGCGTTTTCGGCGGCGTCCTCGCCGGAGCCGCGGAGGCGGAGAATGGGCCGCGTGGCGGTATCGGTCTTGAGCGTCCACTTCCAGTCGTCGCTCATGAGCGCGCCTTCGCCGGGTGTGGCGTAGACCAGTTCCACGCTGCTGAAGACGCTGGCGAGGTTGATGTAGAGGAGGCTTTGCAGGCCGGCTTTGACGGCGATGCGATTTTTGATGGCGGGGACGAAGGCGGCGAAGGAGACGCGGACCGAGTAGAAGTCCGGATTCAGCGAGGCGAAGCCGAAGATGCCGCGCTCATTGGTGAGCGCCTGGCCGAGGACGCGGCCGTAGCGGTTGACGAGGACGACGGTGGCGCCCATTTGCGGGACGCCCCGGGAGTCACGCACATAGCCCGCGATGCTGCCGGAAACGCGAAGCGCGGAGGGCTGAGCGGCGTAAGCCGGCAGGGACGGGAGCAGGAGAGCAGCCACGAACAACGCTCCGAGTTGTGCCTTACTTCCGTTCATGACCAGCCAAACCGGCTTGCCGTGGCCCATTCAAAGCCGGGCCGCGGCGCGTGTCAAACCAATGATGCACGGGAAGGTCCCGTGGTGGCAGAAATGATCTTCTATGTTACAGTAAACGTCGCCTCCGGCGTCAAGACCTGGTTCTTGATTTTGTCCGTCACCTTCATTTTCAGGGTGTATTGGCCGGGTTCAAGTGTTTGCAGCGGCAGGAGTTTCTCGATAGTGACCTGCTGGGCGGAGGCGCCAGGGATCTTGCTGACGTCCTCGGTGAAATCGAGCACCTTCTGGTTGGAGCCGCTCTTGTAGATCTCGTACTGGATCTGTCCGTCGGGCTTCTTGGTTTTCGCGTCGGGCGTGAAGTTGTAGAACTGGGCGTATATGCCCATCTTCTCCGAGCGGGAGAAGGTTTCCGAGATGCGCGGCCGGACCTTGGAGTCACCGATGACGAACTGCCCCTGTCCGATGCTGCGGGTCGGAAGTTTTTCGATCGTGTCGGCGAGGATGAGGCTGCTCGAGGCGAGCGTGTCGTCGTCGTAGTGCGGGACGTTCAAGGCGGTCTCGTAGTTGGTCATGTTGCCACCGACGACATCCTTGGCGACGACGTTCAGGCGGTACATGCCGGGAGCGAGCGGCACGGATTTCTGGTAGATCGATTCGCCGTCCATGGCCTTCTGGAGCATTTCGGTGGGAACCTCGACGCTGACGACGTTTTCAAAGACGTTGACCGGGCGGCGCGTGATGGAGGTGATGCGCGCGTAGATATTGACGGTCGCCTTGGAGATTTTGTCCTTTTGCTGGTACTGGAGATCCTTGCGGTCGAACTGCAAGGTGATGTTGGTGAGGACGGTGGAGTCGGTGACCTTGATGTAGTCGGCGCGGACCTTCATGGGAAGCGTGTTGTAGCGGATGGTCTCGCTGACCGCGGCTTCGAGATCCTTGAAC
>DAIDIH010000139.1 GCA_027459465.1 Bryobacterales bacterium | reverse complement strand
CCCTACGCCTTCCTCGACGACTCTCCGCTCGAAGAACGGCGGGCACGCGCCGTGCAGTTGCGCGGCTCCCTGCGCGCGGATTTCGCGGGCGGCGCTGGCCTGCTGGATCCGGCGGCGATTTCCACCGTCTCCGAAGAAGTCTGTCCCGAGGTGCGCGACGCCGACGAGTTGCACGACGCTCTGTTGACGCTTGTCGTGCTCCCGCCGCGCGAGGATTGGCGAGGCTGGTTCGGCGAACTGCGAAGAAACGGCCGGGCGTCGGAAATCGCACGCGCCGGGCGGCCGTTCTGGGTCGCCACCGAACGGCGCTCCGCCGTTCCGGACATCGTTCTCACCGTGCGTGGCTGGATGGAGTCGCTTGGCCCGGTCACTCTGTCATGGTTAGCTGAAACGCTCGCGCGCGCATCCGAGGAAGTAGAACGGGCGCTCCTCACGCTGGAAGCCGAAGGTCAGGTGCTGCGCGGTCATTTCTCGCGGGCCGGCTCGGAAGGCGAAATCGAGTGGTGCAACCGGCGCATCCTGGCGCGTATTCACCGTCTGACCCTCGGCACGCTTCGGCGGGAGATCGAACCGGTTTCCGCGCTGGATCTGTTCCGTTTCCTCTGCCGATGGCAGCACGTCTCGCCCGCGGGCCGTCTGCACGGAGTGGACGGTACGCTCGAAGTGATCCGGCAGTTGCAGGGCTACGAACTTCCGGCCGCTGCCTGGGAGGACGACGTTCTCGCTCGCCGCGTAGCGAACTACGAGCCCGAATACCTCGACGAATTGTGTCTCGCTGGCGTTGTCGCCTGGGGCAGGTTGTCGCCGCATCCGGCGCTTGCCGACGCGGGTGGTCGCCGCATTCGCGCGACGCGAATTGCGCCTGTCTCGCTCTTTCTCCGCGAAAACGCTGATTGGTTGGGCGTTGACGGTGAGCCCAATCTCAACGCGCTCTCCCCTGTGGCCCTCGACGTGCGCGCCGCGCTCGCACAGCAGGGCGCCCTGTTCTTCGCCGATCTCGTCCGCGCCACGCGCCATCTGGCAAGCGAAGTGGAGGACGCGCTGTGGGACCTTGTTGCGGCGGGCCTCGTGACTGCCGATGGCTTCGAGAACCTCCGCGCCTTGATCGACCCGAAGCGGCGCCGCGGAGAAGGACGGGGCAGAACGAAACGGCCGCGCCATGCCGCCGGGCGCTGGGCATTGATTCGCCGCGGAACCTCGCAAATGCCGCAGGCCGATCGCCTCGATGCTCTTGCCGATCAGTTAATCCGGCGCTGGGGTGTGATGCTCCGGGATCTCCTGGCGCGCGAAACGCTCGCGCCCCCGTGGCGGGATCTGCTGCCGGTACTGCGCCGCAAGGAAGCCCAGGGCAAACTGCGCGGCGGACGTTTCGTCTCGGGCTTCACTGGCGAGCAGTACGCAGCCCCAGAGGCGCTCGACCTGCTGCGAGCCATCCGGCGTGCGGACTCCCATCCTGAAGACGCGCTCTCCATCGCCAACGCCGACCCGCTCAATCTGGCCGGCATCATTCTGCCAGGCCCTCGCGTGAGCCCGGTCAGCGCGGCATACGTCGAAGCCGTTTGAAGAAATACGCCGGGTAAGTCTGCGTGACCATAGGCTTGGGGTTCGCGGGCGCGTTGGTGCGCTCCTCGTTTCGATAAATATACGGAACCACGCCGACTAATTCCCAACCGTCCATCGCGGCCTGGTTGAGTTCGGAGGAAGAAACCTGACGGAACTGGCCAGGCGAGGTTTCGGGCGGGAAAAGCGCCTTCACTTCGAACGGTGCGTAAGAAGAGTTCGGACCTCGCTGGGCGTGGAGGAAAAATCCGGTAGCGAGCCCGAGAGCCAATACAAGAACGAGGCGTCTCATGGAACCCAAGACGCACGTAAGGCGCCGGGCGTGCAAGCGCGGTAAAGCCTCACTGGGAGGCGGCGTGGCTACGTCGGATCATGGCAATCATTTTTAGATTGATCGCCAGGAAACGTACGATCTGCCACGGGACAAAGGTCCGCAGGAACAAGGTCCACCGAGTCGGCTTGGTTGCGTAGAACCAAGGAGTCAGGTGGGCCTTTTCGACAGGAGATTCAGGGGATTCGGTCATAGGGTTACTCCGGAATCAGCGACCATCCCGGCCGCATGCGCGCTTTGTACAGGAACATGTGATGCAGCAGGATCTTGATCCAGTGGCCGGCAAGACCGATTTCGCCGAACGTCTTGCTCACGTCGCGGCCGTAATCAGGATAGCGTTCGTAGTCCGGAACGATCGGATAGACGGTGAGCGATGCGGCCGTGCCGGTGAATGGGTTCGCCCCAGCGGAGGCGACGCAGGCCGCGCCCATCTCGGCCATCGACGCGGAGTACGAAGGCTTGCCGCCGCCCCGCAGCATGTCGACGATGCTCCGCGCGACCGCTTTAGCAATCATGGCCGACGGCATGCCCGTACGCGGGGGCGCAGGGGAAATCATCAGGCCTGCCGCATTCGTGCGAAAGCGGGAAATCGGGTGCGGTGGCGCGAAGGCGATGCCGGCGGCGAACAGGTTCGGATAGGCCGGGCTCTGGTAGAACCGAGGCCAGTCTGCGGCGCGCCACTTCTCGTACGGCTTTTTTTCGTAGTCAGCGTCCACCTTCATAAAGCCGCTGGGGGCGAAAACCTTCTCCGTGATCTCCTGCCCGTCCCGTCCATAGGCGTTCATCCCGACGCCGGAAAACGGCGGTAGCAGCATGGCCATGTCGAACGGCGCTTCGATCTGCGCGCCGTCGAGTTGCTCACAATGAGCGATGCCGGGTTCCACCTTCCGCACGTGCGACCGGGTCAGCCAGCGGATGCCGCGTTCCGCGAACAGCGATTCCGTGAAGATCTTGCTTGGCGTCACGTAGCCCCCGCGCCGGATATGCACTCCATCGACGCCAAAATCGCCGAGTTCGTACTCGTTGGTCACGAACAGAATGTCGGCCTTGTCTCGCACGCCGTGATTGCGCAGTTCGAACTCGAGGTTGACGACGTATTCAAACGCCGCGCCCTCGCACGTGCAACTACCATGACCTGTCCCGACTACAAAACGCTTCCTGTCTCCTCGCTTCATCTGCTCGACCAGGGCAAGAAGCTTGTTTGCCGTCTCTTCCGCGTGATCGGCGGTGCAGACTGAAAGACTATTCTTGCCCGGTCCCAGCCCCTCGGTTGCGTCGAAGTTGAGCTTCGGTCCCGTGGCGTTCACCAGGAAGTCGTAGCTGATGTGCTCCCGAAGCCCGGCACGCGCACCGGCAGTCCACTCAAATTCGACGGAAGGTTTTGACTCTGAAAGAGTTCCTTCCGGATAGATCGCCATCGCCCTTCCCTGCTTGAAGTCAATTCCGTTCTTGGCGTAAATCGGGGCGAGAGGGAAGGTGACCTGACGTTTTTGTAGTAGGCCGACGCCTACCCAAATGTTTGAAGGTATCCAGTTGTAATCGGGCTGAGGCGAGATGACGGTAACTTCATCGTTCCTTCCCAACCACTTACGCAAGAACGCAGCCGCCGTGTGACCCGCGATGCCGGCGCCGAGAACGACCACCCTTGCCATGTGCTATCCCTCCATGTGTCGCCCAGTGGAGTTTCGAGATCCCAACTTTGGCTTTGCATTCGGATTGCCAGATGTTTTCGGACCGCACGTCCGCGGAGCCATACTATTCGCGGCGCAAGGCTTCCATTGGATCAAGCCACAGCGCGCGCCATGCCGGACCTGCCACCGCCGCGCCGGCCACCAACAAAGCCACTGCCGCCACGATCGACAGCGTCGCCGGGTCGTAGAATGGAACGCCATGAAAGAATTCGGACGAGCCGGGCAATCGGAGGGTCAATCGCAGAACCCAACACACACCGAATGCGGCCAGCGTTCCTCCCGCCAGTCCGAACAGCGTGGGTCGAAGTCCGTCGCCGAGAGTCCGCCGCAGGATCTGGGAAGTCGCCCCAAGAGCGCGGGGGAAGCCGATTTCCGCTAGCCACCGGCTGACCGGGTTAGCCAGCCTGCCCTGTATTCCCGCGCTCGCCAGGATGTGGGCGACGAAGGTGAGCACGGCGCAATCAATGGCGCAGCATCGCGCCAAGGCGCGCTGAACATGCACCGGAGCTTCCTCCGGCATCTGAAGCGCCAAGCTGGGCAAAAGATCTTCGTCGGAGCGGGTTCTAGCCTGGCCAGAAGCGGTGGGCGGTTCTCTGGCTGCTGACCGTCCCTCGTGCGCCGCTCCGCCTCCGCCCGCATTGGATTCGGTTCCTCGATCACCATGGGCGGCGTCCACGTGCCTGACATCGGGCAGACCATGGCGTTGCGCTTCGAATTTGCGGGAGCGCGCCAATGCATTCGACGAGTCGCCGCTCACGCACTGCACTCTTCGCCAGGGTGTCACCTTGTTCGACGGATAACAGCACGACGCGGTGCGAGGCTCCCAGCCACTGGGTGACGCGTTTCTCTCCAATACTTTGGGGTGGTCTTCGGGCAGCCGGCACATGTGGCAACTTTACAAGACAAAGTACTTGTGGTAGTGTTGACACATGGCGCGCCTCCGGCTCCTCCGCTCCCTCCCTCCGCCTCCCATCTCCATCCAGGATCGCGCTATTGACAATCTCCGCTTCATTCGCGAAACCATGGAACGTGCGGCCTCTTTCACCGCCGTGCCCGGCTGGGGCGGCGTCTGGATCGGCTCGAGCGCCCTGATCGCCGCCTATGCAGCCTCATGTCAGCCAACTCTCTATGCCTGGCTTTCCGTCTGGCTCGCCGAGGGCATGCTCGCCCTGGCGATCGGTGTCCTCGCAATGAAGCAGAAAGCCGAACGGATCGGCGAACTTCTCTTGGCTCCGCCCGCGCGAAAGTTCGCCCTTGGCTTCGCCCCGCCGATCGCCGCCGGAGCCGTCCTCACAGCCATGCTCGTGCATGCGGGCTTGCGCCAGGCGATCCCGCCCACCTGGCTCATGCTCTACGGCGCCGGCATCGTCAGCGGCGGCGCCTTCTCCGTTCCTATTGTCCCTGTCATGGGCGTCTGTTTTCTCTCGCTCGGCGCCACAGCGGCTCTTCTGCCCCCCTCTTTCGGCGACCTTGCCCTCGCCGCCGGCTTCGGTGGCCTGCATGTCGTTTTCGGTTTTCTGATTGCTAGGAGGTACGGTGGCTAAATCAAACGCTGTCGCTAAGTCTTCGCCCGCTTCCTCCGCGCTGCCCGCGCTCGAAGCCGCGAGGCCGATGGAGCTGGATAAGCTCATCCACGAACGCCTGCGGCTCGGCATTCTCAGCGCCCTCGCCGCCCAGCGGGACGTCCCCTTCTCGGAGTTGAAGCGCCTGCTGCAAACCACGGACGGCAACTTAAGCATCCACGCCCGTAAACTCGAGGATGCCGGCTACATCTCTTGCACGAAAGCGTTCGAGGGACGCGTGCCCCGCACCACCTACCGCATCACCGACAAGGGCCGCCGCGCGCTGGCTCGTTATCTCGATCACATGGAGGCCCTCATCCGCGTCATGCGCGGATGATCTCGTCCGTGTCCCAGGTTTCTTCCGGCGGACTCCATACCGCCATCATCATGGACGGCAACGGCCGGTGGGCGCTCCGGCGCGGCCTGCCCCGAATCGCCGGTCACCGCGCCGGTGCGGAGGCCCTCCGTCGCACCGTCGAGGCCGCCGTCAAGCACGGCATCGGTACTCTCACTGTCTACGCGTTCTCCTCCGACAACTGGAACCGCCCGAAAGAAGAAGTGGGCACGCTCATGAGACTCTTCCTCGCCTGGCTCCGCTCCGAGGTCCGCCGCTGCATCGACAACGGTGTCCGAGTCACGGTCATCGGCCGCCGCGACCGCCTTCCCCGGCTCATGCTTCCAGCCATTGAAGAATGTGAATCCCGAACCGCGCACGGCACCCGCCTCCACTTGCGCCTTGCGGTCGACTACTCCGCCCGCGATCAACTCCTCGCTGCAGCCCGGTGCCCCGGCGCGACGGCCAACCGCGCCGCGCTCAGTTGCGCCCTCGGCTCCCCCGACGTGGACCTGCTCATCCGCACCGGCGGCGAACAGCGTTTGAGTGACTTTCTGCTTTGGGAGTGCGCCTACGCCGAACTTTACTTCACCCCGCGCCTCTGGCCGGACTTCGGCCCTGAAGACCTTTCGCAA
>DAIDIH010000138.1 GCA_027459465.1 Bryobacterales bacterium | reverse complement strand
CAACCGGCCCCCGCCAATCTTCCCCCGATTCAACCGCAACAAAACGGACCCACGGAGCAATAACCATGATTCTTGGAGTACCGAAGGAAGTAAAAGACCACGAAACCCGCGTCGGCATGGTGCCGGCCAACATTACCGCGTTGCATGAGGCGGGCCACAAGGTGCTTGTCCAGGCCGGAGCGGGCGCAGCAAGCTCGCTACCGGATTCGGAATACATACACGCCGGCGCCGAGATCGTTCCCTCGGCGGCCGAGGTATGGAAACGCGCCGAGATGATTGTCAAAGTGAAGGAGCCTCAGCCGGCCGAATACGCTTTCTTCCGGCCCGGCTTGATTCTCTTCACATATCTCCACCTCGCGCCCCTCCCGGGCCTCACCGACGAACTGGTGCGGGCGCGCGTCAATGCGGTGGCCTACGAAACGATCCGCGAAGCCGACGGATCGCTGCCCTTGCTCACGCCGATGAGCGAGGTGGCCGGACGCATGGCCGTTCAGGTTGGAGCGCAGTATCTGGAAGCACCCAACGGCGGCCGCGGAATCCTGATCGGCGGCATCCCGGGCGTGCAGCCTGCCAATGTCGTGATCCTGGGCGGCGGCGTCGTCGGCCACAACGCGGCCAAAATGGCCGTGGGCCTGGGCGCCCGCGTCACCGTCATCGACAGGAACCTCAACCGCCTCCGCGAACTCGACGACGTTTACGCAAGCAGCCTCGTCACTCTGGCCTCGAACGTCTGGACCATCCGCGAAGCTCTCCGCCACGCCGATCTGGTCGTGGGCGCGGTACTCATCCCCGGCGCCTCGGCGCCGAAGCTCATCCGCCGCGACATGTTGTCCTCGATGAAAAAAGGCGCCGTCATGGTGGACGTCTCCATCGACCAGGGCGGATGCTTTGAAACCTCCCGCGCGACAACCCACACCGATCCGATCTACTTCGTCGACGGCGTGCTTCACTACTGCGTCTCGAACATGCCCGCGGCCGTGCCTCACACCTCCACCTTCGGTCTGACGAACGCCACCGCGCCGTATATGATGGAACTCGCCAACCACGGCCTCGAAGCCGCCTGCGAGAAAAACGAAGCCATCCGCGAAGGCGTGAACACCTACAACGGCTACATCACCTACCCGGCCGTAGCCGAATCCCAGGGCCAGACCTGGAAAGAACTAACCGCGGTTCTCTAATTCCGGCTGCCTACGTCGTGAGCGCTGGGCCGGTGCCCGTCATGAACGTCTTGTTCTTGTCGCCGACCCAGTACCGCTCCCCGGCAATGCACCAGATGAACTCGAGCGGGTCCTCCTGCGAAAACACCGGATGGTAGTTCAGGAACGGAATCGTCACCAGGTCGCCCTCGCTCACGTTGTGCACGAACGTTAGCTTCTCGGGCGTCTCGTAGACCTCCATCGATCCCTTCCCTCGGATGAAGATGTACGTCTCTTCCTGGTCGGTATGGTTGTGCGGCGGCCACGAGCGCGCGTATGGCTCGAAGAACGTGTATCCGGCCACCAGACGGTCCGCCGCCTCCGACACGTCGAACATCAGGTACACGTTTTTCCCCTTCAACCGCCGGATGCGCTCCTCGCGGACGGAGAACTCGGCGAACTTCGAGTGAAATACCGGATGAACATTGGCGGCCGGCGCAGACGTCTGAATCACGCGAGCCGTCTCCTCGCCGGCGTTCGCGAGCCGGAACGTCGCTCCCAGCGGAATGTACAGCGTGTCGTAGGGCGCCAGCGCAAAGCTCTGCCCATTCACCTCCACTTCCACCGATCCCTTCCACTGGAAGAGCAGGCTCTCGCGCCCGGCAAGCGAATCAGGCGCCGTGCTCGAACCCGGCGGCAGTTCATATTCCCCGCAGTCCAGAAACTGCAAGTTCGCTTCTTCGTGCGTGAAGCGCTGGCGGTACGTCACCGCGGGCGCAGCGGCGCGAAACAATTTTCCGGGATGAACGACGGCCGCCTGCCCGGTCTGTTCTTCGGCGGTCGGAAGTGTCGTGGCCATGGCTTTTTCCATTATGCGTTCAAAGCTTGTACACCGAGGTCGCGGTTCCGCGAAACAGCGCATCGCGCTCCTCCGCGCTGAGTTTCGCCGCCAGCGACCGCACCGTATCCGCCCACAGGCTGTATTCCGAACCCAACAGCACCACCGGCCAATCCGAACCGAACATCACTCTCCGCGGGCCGAAAGCTTCCATCACCGTCTCAAAATACGGCCGCAGGTGCTCGACTCTCCACTTCTTCCAATCGGCCTCGGTCACCATGCCGGAAATCTTGCAATACACGTTCTGCCGCCGCGCCAACGCGAGCATCAGCGTCCGCCACGGTTCCATCACACCCTCGCGAATCCGCGGCTTGGCCACGTGGTCGACAACAAACGTCAGCCCGGGAAACCGGTCTACGAATTCGAGTGTCTGCGGCAAGTGCCGCTCGAAGATCAGAATGTCGTAGACGAGTTTGTGCCGCTCGAGCAGCCCGACGCCGCGCAGAAAATCCGGCCGCAGCATGTAGTTGTCGTCCGGCTCATCGTGGAGAACATGCCGCAGTCCCTTCAGAAGCGGATTGGCAGCCAACCGCTCAATGCTTTCCTCCGCCCCCTCCGAGATCAGCGGCGCCCATCCAACCACACCGCGAATCAGCGGATTCTCCGCCGCGAGCGACAGCAGCCACTTGGTCTCTTCGATCGTCTGCCGCGCCTGCACGGCCACGGTCCCGCCGATGCCTGCGGCTTTCGCAACGGGCGCCAGCTCCGCGGGAAGAAAATCGCGCCGCAGCACGTCCATCCCCGCGCCGATCCACCCGTACTCGCTCGCGCTGTAGCGCCAGAAGTGCTGGTGACAGTCGATCGCTTCGCGCTCAGCCATTGCTTGCTCCTGTTTCGATAACGCACTTCACCAGTCCCGGCGACGACCACACCTCCTCAAACCGCGACGGCACCTCGTCAAGCCGCATCCGGTGCGTGATCCACGGCGACGTGTCGATCTCCCCTTCTTCAATCATGCCGATGATGCGCGGAAAATCCCCGCAACTGTTCCGGCTGGCCAGCAGCGTTGTCTCCCGCCGGTGAAAATTCGGATCGTCGAACGTGAGCGAACCCTGCACCAGCCCCACAAACACAATCCGCCCGCCGTGCGCGTGAAACTCGAAGCACTTCTCCATCGAGGCGCGGTTGCCCGTGGCGTCGAACACAACATCGGCCAGCCTCCCGTCCGGCTCGGCCAGCGTTTCCACGCCGAGCGCTTCGATGAAAAGCCGCCGCTTCTCGTTGATGTCGAGCACGCGGATGCGCGCGCCGGTCGTCTTGGCGAACATATACACCGCCAGCCCGATCGGCCCCGCGCCCACAATCAGCGCCTCGTCTTCCCCGTTCAACCCGCTGCGCTCTACCGCGTGCGCGCCGATGCCGAGCGTCTCCACCAGCGCCAGTTGATCGAGCGTCAGCTTCTCGGATTTGTGCAGCAGCCGCACCGGCACGTTGAACCGTTCCTGCATCCCGCCGTCGCGATGCACGCCCAGCACCTGAATTCGCTCGCAGCAGTTCGGCTTTCCCCGCAGGCACGCATGGCACGTCCCGCAGTTCACATACGGTTCCACCGCGCAGCGGTCGCCCGCGCGGATGCCGCGCGAGTTCGGCGGCGCCTCGATCACCTCCACGCCCAACTCATGCCCGAGCACGCGCGGGTAGGAGAAGAACGGCTGCCGCCCGGCGAACGCGTGCAGGTCGGTGCCGCAGATGCCGATCCGATGCACGCGAACCAGCGCATGCTCTTCTGTGGGTTCCGGTTCCGGCGCCGTGCGCTCGGCGAACGTACCGGGTTGTTCGAGAACAATTTGTCGCATGAATGCTGATACTATTCAAACTTCGCCGGCCACTGAAATGCAAACTCGCATCCTCGGCAGTACCGGACTCCGTGTCCCCATCGTCAGCCTCGGCGGCTCTCCCTTGGGTGGCGTATTCGCGCCCGTCGAGCAAAGCGAAGCCATCCGGGCCGTCCACGCCGCCATCGATTGTGGCATGAACTTCATCGACACCTCGCCCTTCTATGCCCTCACCCGCTCCGAGACCGTGCTCGGCCATGCGTTGCGCGGCGTGAGGCGGGACCGCTATCTTCTCGCCACCAAAATCGGCCGCTACGGCCAGAACGAGTTCGACTTTTCCGCCGCGCGAACCATCGCGAGCCTGGAGGAAAGCCTCGCCCGTCTCGGCGTCGACTACTTCGATATCCTCCACTGCCACGACATTGAATTCGGCTCCATCGACCAGGTCGTCGACGAAACCATCCCCACGCTCCGCCAACTCCAACAGGCAGGCAAAGTGCGCTTCATCGGCGTCACCGGCCTGCCCCTGCGCATCTTCGAAAAAGTGCTTGCCCGCGCCCGCGTCGACGTAATCCTCTCCTACTGCCGCTACAACCTGAACGACACGTCTCTGCTCCGCGTGCTGCCGCTGGCTGAAAGCGCCAATGCCGGTGTCATCCATGCCGCCCCGTTCGGCATGGGCCTGCTCACGCATCAGGGCCCGCCGGCCTGGCACCCCGCGCCGCAGGCCCTCCGCGAAGCCTGCCGCCGCGCCGCCCAGTGGTGCCAATCCCAAGGTCTCGACCTCGCCCGCATCGCGCTGCAGTTTTCCGCCGCCAACCCGCGAATCCACACCGTAGTCGCCGGCGCATCCAGCGTCGCCGAAGTCGAAGCCAACGCCGCCGCCGTCAAACAGCCTCTCGACGATCAGGTAGTCAAGTCCCTGCAGGGAATCCTTGCCCCTGTCCGCGACATGACCTGGCCCAGCGGCCGCCCCGAAAACCAGGACGCCTGAGGCCCGCGTCCTCAGTTATTCAGACCCGTGAACTTGCACTCGTAAACCACAAAGGCGCGCCCTCCGAGGGTCAAGCCGGGGACAGTAAATGTGGGGACGTGACTCGGGTCGGGTCCAACGTCGACGCGAATCTCGAATGTTCCCGGGAGGCTCGTAGGCACTTGCGGATACTGCACGCCTTGAGACTGCCCGGGAACGCCACCCAAGTCGCTGACCGGAAGGCCAACCGTGCCCGCCGCCGCCGTGACACGAACCAACCAGACGCTGTCGCTCACGAACTGATCCGAATCGACACGGAGGGTAACTGCCTCGTCCGAGCCGCCACCGGTCCAGTTCACTGGATACAGCATGTTCCCGCTCGCGGCCCCGACAGTCCAGCCCACCGTATATTGAGACGTTACGCTGATATCGGCTCCGGCCGTCAGAGATGCCTGGAACGAGCCGACGCCGCCTCCTCCTGCCGCGGCAAGTTGATAAGTCCCAGGTTGCACAAAGCCGGCAGGAAGCGTGGCGGCGTAACTTACACTGCCGTCGGAGGCGATAGTCGGCTGGACTTGGAAAGGAACTCCCTTCGGATTAGTCACGACAATCGGCCCGGCCGAAAGCGTCTTGTAACCCGGTATCGGGCACTGCGGGCTGCGTGGGATCGCCTTGACCACGACCTGCCCGTTCGCCGGCAATGGCGTAGGCAGAACCAGCCCTGGCGACGCCGGAAACCTGGCCGAGAATGTGTCCGTCGCCGGCGCCATAGGATCGTTGAGTATGACGCTCTTCTTGATCACAATCTCGCCGTAGCCCCACACCGGTGGGTCGGCGCAAGGGCCGCCGCCCGTACGGATGCTCACCAGAACGGGCTGGCTCTCCGCTTCCACCTAATTCGAGACGATTCGCAGAGGCACGGAGCAGCCTTCCCGAACGCCCAGCGGGATCTGCACGTTGTACTGGTCAACCCCCGCAAACCCTGGGGCGCGCCCCGCAAACGCGACCGGAGCGAGCGCGACGGCGTACGGTATCGCATTCATCGGCACGGTAGTCGCATCGAAGAGAGCGCTAGCGCCATAGACCGCCGGTTTCAACAACGGATCCGACGGCGCAGGCTCGCCGCCTTCAGCGGGGGGCGCCGTCCCACCAAGGCCAGTGCCGTAGACCTCAATGAAGTCGCCCGGCGAAGCGCTGTCCGTAGGGGAATTGGCAGAGACGCTCCCGTCACTCGCCACATTCAGAATCGCCCCGGCGCCGCACCCCGAGCCGCCTTGCGTGAAGAGCATCGGGTTGACGGGCAGCAAGTCCGCGGTCACCGGTGCGCTCGATTGTTCGGCCACGGTGACCACAACCGAGGCGCTCCCGTAGGACGAGTCTTCGGTCCCGGCGGCCGTGTCCCCAGGCGCCTCAACGTTAATCTGCATCGGAGAGACATAATAGAAGAGCGAAGCCGGCTTGCCGTTGAACGTGACTGACGCGCCCGCGAGAGAAGTACGCAACGGAAAACCGCTCACCCACGTTGGAGCGCTGACATTAAATCTCCCAAAGATTGCAGCGATCGACCCAGGCGCCAGCGCGTGACCAGCCGCGCCGGCGGGGACGAAGCTCGCCCCATTCACCGCCCCGCCGGGGAAAGTAACCGGCGCCTACGTTCCGCCCTTAATTCCCGATATACCGCGCGTAAAGGCTTCTCGCCAGCACCGGATCCGTCGTCCCCTTCACGATCACCCGCCCATCGGGAAATACCGTGAGTAAGTACGGCGGCGTTTCGAACCGCAAAGCAAAGCTATTGGCCCGGACCTCGCCCAGGCGTTCCAGCCGCCGCGCGAGCGCTTCCAGATCCACCGCGCGCCGCGTGTCATGAATCTGCACCGCGTTACGTCCGCACAGGCTCACCGGAGCGCGCAGCCGTCCATCGAGATAAACCAGCTCGCGCCGGCCGCAGGCCCGGCAATCCGGGTCCGGCGCGTGGCCGCGAATCTGCCGGATTTCACCCGTCCAGACATCGGCCGTCGTAATCCGGCTCTCGCTCTCCGCACCACAGACCAACCGCATCGCCGCCGCCGCCTGCAGGCTCGCGATCAGCGCGGTCGCCGGGCCCAGCACGCCCGCCGTTTCGCACGTCGGCTGCGCTCCGTCTGGCGGCTCGGGATAGATGCACGCAAGGCACGCTGTCTTCCCCGGCTGAATCGTCATCGTCAAGCCATAACTCGCCACCGCCGCGCCGTAAATCCACGGCTTCCCCGTCTCGACCGCGTAGTCATTGATGAGATACCGGGTATCGAAGTTATCGGTGCCGTCAACGATAACATCCGCCCCTTCGAGTAACTCATGAATGTTACCCGCATTGAGGTCGGTAACTTGCGCCTCAACCGCAACGGACGAATTGATCGCCTCCACCCGCCGCCGCGCCGCCTCCGCTTTCGGCAGCGCCTCTCTCGCGTCTGCTTCTTCAAACAGCCACTGCCGCTGCAGGTTGCTCCATTCCACGTAGTCGCGGTCGATGATTCGCAGCCGCCCAATTCCCGCCCGCGCCAGCGCCCCCGCCTGAAAGCTGCCCAATGCGCCGCAACCAATGATGGCCACACACGCCGCCCGCAGGCGCTCCTGTCCCGCCTCGCCGATGCCGGGAAATAAAATCTGCCGCGAATACCGGTCGAGTTCTTCTGCCGTCATGCTCATTCCGATGCTACCAGCCGCCCGTCAAATCACATCGGCGAAGTTTTTCCGCAGCTTGTAAAACCACGCGTGTCCCAGCAGGAACGACGCTGCCGCAAGCACGGTGAACATCGCAAACGCGTGAGCCTGCGGCGCCTGCCCTTCCAGAAACACCGCCCGGTAGGCGCGCACCAGAAACAACATCGGATTTTTCCCCAGAATCGTCTCCGCCGCCTTCGGCACGCCCGATTCCGGATAGCAGATCGGCGTCAGGAAAAACCACAGCGTCAGCAGGAATCCGATGATCTGCCCGAGGTCCCGCATAAACGCCCCCAGCGCCGCCAGAAACCAGCATAGCCCGAGCGTAAAGAGAACCTGCACCGCCACCAGCGCCGGCAGCCATACCACAGTCGAAGGCACGCGCCCCCGCGCCGCCCACAAACCAACCACAAAAATCGCCATCCCCGTCACTTCCGTCACCACCCCGCTCAGTACCTGCACCGCGCTCAGCGTCTCCACCGGAAAAACCAGCTTCTTCACGAAACCCCGGTACTCCGCGATGACGTTCGGCGACCTTCCCGCCGCTTCGCTCACCGCCAGCCACGGCAACATCCCGGCCAGGAAATAGAGCACATAGCCCGCGCCGCTCGTGTCGTTGCCAAATCGCGTCCGCAGCACGACGCCGAAGACAAAAAAATAGGTCGCCATCAGCAGCAGAGGGTTCAACAGCGTCCAGAAAGCTCCGGCGAACGAGCCGCGATAGCGGGAAAGAATGTCGCGGCGCGTCAGCGAACCGATCAGCCTTCGGTGCCGCCATAACGAGCCGAACGGCTCCAGAAGCAGCACCGGCGCAACACGCCGCAGAGCGCGCCGGCGCACGCTCCCGCGTGTCACTACTTCGGCGCCTAGCACGCGAACCGATCCACCCTCCACCACCGCGTCGATCCTCAGAAACTTGCCGCCGCTCGTATATCCCCACTCCCCTTTCGGTTCGAGCGGGGACACGTAAACGTCGTAGCCGCCCGGTTCCGGAGCAAACGGGATGCGCAAGCTGAGTTTGGCCACCTCGCCCGGCGCCACCGGGTTCTGCGGCGCTACCCATTCGCCGTGCGCGAGAAACCTCCCCGTCGCCGGATCAAAAAGCTGCCAGCCCAAGGCGAAGTTACCCACCGTCCAGGTGTCGCGCGAGCGGTTCTCGATCGTGACGCTGACCCGCAGTTCACTCCCCCCGGACTCTACCTCATGCCCTCGCCATGCGTAGTTCATTGATACAGCCACGCCGGATACCGCTCGCGCACCGGATGCGCTTTCCGCCCCACCACAAAGATATCCTCGCCGCGCAACTCAGTCGGGCATTGATACCTTTCAAGTAAGTTCACCACCCATTGAAACTCCGGATGCGGCGCATCGCAAAACTCGCCCGTCTCCAGCCGCTCCACTTCAAACCCCGAATCCTCAAGCAGCCTCCTGATCTCCGCGGGCGTGTATTCGCGGTTGTGCCGCGCCTCGATTTCGCCCTCCGGCCGCGGCCGCAAGTAAGCCTGAAAGAAACCTGGGTGTCCGCCGCCAAGGATCGACTCGATCGCCCGCAGCGATACCGCATTGGGCGTCGTCAGCACCAAATGCCCGCCCGGAGCCAGAATCCGGTGAATCTCGCTCATCATGTGCATCGGGTCCGAGGGCAGATGCTCCAGTAACTCGCAGCACAGCACCGTGGAAAAATATCCATCCGCATAAGGATACACATCCCCCTCGGCATCGAATAAGTCGATCTCACAGACAAACTCCTGCCCGCTCTCGTGCCGCGCCGTCCGCCGGTCCGTGCGCCCCGCCTCGCCGTAGTAACACCCGCGAACCTCTTCGTATCCCAGCCGGTATCGCAGCGCCGGCGTGATTTGCAAATAGGCGCCCATCTCGAGCACCCGCCGCCCCGGCCCGCCGGGCGGCGTCATTTCGAGCGTCTTGCGAAGCCGCGTGATGTGCTGCCGCATGTAAGCCCGGCTCTCGTCGTTCTTCGCCCAGCCCAGCAGCCATGCCTCTTCCGGATCCTGTGCCGGCGCAGGCGGCTGTTTCACCTCTTCCAGCGCCGCCGCTTCCTCAACCTTCGCTTCCACCATCCCGGCCGTCTCGCCCTTCACCACCTGCTCGAGAAACAATGCGTACTTCCGCGCCACTGACGGCCAGTTGCACTCCCGCTCCACCCACGTCCGCGCCCTCTCGCCCATCGTCCGCGCCAGGTCTCCCCGCGAGACCAGCAGGTCGAGATACTCGAACAACACGTCTTCTTCGCTCGCATCCACCGGCACTTTCAAACACACGTCGTCCGGCAGCTCGCGGAACGAACCGTTGTCGGAAACCAGCACAGCCTTCCCCAAACCCAGCGCCCGCATCAGCGTTCCCGAGTTTTCCCCCACCGTCGGATGCCGCAGGTTCAGCACAATGTCGCACGCAGCGATCGCCTCGACGAATTCCTCCATCGGAAGAAACCCGAGCGCCCGCACGTGAGCCCCAAGACCGCCGGAGGCAATCATCGAGTCGAGATGCAACTCCGGATGCGCCTCGCCCGCCAGAATCATCCGCGCCTGCCCGTGCCGCTTCACCAGCCTCGCCATCGCCCGCAGCGACTCCGCAATGCGCTTGTACGGCTTGAGGAATCCGAAGATGCCGATCAGCGGCGTCTGGGCCACAACCCCCAGCCGCTCCCGCGTCGCCACGCCCGATACCGGCGGAATCCAGGCCCCATGCGGAATGCGAGCGATCGGCCCCGTGTAGCCCGCCGCCCGCGCGGCGTCTTCCACGCAGCCGCTATGCACAATCAACCCGCGCGAAGCCGCCAGCAACCGCCGCAGCATCGGCACGCCTTCGTAATCCGGACCGCGCTTCCTCGTCGCCACATACTCGCGCGCGTACCTCAGCGCCGCCGCGCCCCCGTTGAACTCCACTTCGCGCAGATACGCGTCCCAGTCCCCGCGCTTGATCGTCATCTCGGCGATCAGATGGTGCAGGTTCGCCTCGTGCAACACCACCACGCCCGGGTTCCGCAGCGCCTCTTCGTAGCAGAACTGGTGATAGCCGTTGTTGCCGATCTGATACAGCGGCACCTCGCACGGCGCCGCCGCGCCCGGCTCCGGATACACCTTCACTTCGACAAGCTTGCGAAGCTCATCCAGCAGCGTGGCCGAATAATCCGCGATCCCGCTCTTAGCCGGCGGAAGGGGAGAGAAGAAAGCGACGCGCATGCGACGGCGGCAGCCTTGCGCTACCGGTCAACCACCATCGAAAACGTGCCCATCGAAAACGGCACCTTCACCATCGCCAGCGTCCGGGAAGCGTCTTTCAGGAAATACAGCTCGAACTGAATGCTGGAGGCGTCGCCTTGCGCCGTAGCGTTCAGCTTATCCGCTTCCACCGCCTTGCCCGCCACCTGAATCTGCTCGGTTCCGCCGAATTCCAGATGAATGCGATAGGGGGCACCGAAGTACACCGTCTCGTCCGGCGGCAGCCGTCCCTGGCTCAACTCGCTCCGTACGAAGAACACATACGTCAACGCGTCGCGAGCGCAGGAAGCGGTGCTGAACGTTGAATCCCCGCCGTTCACCGTCTTCCGCGTCGCCGAACCACCGCTCGTAAACGTCGTCGTCTCGTTCGCTGCCCGGGAGCCCTGGTGGATGTGCTTATCAAACGAAGCCGAGCAAAATTCCGGCGAGGATTCCGAACGAAACTGGTCCGAGACCGTGAACCCCGGAATCGAAGCATCAAGCTGGAAACCCATCACCAGCTTCGCGGCACTGCGCGTCCCGCTCAGATTCGCTTCGCCCAGGCTCAATCCGCTCGGCCAGTTGATCACGTAGTGAACCTGTTCGCCGCCCATCGGAGGAATCTGCGCCGCCGTCGCCGCGCCAATCGGCAGCGAAGAAACCAGCAGCAGACCGCACGCGGCGCCTACGCCGTACGCTCCGAATTTCATAGTCCGGCAACCTGCGCTTGTTCCGCCGGAATCGCCGCCTTCTTCCCCGCCACTTCGTAGTAAACCTCGAGCGTTTGGCGCGCCGCGCGCTCCCAACTGAAATGCGCCGCCCGCGCCAGCGCCAGCCGCTCCATCCTCGCGCGCAGTTCCGAATCCACCAACAGATCTTTCATCGCCAGCGCCATCTCCCAGTTCGACGACGGATCGAAAAGCAGCGCGGCCGAATCGGCCACCTCCGGGATCGCCGACGTGTTCGAACACGCCACCGCACGCCCGCACGCCATCGCCTCCAGAATCGGCAAACCGAATCCCTCGTAGAACGACGGGAACACGAACAGATCGCAGGCGCCGTAGAACGCCACCAAGTCCTCGTCGCTCACAAACCCCGTAAACCGGATCCGTTCTGCCAGCGGCGAACGCGCCGCGGCCTCGTGCACCTCTTTCGAGTGCCACGTGTCTTTGCCCACAAAAACAAGCTGGTGCCGCAACCGCGGTTCGCTGCGCATCAGACTCTCAAACGCGCGAATCAAGCCCAGATGATTCTTCCGCGGCTGCAGGTCTCCCACCGTCAGCACGAACGGCCCGGAAATACCAAAGCGCTCCCGCACCGACACTGCCGCCGCCTCCCGCGCCATCGGCCGAAACCGCGCCGAGGTCCCGTTCGGCACCACCACTACCTTGCTTTCGTCAATTCCGTAAGCGTCCAAAATGGCCTTCCGCGAAAACTCGCTCACCGCCAGCACCTTCGCCGCCCGGCGCACCGTCCGCTTTACCGTCAGCCGCAACTGGCGCCGCCGGAATGGAGTGAAATACTGCGGATGCGAAAGGTAACTCACGTCATGCACCGTCACTACCAGCGGCACCCCCCCGCAGGCTACAGGCGCCGTGTACTGTACGTGCAGCGCCGCCGGCCGGTCCGCCTTCAGCCGCCGCGGCAAATCATAACCCAACCGGACATACGGATTTACCGAAACCAGCCGCGTCTTCACCGCCGTCGGAATAGCGTCCGCTGCCGCGGGCCGCGAAATGTAAGCGTAAAACTCCGCTTCTCCGTCGAGCGAGGCAAAGCCCTGCAACAGATTCCGGACATAGGTCTCGTTGCCGGTGAGTTTCTGCCCGATCGCGTGCGCGTCAACGGAAAAACGCATGTGCTAGATTCCAGTATAAAAATTCCCCGTCCCCGACGTTGGAACGGAAATCCCTGACCCCGCGTGGCTTACCTCACGCAAGCCGTTTCGTCCAGTCCCCGCCATCCCGCCTCCCAGCTAAACCGCTCTTCATACAGCTTCCGGCCCCCTGCCCCGATCTGTTGCCGCAAGCCTTGGGATGTCAACAAAACCGATACCGTTTCGCTAAATTGCACCGGCGAGTCGGCAACGAGCAGATGCTCTCCAGCCCGCGCGCCCAATCCCTCCGCGCCGATGCTCGTCGAAACCACCGGCGCCCCCGCCGCCCATGCCTCCAAAATCTTCACCCGTGTCCCGCTCCCCGCCAGCACTGGCACAACTACCACACGCGCCCGCGCCAGTTCCCCGATCGCGTCTTCCACCGGCCCCACTACTTGAATGTAATCTGCTTCGCATACATATCTTTCAATTGCCGCCGGGTTCTTTCCGATAATCCGCCACACCAGGCCCGGCCACTTCGCCCGAAGCAACGGCCACACCTCGCGAGCGAAGTACCGCACGGCCTCCATATTCGGCTGATACGCGAGATTCCCGCTGAAGGCGATGGCGTTCTCCTCCACTCGCACGGGCGCGGGATGAAGCGGAATTGTGTTCGGAAATATCGTCGTTTTCGCACGTGGCGCCAGCCTCTTCACCGCCTCGGCGTCTTCCTCGGACGCCACCAGCACGCGGTCAAATCGCGGCAGCAGTTCCCCCTCCAGCACCGCGTAGGCCTGCGCGAACCGCCGGAATCCCACCCTTGCCGGACCCGGCGCAATCTCCGCTTCCCTGCCCTGCAGCACCGACTCCACATTGTGCAGGTCCACCCACACCTCCTCGCAGCAGTCCCGCAGCAATGGAAGATACGGCGCACACCAGAGATGTTCGATCACCCCAAGCCGGTACCGCCGTCCCGCCAGCGCCCCGGCGATCTCGCCGTCGAAACCCCGAAACCGGTCCACCAGCGGCGGCACTCCCCGCAATGCACGCCCCGCATTCCGCCAGATTCGCGCCGCGCTGTGCCGGGCGTGATAACTCAGATTCATCACGAACCTTTCGCCACCGACGCTGTCCGGAATCGCAGCCGCGGGGTCCGCCTCGCCCGGTTGCCGGAACAGGATCAAATCCACCGGCCCGCGCCGCGCAAAATAATGAACCAGCGAAGCCGTCCGCAGCGCTCCGCCGCCGACCGCCGGAAACGGCGCCTCCGGCGATAGCACCAGAACACGCGCCGCCTCAGCCGCGCCGGAATCGCCGCTGCGCTTCGGCATAAACCTCCCGCGTGAGTTCCGCCGTGCGCGTCCAGGAAAACTGCGCCGCCCGTTTCAGCCCCCGCTCGCGCCACGCCCGAACCCACTCCGCATCGCCCGCCGCGCGCGCCATCGCCTCCACCCACGCCTTCCTATCGTTGGCCTCCAGGCACAACGCACCGTCGGCCGCCACTTCCCGGATCGCCGCATCCCGCGACGCGATCACCATCGCCCCACACTGCATCGCCTCCAGCGCCGGCAACCCGAAGCCCTCGTAAAGCGACGGATAAACCACCGCCACCGCGCCCGCGTACAACGCCGGCAACTTCTCCTCTTCCACCGCCCCGAGAAAGATCATGCCCGGCTCCTCGGGTAACGGACCGAAGTCCCGCCGCACGCGCCCTGCAAACACGAGTTCAACGTCACACGTTTTCCGTACCTCGCGCCAGGCCTCCATCAGCATCCGCAGGTTCTTCCTCGGCTCGACCGTCCCCACAAACAAGAAATACGGCATCGTCCGCGCCGCCGCTTCCCCCGGATGAAATCGCGGATTCGCCCCATGAGGCACCGCCACAATCCGGCTCTCGGGAATATGAAACCGCTCCATCGCGGCCTTGCGCACCGCATCGGTCGGCGTCACCACCATCGTCGCCCGTCCCAGGCGAAGCAGCAGCGGCGTTCGGCGCCGGATCCGCCCCGCGTCCGTGTGCCATCGCGGGTCGAGCCACGGCGAAAGATCGTGCAGCGTCATCACGCTCGGCCGCACTGGCAGGTATGGCACCGCGAAATCCGTCCCATGAAACACGTCGATTCGATGCCGCCGAATCGCCCCCTGCAAGCCCCACAGCCACCACCGCCGCTCAATCCGGTTTGCCGGTCCCGTCCCGCGCCTCAGGTTTTGAATCTCCTCGCCGGGATACGGGAAACTCTGGTCGGACAGCAGCCAGAATTCGTCTTCCGGAAAGCGCACCGCCAGCGCACGGCTCAACTCGTGCGTGTACCGGGCCACCCCGCCGGAAACAGCGGTCAACGGCGTCGCGTCAATGCCGGTCCGCATCGTCGCTCGCGCGGCCCGGCCTGCTCCCCGCGCAAGCGTCGGTCATCCTCCGATGATACGATCTTGAAGGAGCCGCAAGAGGGCGCGGTCATGAACAAAGACGACATCATTCTCGCTCACAAAAGTTTCATTTTCCCCGCTGTTTTTCACTATTTCAAGGAACCCCTGCTGGTCACCCGCGCCAAGGACCAATACGTCTGGGACGCCGACGGCAACCAGTACCTCGACTTTTTCGGCGGCATCGTCACCGTCAGCGTCGGCCACTGCAACGACGAAGTGAACGCCAAGGTCCACAAGCAGCTAGACACGCTGCAGCACGTCTCCACCGTCTTCGCCAACGCCCCCCAAGCCGAACTCGCCGCCAAACTAGCCACCATCACGCCAGGCCGCGCGCTGACAAAATCTTTTTTCACCAACAGCGGCACCGAGGCCAACGAAACTGCGATTCTAACCGCCCGCTGCTATACCGGCTCCACGGAGATGATCGCCCTCCGCCACGCCTACCATGGCCGCAGCGCGCTGATGATGACCGCCACCGCGCAGAGCCAATGGCGCCTCGGCCCCGTCCAACCCGGCTTCGTTCACGCCCCGAACGCCTACTGCTACCGCTGCCCGTTCGGCCTCGAATATCCGTCCTGCGAGCTGAAGTGCGCCCAGGACGTCGAGGAAGTCATTCGCACCACCACCTCCGGCCGCATCGCCGGCATGATCGCCGAGCCGATCCAGGGCGTCGGCGGCTTCATCACGCCTCCGCCCGAGTACTTCGCCATCGTCGCCCGCATCGTGCGAAACTACGGCGGCGTCTTCATCAGCGATGAAGTGCAAACGGCCTGGGGACGCACCGGCGGCAAGTGGTTCGGCATCGAGCAGTGGGGCGTCACCCCCGACATCATCACCAGCGCCAAAGGCCTCGCCAACGGCGCCCCCGTCGGCGTCACCATCGCCCGCCCCGAAATCGCCGACGCATTGAAAGGCGTCACCATCTCCACCTTCGGCGGCAATCCCATCACCACCACCGCCGCCAAGGCCGTGCTCGACTACATCGAGGAACACCGCCTCCGCGACAACGTCACCAGCGTCGGCGCCTATCTCCGCGAAGCCCTCCTCGCGCTGAAGGAAAAGCATCCGGTCGTCGGCGACGTCCGCGGCATGGGCCTGCTCCAGGCCATCGAATTCGTCGAGGACCGCCGTTCGAAGAAACCCGCCACGCCCCTTACCCTCGCCGTCATGGAAGCCGCCCGCGATAACCGCATCATGATCGGCCGCGGCGGCCTCTACGGAAACGTCGTGCGCCTCTCCCCGCCGATGAACATCGCCACCAGCGACGTCGACGAATTCGCCCTCCGCCTCGATGCGAGCATCACCGCCGCCGTCGCCAAATTCCAGCCGCAGGCCGTTTAGGCGGATCCCATGGACGAACGCGCCTTCTACAAAGAATCCCAGACCACCAAGCCCGCTTCGCTCAACTGCCCCTACTGCCGGACCTCGGAGACCTACCAACTGCGCTGGCTCGTGCGCACCAAAATCCCCAAACTCCCCGGCCACGCCGACGAACGCGACCGCGCCAAGTTCGCCAAGGCCGCCAGCTATATGGTCCTGCTCGACGACAAAATCGGCTGTAAGAACGTCCGCTGCCGCAAGCAGTTCGAAGTCTCAGGCATCAAGACTACCGCGTTCCTCTGATACCAGGGCCAACGGCTAACTGGGTAAGCCGCCCTTCCTGCCTTGTGATACTTTGTATGCGGCGCCATGAGCGGTAATCTGGACACTTTAAAAAGCGAAATCGAAGACTTTCTCGCGCGGGAAGGCTTCATTGTTTACCACGGATACGCGCGAGGAATCGATTCGTCCCAGATGATCTACTGGGATACGGAACGCTACGAGGACTATCGCGCCTTCCTCTCCGTGGCTCACGCCGTCGGCGTGAGCATGGTCGTCTTCCATCGCCGTGAAATGACCGCCGATATGATCAACGAAGCGCTGGACCGCCTGGAAAGCTCCGGCCTCGACCCCGACGACTATCGCCTAACGGAAAATCGCCTCGAGGAGTTACGCCGCTACGAGGGCTTCACCTGCGCCATCGAACTTTCCTTCGACTTCCAGAGCCGCGTCTATGTCTACGAGCGCCGCGCGCCGTGGTTCGACGAGCTCACCGACATCATGGACGAGCTCGAATATGGCGAGTCCGGCGGCGAAGAAGACGACGAGCCCCCCATGGGCGGCTACTACTCGAGGAACTGAGCCCTCGACAATGGCCGCACGCTGGCTGTTGCGGGCGCCCGACGCCGAAACCGAACGCAGGCTCTCCCAACAACTGAACATCCATCCGCTCCCCGCCCGTGTCCTCGCCGCACGCGGTTTCGTCGACCCCCGCGCCGCCTATGCGTTTCTGAATCCCGTTCTCGACCGCTTGAACGACCCCTACGCCCTCACCGGCATGAGCGACGCCGTGGCCCGTCTGCGCAAAGCCATCGGCGCCAACGAGAAAATTCTCGTCTTCGGCGACTACGACGTCGACGGCACTCTCGCGGTCGTCATTCTCATCAAGGCCATTGAAATGGCCGGCGGAGCGGCGGAACCGCACGTGCCCCACCGTATACGCGAAGGATATGGCATACGCTCCGATGCGGTCGCATCCGCCGCCGCCGCCGGCTTCAAGCTTATCGTCAGCGTCGACACCGGCATCCGCGCCGCGGAAGCCGTGCGCCAGGCAAGGGAACTTGGCCTCGACGTCATCGTCACGGACCATCACCTCCCTGGCGAAGAACTCCCCCCCGCAGTCGCCGTGCTCAATCCCAACCGCGCCGATTGCAGCTATCCGAACAAAAACCTCTGTGGCGCCGGCGTCGCCCTGCAATTGGCTCGCGCCCTGCTCTCGACGCTCGACTGGCCGCCGCGCCGCCTCGATAACGTCTTCGCCTCGTTCCTGAAAATGGCCGCCATCGCCACCGTCGCCGACGTCGTACCGCTCACCGGCGAGAACCGCATCCTCGTCCGCCACGGACTCGCCGGCCTCGCCGATGCTCGCAACGCGGGCCTCCGCGCGCTGCTCGAAGTCAGCGGCGTCGCCGCCGGCACCGCCCCCGAAGCCTCCAAAGTCGCCTTTCAGATCGGGCCGCGTATCAACGCCTCCGGCCGCATGGACACAGCCGATCGCGTCATCGAACTCTTCCTCACGCCGGACGCTTCCCGCGCCCGCGCCATCGCGGAGGAACTCGACGCCATCAACAAGGAACGCCGCGGAGCCGAACAGGAAATTCTCAAACAGGTTTTGAGCGGTCTCGAAGACTCATCCCTCGCCGCCCTGCCCCCCGCGCTCGTCTTCTCGGGCGACGGCTGGCACCGCGGCGTCCTCGGCATCGTCGCCGGAAGAATCACCGAGCGCTTCCATCGCCCCTGTTTCGTCCTCGGCGCCGAGGCGGGCGAAGCCACCGGCTCCGGCCGCAGCATCGAAAACTTCCACCTCCTCGAAGCGCTCGAATCCATGCCCGATCTCTTTCGCCGCTTCGGAGGCCACAAACAAGCCGCCGGCGTCACGCTCGATGCATCGCGCATCCCCGAGTTTCGCGAACGCCTCCGCACCTACGCCGCCGCGCGCCTCACCGCGGAAGACTTGTTGCCCATCCTCCGCCTCGACGCCGAAGCGCGGCTCGAGGAATTTCACGAAGCGTCCGTCGACGCCCTCGATGCCCTCGCTCCCTTCGGCTTCGGCAATCCCCGCCCCATGTTCTGGGTTCGCGGCGTCGAAGTCGCCGGCGCCCCGGCGCCATTTCGCGAAAAGGACTTCAAACTCAATCTCCGCCAGGGCCGATCGTCTGCCCCCGCCGTCGCCTGGGGTCTCGCCGCCCGCCAGCACGAGTTGTGCCCGGGCGCTAAAATCGATGCCGCGATCTCCGTCGAGCCCGACGAATACAGCCGCTCTCGCGGCTGGCCGGCTTGGAAGGCAACCCTTCGCGACTGGCGCCCGTCTTCCTGACCGAAGCCGCCGCGCTATTCTAAGGAGGAGACTTCCCCCAACATGCTCTCGGTCGTCATCCCGATTCATAACGAGGAGCCGTCTATCCTGCCGCTCTACGACAGGCTAACCTCGGTCCTGGAACCGCTTCGCCGTCCCTACGAAGTCATCTTCGTCGACGACGCCTCCACCGACCGCAGCTTCGATCTCCTCGCCAATCTCGTCGAAACCGACGGCCGCTTGAAAGTCATCCGCCTCCGCCGCAACTTCGGCCAGACCGCCGCGCTCGCCGCCGGCTTCGACGAAGCCCAGGGCTCGGTCATCATCTCCCTCGATGGCGATCTCCAGCACGCCCCCGAAGACATCCCGGCGCTGCTCGCAAAAATCGACGAAGGCTACGACATCGCCAGCGGCTGGCGAAAAAACCGCGTCGATAACGCCATCACGCGCAAACTCCCCTCCCGCATCGCCAACTGGCTCATGAAAAAAGTCTCGGGCGTCGAGTTGCACGATTTCGGCACCACCTTCAAGGCCTATCGCGCCGAAGTGATCAAGGAAATTCACCTCTACGGCGAACTCCACCGCTTCATCCCCGCTCTCGCCAGTTTCTACGGCGCGAAAATCGTCGAAGTCCCCATCCTCAATGTCCCTCGCTCCAGCGGCGCCTCGCACTACGGCATCGGCCGCACCTTCAACGTCCTGTTCGACATCGTCACCATCAAATTTCTTCTCAAATATTTCACCCGCCCGATGCATTTCTTCGGAAGAATCGGACTCGCTTCGGGCGCGGTCGGCGGACTCATCCTGGCGTTCCTCGCGGTGGCGAAACTGTTCGGCCAGGACGTCATCGCCGAGCACGGCCCCTTGATGCTGCTCGGCGCCCTGCTCGCCCTCGCCGGCCTCATGATGTTCTCCACCGGTTTGTTGGGCGAAGTCTTGATGCGCACTTACTTCGAAAGCCAGGGCCGCCGCATCTACGCCGTTCGCGAAGTTCGTTGCCGGCGGGAGCCGGTTACCCCCGCCTAGGAGATGTCTTGCCTGAGTGTCCCGGCGCGCCATCGCGCCCCGGCTCGCGCGCAATGGCGCTGCTTCCGGCTTAGAGTGGCGCAACCCCTTTGAAATGAACCACCGCTACGCCCGCTTTATTGGCGCAGTGTTTGCTCCCTCTCTCGAAGTACCGTTAGATTTGCAGGAGATTTCATGCGACTTTCCGGTTTCGTCCTGATAGCGGCGATCGCCTTCCCGCTATCCGCCCAGATGGTAGCCGTCAACGGCGCCTCCTATAACCCCTCAGCTCCCGTCGCGCCGGGATCCTTCGCCTCCATCTTTGGTACGAACCTCTGCGGCCAGACCCAGCAGGGAACCTGGGTAAGTGCCGGACAACTCCCGCTTACCCTCGGCGGATGCTCTCTGCAGATCAACGGCGCCGGCGCAATGCTGCAATACGTTTCCCCCGGCCAGATCAACTTCGTCATGCCCATGGGCGTCGCCACCGGCCAAGCCACCTACGTGGTCAGCAACGGAACCTCAACCCAGTCCGGCACGCTTGCGGTCGGCGCCGCCGGCCCCGGCGTATTCACCGCCACGGGCTCCGGCATGGGCATGGGCGCGATGCTGCTCGGCACCAACTTCACCATGGTCCCCTTCAGCCCCACCACCAACGGCCAGCCAACCCCCGTTTCCATCTTCTTAACCGGCCTCGATCTTTCCACTTCCCCGCAGGTCAGCCTCGGCGGCATGCCGATGAACGTCTCCTGGTTTGGCAACGCGCCCGGCTATGTCGGCCTCCAGCAGATCAACGTCGCCGTACCCGCCGCTGCCGCCGGCGCCGGCCGAGCGCCCGTCATCGTGACTTCCGGTGGCGTCAACTCCAACGTCACCTTCATGCACCTGCTGCCCACCAACGCGATGATGCAGGGTATGCCAGGCTGGGGCGCCGGAATGATGGTCAACGACAACACGCCCCGCCCGCGCGAAGTTAGTTTCATGACTTTCAACGCGGCGAACAACACCGTCCTGCTCACCGACGAAGCCGATGATGCCGTGCGCGTGCTCACCCTTGGCGACACCAGCGCTACCACAACCATCACGCTCCCCTCCGGCTCCCAGGCCCACGAAATCGCCGTCAACGCCACCGGCAACATGGCCGCCGCAAGCCTCAGCGCGCTGAACTCCGTCGCCTTGATTGACTTGACCAAAAACCAGGTAACTTCCGTAATCGGCACCGGCACTTACCCGAGCGGCCTCGCCTTCGCCGGCACAAACCTGCTCGTCGCCAACGGTGGCTCCGGCAACGTAACCGTCATCGACACCAGTTCCGCTACCGTCACACAAACCGTGCCCGTCGGCTTCGGTCCCTCGGGCATCGCCGTATCCGGCAATACAGCGGTCGTCGCCAACACCCAGGCCGGCTCCGTCTCGCTTATCAACCTCTCCAACTACCAGGTCACCACGCTCCCCCTCGCCTCCGGCGCCCGTCCCCGCGAAGTCGCCATCTCAACCACGTTGAACAAGGCCGTCCTCAGCATGCCATTCGACGGCCAGTTGATCGTACTCGATCTCTCCTCCCAGGCGATGACCAAAATAACCTTCGACTCCTCCGTCTGCCTCGGCCCCGGCGCCATGGCCGTCAGCGGTTCCACCGTTTACGTCGCCGGCCAGATGACGGGCAGCGTTGTAGCCGCGGACCTAAACAGCGGCAGCATCATCCACACCATGACCGTCGATCCCGGTCCCGTCTCCCTCGCCGTCGACACCGTTGCCAACAGCCTGCTCGCCCTCTCGGAAGGCGCAGGCGTACTCGATGTCATCGACCTCGGCTCCTATACCATCACCTCGCGCATGAACGGCGTCGCCACCGAGCGCGTCGGCATGTTCGTCATGCCGCTGGTCTACTCGATTTCTCCCACCAGCGGCGCGCCCGGAACAACCTTCACCCTCACCCTCTCCGGCGTGAATCTGCAAAACGTCACCGGACTCGGCTTCTATCTCGGCTCCGGTTACGGCGGCGGCATGATGGGCGGAGGAATGATGGGCGGAGCCGTTTCCGGCAACCAGGATTCCAACATCCAGGTATCGGACTTCCAGGTCAGCGCCGACGGCGCCCAGATCACCGCAACCGTGAAAATCCTCTCCGCCGCCTCCGCCGGCACACGCCAGATCCGGCTGCAAACCGGATACGGCCTCATCGCGCCGATGATGAGCCGCTCGCAGTTCACCGTCACCCAGTAAGCGCCGGCGCCCCGGCCGCCCGTCACTCGTGATATGTTTCGAGTGACCATGAACAGTTCCATCACCCGGCGCGGATTCTGCTCGCTGGCCGCCGCGCCGCTGCTCGTTTCCGCCGGCTCCAAATCCATTCCCATCGGTCTCGAGTTGTACTCTGTTCGCGACCGCCTAAAAGACGAACTCGAACCCACCCTCCAGGCCGTCGCCAACATGGGTTATCAAGTCGTCGAGTTCTTCTCCCCGTACTTCGACTGGACCCCGGAACGCGCCAGGCAGGTCCGCACCATGCTCGACAGCAACAACCTGCGCTGCCTGTCCACGCACAACGGCCCGCAGTCGTTCACCAGCGAAGGCCTCAAGCATGCCGCCGAACTAAATAACATCCTCGGCACGCATTACGTCGTCTTCGCCAGTGCGGGCAACGTTAAAACCGTAGACGGCTGGAAAAAAGTCGCCGAGACGCTCTCCCGGGCCGACGATAATCTCAAGTCCTCCGGCCTCCACTCCGGCTATCACAACCACCAACTCGAATTCCGCAAGATCGACGGCATTCTGCCTATGGCCATCCTCGCCGACAACACCCCATCCACCGTCATGCTTCAGCTCGACGTCGGCACCTGCGTCGAAGACGGCGTCAACCCCGTCGACTGGATCAACTCCCACCCCGGCCGTATCCGCTCCTGCCACCTGAAGGACTGGTCCCCCAAGGAAGGCTACAAAGTCCTCTTTGGCGAGGGCGTCGTGAAGTGGAAGGAGGTGCTCGCCGCGGCCGAAAAAACCGGCGGAGCCCAGTACTTCCTGATCGAACAGGAAGGCAGCCGGTTCGATTCCCTCGAAACCGCCCGGCGCTGCCTGGCCAACTACCACCACGTCATTCCGGCCTGAAGGCGGCAGCGAAGCGATCCGCCTCACCCCGGCCGCGATACATGCCCGCTTCGGGCTCATCTTGCATGAGACAAGGACTCTCAGGAGAGCCCTGGCCCGGCCCCATGCTATCGTGAGGGAAGTGTCTCTGCCGTTGAATTTTCAGGTCGCGCAGTATGAGGGCCCGCTCGACGTCCTGCTCGATCTGATTCGCAAGCAACAGATCAACATCTACGACATCCCGATCGCGCAGATCACCGCGCAGTACCTGGATTACATGCAGAAAGCCCTCGAAATGGATATCGAGTTGGGCGCCGAGTTCGTCTACATGGCGGCCACTCTGATCCACATCAAGTCGAAGCTTCTGCTGCCCAGCGATCCGGAACTGGAGAAAATTTCACCCACCGAAGACCCCCGAGCCGAACTCGTGGACCGTCTGCTCGAGCACGAGCGGTTCAAAAACGCCGCGGAAATGCTCCAACAGAAGCGCCAACTCGAAGAAGCCGTATGGTCCAACCCGCAGTTGGAGCACTTCGTCAGCGAAGACGGTACGCCGGACCTCGCCGTTTCCCTCGTCGACCTCGTAAAAGCCTTCCAGCAGGTGCTGGAACGCACGCGCTCGCGCCCCGTCTACGACATCACCAAGGAAGACGTCACCATCCCGGAAATGATCCGCTTCCTCGAAGCGAAACTGCGCCGGGCCCGCCCTTCCGACGACCTCTCCTTCGAAGGACTTCTCGAAGCCCAACATAGCCGCCGCGCCATGATCTGCCTGTTTCTGGCGATACTGGAGTTAGTACGCCGCCAAGCTGTGGTGCTCACCCAGCGCGAAGCCTTCGGCGACATCGGACTGAAAAAACACGCCGAATTCGAGCAGGCCATGGCGCAGGGCGCGCCCCTCGAATCGATCGAACAGGAATACAGCTAGAAACGCATGGAACCAGTTGAACCCCAGGCCGCCCCGGTTGAAGCCGGAGAGCGGGAAGCCGATGGTGCACCCGAACTGACGCCCGCCGAAGAGATAATCTCGGCGGAGTTGCTCGCCGAAGACACCCGGCCGAGCGACGACGAGGAAGCCAGGACCGCCCTCAAGGCCCTGATCGAAGCCGTCATCTACATCACCGACGAACCTCTTTCGGCCCAACAGATCGCCGCCGCCGTCGAGCAACCGATGGATAGCGTCGTTAGCATCCTCGAGGAACTCAGCCGCGACTACCAGCAGCCCTCGCGCGGCTTGAGCATCCGCGAGCTAGCCGGCGGGTACAAGATGTCGACCAAGCCCGAGCACCATGAGGCCATCCGCCGCTTCGTAAAGAATCTTAAGCCGCCGCTGAAACTCTCCCTCGCCGCCCTCGAAACCCTTGCCGTCATCGCCTACAAACAGCCGATCACCGCGCCCGAAATCATGGAGATTCGCGGTGTGCAGGGCGCCGGCGTGCTCAAAACCCTCATCGAACGGAAGCTCGTCGCCCCGGCCGGCCGCAAGGCCGTCGTCGGCAAGCCGATCCTTTACAAGACCACCAAGGACTTCCTCATCCAGTTCGGCCTCAAGGACCTCAACGAGTTGCCTACGTTGAAAGAATTCGAGGAGCTCAACCGCCTCGCCGTCGGTGAGCCCGAAGCGCCGGAGGCGCCGCAAGACAAAGTGCCCGAGGCGCCGCCGGAAACCACGCCCGAGGCGCCGCCGGAAACCACGCCCGAGCCGGAAGCCGCTCCGCCCGCCGAAGCGGAAAACCCCGAAGGCGCCGTCGAAGCCCTCGAACCACCCGCCCCTCCCGCGGAGAACTCCTAGCTTTGCCCGAAGAACGCCTGCAGAAAATCCTCGCTCACGCCGGCGTCGCCAGCCGCCGCCACGCCGAAGAACTGATTACCGCCGGACGGGTCCGGGTCAACGGCGTCGTCATCACCGAACTCGGCGCCAAGGCCGACATCACACGCGACCACATCAAGGTCGACGGCAAGCTCCTTCACGCCCCCGAAAAATTCGTCTACCTCGCCCTGAACAAGCCCAAAAACTGCGTCACCACCGTCTCCGATCCGCAGGGCCGCGAAACCGTCATGAAGTTCGTCCGCGGCGTCAAGGCGCGCCTCTACCCCGTCGGCCGCCTCGACTACGCAAGCGAAGGCCTGCTTCTCATGACCAACGACGGCGACTTCGCAAACAAAATCACCTCCGCCCGCAGCCACGTCGTAAAGGTTTACGAGGTAAAGGTCAACGGCCCACTCACCCCGGACCAGGAACAACAGTTCCGTGACGGGATTCGCCTGGAAGGACGCATGACCGCTCCGGCCGGCCTGCGCCTCCTCCGCCGCGCCGAAAATCCCTGGTACGAAGTGCGCCTCGTCGAGGGGCGCCAGAACCAAATCCGATTGATGTTTCGCCACTTCGGAAAAATGGTGGAGAAGCTCCGCCGCGTCAAGATTGGATTCCTCGAACTCGGAGACCTGCCACCGGGAGCATTCCGTCACCTCGCCCCCGCCGAAATCGCCCGCTTCCAGAAAACCCTCGCCCTCCAACAGGAACGGACTCATGCCCCCGGAAAAGAATGAAATCGCGGATCTCCTCCGCACCAGCCGTGTGATCGCGGTCGTCGGCCTGTCGTCCAACCCTCTGCGCCCAAGCCACGGCGTCGCTGGCTACATGCAGCAGCACGGCTACCGCATCGTCCCGGTGAATCCTCAGGAAACCGAAGTCCTCGGCGAACACGCCTATCCGACCCTCGACAAAGTGCCCGGAAAAATCGATATCGTCAATATCTTCCGGCGGAGCGAGTTCGTGCCCCCCATCGTCGACGATGCCATCCGCCTCGGGGCGCGCGCCGTATGGATGCAGGAAGGCGTGGTCAACCAGGAAGCCGCCGCAAGAGCGCGCGCCGCCGGCCTCATCGTCGTCATGGACCGCTGCATCCTAAAGGACCACCAGCGCCTGGCCCGCTGATCCCTCGCCTACAGCCAATACTCCCAATGCTGCGTGGCGATCACGTACCCGCACAAACACGCGTTGGTGACCGCGTGGACCAGAATGCAGTCCCCCAGCGAACGGGTCCGGATCATCCAGGCGTTGTAAATCAGTCCCGTCGCCAGACCCACATCCCAATACGGCCCGTGCTCGAGTCCGAACAGAATCGCTGTCGCCACAAAAGAGAACCAGCCGAAAGCGCCCAACGGTATCGCTTCGAAATCCGGCGAGATCAGCCACCGCATCAGCCAGGCGCGCCAGAACAACTCCTCGATCACCGGAACAATCAGCACCGCCCGCGCGCACCGCGCCAACAAAATCCACGGATCGTGCCTCAGTTGCTCCGGAATCGAAATATGAATCATTCCGGTCAGTTCATTCTGAAACAGCCACGAATCCCGATAACCGTGAATCAGCACGTCGGGCGCGATCCAAAGCAGGAAAACAGCCACGCCCAGGCCCACGCTCAGCGGAATCTGGCGCGCTTTGTAGCTCACAACATCGCGCGAGAAAACCCAGATCGCCAGCGCAGGCAAAATGAGCCGTAGCGGAGCGTCGATCCGCGCCGGAAGCATGTCCCCCACGGGCAACAGCGCGAGGAAGAGCGCGAACGGCGCCACGTAGGCCACACCGGGCCGCTGTAACAGCGTGGAGAGCTTCACCGGGGCAAAAGTCAGCTTGCCTTAGCCATGAGTTCCTTGATGCGGCGCTGCTCGTCCTGAGAAGGCTTTTCACCCATCGCCGTATCAAGTTCCTTCCGCGCCGACGTCTTATCGCCCTTCTGCAGCAACGCCATCGCCAGGTGGATCCGGAATCGGGCGCTGTCCGGCGCCTTCGTCACCAGATCCTGGAACATCCGCAGACCCTCCTCGGTCAGTCCCTTCCGGGTGTAAATATAGGCCAGCGTGTCCTTGATTTCGAGATTGTCCGGCAACTGCTGGCTGGCCCGTTGCGCCATCGTCAATGCCTGGTCCAGGTCCCCTCCCGATTCGGCGCTCATGTACGCCAGGTTGTTCAGAGCAACCGCCTGGTTCGGGTCTATCTTCAGCACCGCTTCGTATTGTTGCCTTGCCTCCTCGTCCCGTCCCAGGCTCTGATAAACAATCCCCAATCGCAGCGGCGCACCGGTGCTGTTCGGCGATAGCTGATACGCTTTCTTGAGCGCCTCGATCCCCGGCTCCGGCTGCCCGGCGCGAAGCTCCGCTTCTCCCAATCGCAGATACAGATCTTCCACCTTCGGGTTCGACGCAATGAGCTGGTTATAGTTCTGAATCGCCGGAACGTACTGCCCCGCCATCGCCTGCGTATTCGCCAGCATGAAGCGGAAGAAATCGGCATTCTTCCCCTTGGCCAACGCCCCTTCGAGTAACTGAATCGCCTCCTGATACTTCCCCTGGCGGTCCTTGGAATCGACCAGTCCCGGCAATCCCCGCGCGTCTCCTGCCTTGATCAGAGCCTCATAGCCTTCGTCGGCGGCGTCGTATTTCCCTTCGAGGAAATTAACCGTCGCCAACTGGTAGATGGCGTCGCGGTTGCTCGGCATCACCTTCAGGAACGCTTCAAGGTCCTTCCGCGCGTCCTCATACTTCTTCAGACTGATCTCCGCCGAGCTCCGTAGCATCAACGCGGACAGGTTCCCGGGTTCGTTCGACAGCACGTCGGTCATCAGTTGCGCCGCGCGCGCCGGTTCCTCGCGGTAGATCGAAACCTGCGCCAGCGCAATCTGCGCCGCCGTGAATTGGATGCCCTGGCTGTCCTTGGCGACCTGAATCGCCTGCTCCATCTGAATCCGCGCCTGATCAAGATCCCCCAGCAGCACCGACTTACTCGCGCTCGTCCGCTGCAACTGGTACTTATTCACATACGCCCGCCCCAGGGTAAAGTGGATCTGCGCCAGGTTGGCCGCGTCGCCCTGCTTCGCCAATACCCCCTGCAGGTCCGTGATCGCGCTCTCCACTTCGGCAAGCGTGTTCTTCCGCATGCGCAGCGCCGCGCGCATCACAACCGCATCGGTGTTCTTCGAATCCTTCTGTATGATCTGGTCCACCAGCTTGGCCGCTTCATCCGGCTTGCCCGTCCCGGCCAAAGCCTGCGCTTCCGCCATCCAATAAATCGATCGCCGGTTCGGTTGCGCGCTCTCGCCCTTGTGGTACTCGGCAAGCGCGGCATCGGGCTGCTGCGTGTGTAAATAGAAGTTGCCCGCAATGAGGTACGCATCCGGAATCGTTTGTGCGGACCCGGTCAGTTGATTAATCGCCGCCGTCTCCTTGTCCGTCTGCTTCGTCGCCAGATAGAATCCCGCCAGCTCAGCAAGATAGTCGCCGTTCTTCGGGTTGTTCTTGCACTTCAACCGCAGCACCTGCTCGGCGTCGCCCGGCCGGCCGCTCCTCGCATAGTACCTGGCAAGAAAGTCGTAAATCGGACCGTAGTCGGGCCGCGCCGCGACCAGCCCCTTCGCCCTCGCCTCCGCCTCGTCCGCCTGCTTGTTGGCTACCAGGGTCTGGCACAGCGTCGCCACAAGGTCCGGCTGATTCGGCTTCACCTTGTCCGCCGCCTCCAACGCCGCGATCGCTTCCGGCAGCTTCTGCTCGGTTAAGGCCAGAAACCCCTTCAGTCTCAGCCCGTCGTAGGAATTCGCGTCCTGCTTTAGCAGCGTCGCGTCGAGCGATTTCACTTCATCCAGTTCAGGCTTGCGCTGCGGCGGATTTTGTATGTAACTGGCAAAATACAGATCCGCCAGCTTCGACGCTCCGTCGGCATTCTTTGGGTCAAGCTGCACCGCCCGCTGCAACGCATGCGCCGCCTCGCTGAACCGTTGCTCCTTCAGATCCACCAATCCCAGCCTGTAGTACGCGTCCGGGTTCTTCATATCCTCCTGCAAGGCCCGCCGGTACATGATCGACGCTTCTTTGTATTTGTCCCGCGCGAAGTACTTGTTCCCCTTCTCGACATACCTCCGGCTGGCTTCTCTCGGATCCCGGTGACATGCGCCCAATGCGCCCACCAGCAGCAGCAAAAGCCCGCTCCCGATACCCACCCGGACTTTCCTGAGACTCATACCATTCATCATAGTCTCCTGTCTTGCGCTTGATCGGCGCTACCCCTTTCATCGGCGGAATCGTCGAAATACCTTATTTTAGAGCAGCAAGCAAGCCGCCGGATTGCTTCAGCATCTGCAGCCGGGCCGTCTCCAGATCCCGTTCCGCACTGTAATACGTCATCCACTTCTCTTCCTCCTCCACCCGCGCAAGGTCCACCTGCTGCGACGTCGCCCTGCCCTCATCCATCTGCGCCAGCAACACCGAAAGCTGTTCCCGCGAAACCTCCAGGTCCAGTTTCGCCAGGTTCCTCGCGTCCCGCAGATCCTTCATCTGAGCGTATACGCGCCGCGCTTCGAGCGATACCCGGTCGCGTTCCATCTTCACCTGCTGACGCAGCTTTTCCACGTCCGCCTCCGCCTGCGCCGCCAGCGCGGAACTCGCCGAGCCCACCAGCAGCGGCATCTCGATATCGAATCCTAACTGCGCGTTGTTTCGCTGGAACTTTCCGAAATACGCCTGATACGTGCTCTTGGCAAACAGCGAATACTGCGCCACAAGATTGATCGTCGGCAGCCGCATCGCTCTCTGGCTGCGAATCTCGAGCGACTTCGCCGCCACCTGCGACTGCAGCGAGCGAATCGTCCGGCTCGACGCCATCGCCCCAGTCACCGCCGCGTCCTCGCTCTCCGGCTCCGCTTTGGACAACATCGCCGCAAGTGAATCGTCGTCGGCAATCGCCCGCACCCGGTCTCCCGGAGGATAGCCCAAAACCATCGCAAGCGATCCCTCCGTGTATGCCTGGTCCGAACTCAGCACTCCTTCCCGCTGCTGCGATCGCGCAAGATCGACATCGGCCCGCCGGCCCGCCAGCTCCAACTCCCGGCCCTCGGCCACCCGCGAGGCCACCACGGCGCGCACCCGCTCATAGCTCTCCCGCTCCTGCCGCGCCAGTTCCACGTTCCTCTCGGCCTGCTCGGCGTCGAGAAACAGCGTCGCCGTTCGATAAACAATGTCCTCCGTCTTCGCCTGCGCGTCGAATCCCGCTCCCCGCGATGTCTCCCGCGCCTCCGCCAGAGCGTAGCTCTTGCTCCGGTTGTAGATGGCCATGTCGGTCCGCATCTGGATGATCGATGGCGCCGCGCCGTCGATCGTGTTCGGATAGCCGTAAGTGTAAGCCGCCCCGCTTCCGGTGTAAACCTTCGGAATGAACGGATCCTTCGCAAGCCGGACGCCATACTGCGCCTTCTCTTCGTCAAGCCGCGCCATGATCACTTCCGGATTCTGATGAAGCGCCAGATCAATCGCCTGCTTGAGCGTAAGCTCGTGCACCTCAGCGCGCAGCAGACAGGGGATAAGAGCAACAAGCCACAGCCGTTTCATACCCCTTAAGAGTACCTTGCTCTGATTCAAACGGCGCAGCAAATTCGGGGCTTTTGGTGGGCGCGCAGGGACTCTGACGCACGTCCCGTCAAACTCCACGACCTCCCACAACCAGTCAGGGGACGATCCTTTGATACTTGACCCTCTGATTTCGGGGAACCGTCCTGGCCCGTATGAGATTACAGATCCCTTTGGCGCGGGCGGAATGGCTGAGGTCTGTCGCGCGCGATTCACGGAGCAAGCGGGTCCCGGCGAAACCATTCCCGGCGCACTTCTGGCGCGCCCCGATTGCCGGTCCGCACTTCGATACCGCGGCCGATGGAAAACGCTTCCTGCAAGCAGACAGCCCGCCGGAGCCCGGCACAATCCAGGTCCACCTTTTCCTGAACCGGACAGGCCAGTTAAACCAATGAGCCTTGCCAAGCGCGAATGGCTTCTACTGCGCCAAGCTGAGAATGACCTCAATAAGCTGCTTCCCATATTGGCTCTCCGGCGCCAGCATGTCGAAATGCCCGGAGCCTTCCAGTTTCACCACCTTCACCGAATCTCCCTTGGATGTTGCCGCCGCTTCATAGCTGCTAACCAGATCGTTGAAACCGTTCAGCAGTCCGCCCGCAACGACAGTTTGCGGAACGCCGATTGGCAGGAGGGACATGGCTGAAGCCGCGGCGTACCGTGCCGGCTGCTCGGCCGCGGTGCCGCCCATGAATTCGGAGATGCCGGGAACCGGACAAAACTTTCCTTCGAGCGGCTGAGCCGCGGCCAGGTCAGGCGGAGCATCGATATTCACGAAAGCCTTCACAGGCAGAGGATTCTTCGAGTAGAGAGGATTAGTCCGAGGCAGTTTCGGACGGGCGGCGAGCCAGTACACGAGCATTCCGCCCGAGGAATGCCCCACCAATACGACACGATGGAGATCCAACCGATCGGCCTGCGCGATGGTTCGCAAGAAATCCGTGCCGGCGGCCAGATCGACAAAGCTTCCCGGCCATCCGCCCCCAGGATCACCCGCGCGCCGGTACTCAAGATTCCACGTCGCGACTCCCGCATCGGCCAGTGCCGCGGCTAACGGGCGGAGCGGCTCATACGACGTATCTCGCGGGTCCCGCCGGGGGAACCGGTTCACAAAGCACCCGCCGTGCACCAGGATCACAACGGCGTGCGGACCAGCGGCCTTCGGCAACCGCAACTCGCCAAATTGCAATGCATCCTTGCCATAAGCAAGTTTGCGATCCGCATCCGCAACTGGCCGCTTCCACAGGACAGCGGGGTGAATGCCTTGTGCCGCGACCACAGCGCGGCACACAACCAGAATGAGGATCAGCCGCACGAAGGTCATCGGGGGGGATTATACAACCGGCTGGGGAAACAGCGGCTTGTGGTGGGCGCGCAGGGACTCGAACCCCGGACCTCCTGCGTGTGAAGAAGTTAAACTTATTCTTTCGGTTCCATCGGTTCCATTCCGTGTTCTGTGTTTTCAATTCTTTGGGGAGTCTGCTCTCGCTCAAACACGCAACTCCCATCGGCTCAACAGATGGGGTTTTGATACGGTTTTGATACGGCATGAAGTCCGGTTCGGCCCTATGGTTCCGCAGCCGAACGAGCTGTCTCTGCCGGCTGAATGGAGTATCCGAGGGCCTTGTACCCGCGAAGACGCCTCTCGAACATTCGCGCAAGCATGAGGATATTGGAGTCGACGTAGTCGAAGACCTCCACAACCCGTTTGTTGTCGTGGAGACGATGCAGGCGGCCAACATACTGCTGTAGAGTTCCACGCCACGAGATTGGCATCGCAAGGAAGAGGGTATCCAGGCGCGAATCATCGAAGCCTTCACCGATGTAACTGCCTGTTGCGACGATCACGCGAGGCAAATTCGCTGTAGCGGCAAATCTCTCAGCCACTTCTGCGCGTTGCTTCGCGCCCATTCCACCCTTCAGGACGAAGACGTGCTCAACACGTTCCCGCAATCGAGTGCTGAGCCATTCCACGTGATCCGTACGACCGGACAGCACCAGAGGCGATCTGCCGCGGGCCACCGCCGCTATGACATCGCTGATAATCTGCGAATTGCGTTCATTGTCCACTGTCAACAAAGCGTAGAGTCCCTGAATTGTGGGAGCCGGTTCATTGGTCCATGTGACGTTCGTCGCTTGCGGTCTTACCAGATGTTCGAACGGGCTGGCCTCGACCTGAGACCGGACCGGGAGGTTGAATCGGCTTGGACCACATTGCATATAGATGATCGGGTGGTGGCCATCCTTCCGAATCGGCGTAGCCGTCAATCCGAGTACATACCTGGCCTTCACCTGTCGCATTACCTGTTCAAACGTAACCGCTGAAAGGTGATGGCACTCGTCCACCACGACGTGGCCGTACTCCGCAACGAGGTCTTTCGTTTCACCCTTCCGATGCAGGCTCTGGAGCAGAGCGACATCGATTTCTCCAGTGCGTTTTGATTTTCCGCCGCTGATCTGGCCGATCCGGTTGACGGGC
>DAIDIH010000137.1 GCA_027459465.1 Bryobacterales bacterium | reverse complement strand
GGTGAGCAGGAGGGTGAAGATGCCGACCCAGACGCCGTCCATGAAGTGCCAGAAGATGGTGATGACGTCGGCGATTTCGCGGCGGACTTCGAGACGGCGGCGGCGTCCGATGGGGAGCCAGGCGCAGAGGGTGAGATAGAGGAGGGCGAGGATGCCGCCGAGTAAGTGGAGGCCGTGGGCGGCGGTGAAGAGATAGAAGAACGAGCTGTGGGGATTTTCGGAGAGGAAGACGCCGCGGGCGGAGAGGCGGATCCAGGCCTGGACTTGTAAGTAGAGGAATGTGGCGCCGAGGATAGCGGTGGCGAGGAGCCAGGCGCCATAGGCCGTTTCGCGGTAGTGGTGGATGGCGCGGCGGGCGGCTTCGCAGGTGACGCTGCTCAACAGAAGCGCGGCGGTGGAGAACCAGAGGATGCGGGGCAGCGTGATGGGCTGCCAGTATTTGGGCATCTGGCTGCGGGCGACGTAGGCGACGCCGAGCATGAGAAAGAGCGTGCCGATGGCGGTGAGGGTGGCCCAGAGGCTGATGCGGTAGACGCCGAGAGGGGCGTCGTCTTCGCCATCATCGCCGTCGCCGCCGCCTCCGCCGTGGCCGCCGGGATCGAAATCGCCGGGACCGTTGTTGTTGCCGCCTCCGTGCCCGGTTTCCAGTTCGGAGGGGAATAACAGATCATCCGGCTCCGCAACTATGTCGAGACCCGTTGCAGGCATGACAGCTCCGCTCCCTCATCATTCTCTCAAATCCGGTTGATGTCGAGGAGGGGCTGGGGGCAAGAAGTCAGCGGGCGGCGTTCAGGCCGTTTTCGAGGTCCCAGAGGATGTCGTCGAGGTCTTCGCAGCCGATGGAGACGCGGACGAGATCGGGGGTGACGCCGGCGGCGAGTTGCTCTTCGGAGGGCAACTGCTGGTGGGTGGTGGAGGCCGGGTGGATGACGAGGCTTCGGACGTCGCCGACGTTGGCTAAGTGGGAGAAGAGTTTGAGGGCTCCGATAAAGCGGCGGGCGGGTTCGTAGCCGCCTTTGATGCCGAAGGAGAAGACGGCGCCGCCTCCTTTGGGGACGTATTTGGCGGCGAGTTTCGCGTAGGGGCTGTCTTCGAGGGATGGGTATTTGATCCAGGCGACTTGGGGGTGCTTGGCCAGGAAGCGGGCGACGGCCATGGTGTTGGCGAGATGGCGGTCCATGCGGGGGCCGAGGGTTTCGATGCCCTGGAGGATGAGGAAGGCGTTGAAGGGGCTGATGCAGGGTCCCATGTCGCGGAGGCCTTCGACGCGGGCTTTGATGATGAAGGCGAGGTTGCCGAATTTCTCGGTGAATTTCATGCCGTGGTAGGCGGGGGAGGGTTCGCTGAGGAGGGGAAACTTGCCGTTGTTCCAGTTGAAGCGGCCGGCGTCGACGATGGCTCCGCCGATGGAGTTGCCGTGGCCGCCGAGGAACTTGGTGAGCGAGTGGAGGATGATGTCGGCGCCGAAGTCGGCGGGGCGGCAGACGTAGGGGGTGGCGAAGGTGTTGTCGACAGCGAGAGGAATGCCGTTTTCGTGGGCTATTTTCGCGACGGCTTCGATATCGAGGACGTTGCCGCGGGGGTTGGAGAGCGTTTCGCCGTAGACGAGTTTGGTTTTCGGGGTGATGGCTTTGCGGAAGTTTTCCGGGTCGTCGGGTTCAACGAAGGTGACGTCGATGCCGAGGCGGCGGAAGCTGACTTCGAACTGGGTAAAGGTGCCGCCGTAGAGGGTGCTCGAGGAGACCATGTGGTCGCCCGCGCCGAGGAGGCTGGTGACGGCGAGGAACTGGGCGGCCTGGCCACTCGAGACGGCGAGGGCGGCGGCGGCATTTTCGAGCGACGCCAGACGCTGCTCGAGGACGGCGGTGGTGGGATTCATGATCCGCGTGTAGATGTTGCCGAACTGCTCGAGGGCGAAGAGGGCGGCGGCGTGATCGGGGTTGTCGAAGACGAAGGACGTGGTCTGATAGATGGGCACGGCGCGGGATCCGGTGGTGGGCTCCGGGGTGTAGCCGGCGTGCAGGGCGCGGGTGTTGAAACCGAACGCGCGTTCTTCGGGGGTCGCGTTTGCCATAGGTGGTTTCCTCATCATACAAGGTCTTGCGTTGCGCTCCGGTGGCGGCGTCCCGTTCAATGGAAGGAGACGATGACACGCGCGATTTTGCTGGACATGGGGAACGTATTGGTGAAGTTCGATTTCGGGCGGGCGTGGGCGCAGATGGCGCCACGGCTGGCCGAGCCGGTGGAGGTGGTGCGGGGGAGGCTGCGGGAGAGCGGGTTGGTAAAGAGGCTCGAGTCGGGGCAGATGGGGAAGGAGGAGTTTGTGGCGCGTTTCTGCGAACTGCTGGGCGTGGAGATGGGCTACGAAGAGTTTCTGGGGATCTGGAACCGGATTTTCATCGGACAGATTGTGCCGGACCAGATGCTGGAGGCCCTGGGGCGTCGGTATCCGCTGGTGCTGCTTTCGAATACTAACCCGATTCACTTTGCGGAGATTGAGCGGCGGTTCGATTTTCTGCGGTATTTCGAGCGGCGGGTTTTATCGCACGAGGCGGGGACGATGAAGCCGGCGCCGGAGATTTATGCGCAGGCGGTGGCGGCGGCGGGTTGCGAGGCGGGGGAGTGTTTTTTCGCCGATGATATGCCGGAGTTTGTGGAGGGAGCGTTGCGGCAGGGGATTGACGCGGTGCGGTTCGAGTCGGCGGCGCAGTTGGAGGAAGAGTTGCGGGCGCGCGGGGTGGAGTGGTAGGGGCGCTTTACAAAACCTGAAGCGGGGACGCGGAACCTGGGCGGAAGGAGCGGCGTCCCATGCGCAGTTATGAAATACAGGGCGGCTTTGTGTTTTGTGGCGCCGGCGGCGTTCGTGTTCGCCGCGCAGGTGTGGGATTCCAAGGATTACAAAGAGTGGACGTCGCAGGACGTTCAGAAGGTGTTAACGGATTCGCCGTGGTCGCGGAAGGCGACGGTGACGTTTGTCCGGCAGGGTTCGGGCGGGGATGGAAGCGGGCCTCCGCGGCGGCGGATGGGCATCGGGTATCCGGGCGGTGGGGGCGGGATGGGCTGGCCGGGCGGCGGGGGCATGGGAATGCCCGGGGGCGGCGGAGGGATGGGTATGCCTGGCGGCGGAGGCGGGATGGGCGGAGGACGCGGGGGCGGGATGGGCGGCCCGGGAGGCGGTGAAGGCCGGCGTGAGCTTCCGAAGGACGTGGTTGTGAGCTGGGTGAGCGCGATGCCGGTGAAAGAGGCGATGATGCGGTCGGAGTATCCGGGGAAATTGCCGGCGCCGGGCGAGAAGGGGTACACGCTGGACAAGGCGGAGAAGGATTATGTGATTGCGGTGAGTGGGTTGCCGGCGACGCCCCAGCGGCGGCAGGGCGATGTGCCGGCGGATGGGCAGAATCCTCCGACGGATGAGCAGAGGAAGACACGGCTGATGGGGGCGACGAAGCTGGACTTAGGGAAGAAGCAGTTGCCGATCGAGTGCGAAGACGTAAAGTTTAATCAGCCGGCGGCCGATGGTTCGACCGAGACGCTGTTTTATTTTCCGCGGACGGCGCCGTTGAGTCTGGACAACAAGGAAGTTACGTTCGAGACGACGATGGGGCGGATGAAGATTGAGCGGAAGTTTGTGCTGAAGGAGATGAAGTATCACGGAAAGCTTGAGCTGTAAGGCGCAGCGGTTTGAGCTGACCGGCAGTTAGAACGGACAATGGGCGATGGAAGCGCACCGCCGGGTGAGGCAAAAGCGCTGCTGGACCGGTTGAGGAGGCTTGCGGCGGAACTACCGGTGTCGGTGAGCGCGGTTCAGAAGGTAGTGGCGAACACGGAGGGGTTGCCGCTGATTGGGAAGACGGTGGCGGCGGCGGAGGAATTGAGCGTGGCGTTGGCGCAATTGCGGGCGCTGGCGCGGGATATCGAGCCGGAGTCGGCGGATGCGCTTGCGCCGGAGGCGCTGGGCGAGGGGGAGCGGGACGCAGTGACGGGGTGGGCCGGGAAAGCGGGGTTGCGGCGGAGGCTTTCCGGGATCGGAGAGCGCGAGGTGTTTCTGGTGAGCGTGACCGGGCGGCGGAACCTGGAGGGCCGGTTTGGGGACGCGGGGCTGCGGCAGATCGTGCTCGAGTTTGCCGCGCACCTTGCGGGCAGGATCAGCGGGCGGTGCGAGTGGTTCGGATGGGACGGCGCGGGGTTTGTGGCGGTGGAGCCGAGGGGACATGGCGCGGAGGCGGTGTGGCAGGAGATTGAGGATGTGCTGCGGACTCCGTATCTTTGCGAACTGCGGCTGGAGAACCGGACGGGGCTGGTGAACGTGTTTGCGCGGGGCCATCGGCTGCTGCTGCGCAATGGGGCGATTGGGGCGTTGTTCGACGATATCGAGACGCGGCTGCGGGCGGCGGGTTAGTGGTTCATTAGTCGCGGCGGCGAAGGGCGCCCTGGAGTTTTTCGGCGAAGAGGCCGGCTTGCTGGGGCGTGGACGCGGGGGCTGATGGCGCGGCGGTTGGGGTAGGAGCGGGCGCGGGGGCGGGCTGGGGTTTTTCGAGGAAGAGCACCTTGCGGAGGGCGGTGCGGGAGAGGGCGGGGCTGTAGGAGGTCCAGAACGCGCCGGAGGAACTATCCCTTTCGATGAGCGCCCGCATGCACTCCATTTTCGAGTCGAGGTTGTCGAGGTGGTGGAGGAGGAGGGCCTCGGGGAAGAGGGGTTGTTTGGGAGAGCCGAACTCGAGTTCGCCGTGGTGGCTGATGAGCATGTGCTCGACGAGGGTGCGGAGGCGGGGCGGGAAGTCCGGGAGGGTGGAGAATTTTTCGGCGAGCATGCGGAGGCCGATGACGATGTGGCCGAGGAGTTGGCCTTCGTCGCTGTAGCCGAAGCTGCGCTCGTAGGTGAGTTCGCTGAGCTTGCCGATGTCGTGGAGGACGACGCCGGTGAGGAGGAGGTCGAGATCGACGTAGGGGTAGTGGGCGGCCATATCGCGGGCGAGGCCGCAGAGGCTGAGGACGTGTTCGATGAGGCCGCCGAGGAAGGCGTGATGGACGGATTTGGCGGCGGGGGCGAGGCGGTAGGCGGCGGCGAGTTGGGGGTCGGCGAAGAAGGACTGGAGGAGGCCGCGGAGGTGGGGGTTTTGGATGCCGGCGACCGTGGACTGAAGCTCGGAGAACATTTCGTCGCGATCGCGTTTTGAAACCGGGAAGTAGTCGGCGAAGTCGACGGAGGCGTCGTCGAGGCGGGCGAGGCGGTGGATGGTGAGCTGGAGGCGGTTTTGGTAGGACTGGGTCAGGCCCTTGACCCGGATGAAGTCATCGCGGTCGAAGGTGTCCATGACTTCGGCGACGTTGTCCCACATCTTGGCTTCGATATCGCCGGTCTTGTCGATGAGGACGAGCGAGAGGTAGGGCTCGCCGGTTTTTTTCTGGCGGACTTCCTTGGACTGGACGAGGAACGTGCCGGTGATGGCCTGACTTGCCTGCAGTTCACTTACATAGGGCGTTTTCATGCGAGTTTCGCGCGGGGACGCGGTTACTTGGCGCTCTTGGAAGAACTGGTGGCGGTGGTGCCGGGGACCGGGAGGACGCCGAGGAGGCGCTTGTGGCGCTTCTGGCTGGCGACTTCTTCCTTGGTGACGGTTTCGGGTTTGAGTTGGGCGGTGGCGACCCAGGTGGTGTCCATGCCGGGGGCGGCGCCGGAGTCGACGTAGCCGGGCTTGATTTCGAGGAACGCCTGGGTGCGCAGCTTGGTGAGGTATTCGCGGACGGCGGGCTGCATTTTCGGTGTGAAGAGTTTCTCCATGATTTCGTTGGAGACTTCGTCGAGAGTAGCCTGGCCGGCCTTCTGGTGGTCGTCGACCTTGAGGATGAGGTAGCCGTTTTCGAGCTGGATCGGGTCGGTGACGTAGCCGCGGGGCTGGTTCCAGACGGCGTCTTCGATTTTCTTGGCGAGTTGGCCTTGGGACCAGCCGCCGAGTTCGCCGCCGGCCTGGGCGGTGACGGCGTCGGAGTTGTCCTTGGCGAGGTCGGCGAAGCGCTCACCGTTCTTGGCGCGGGCGGCGAGAGCCTTGGCTTTCGTCAGAGCGGCGGCCATGCTGGTGGCGTTTTTGCCGTTCGTGGAGACGAGGATTTCGCTGAGGAAGACCTGTTCCTTGCGGACGAATTCGCTTTTGTGCTCGTTGTAGTACTTCTCGATGTCCTCGTGTTTGACGACGATGCGGCTGCCGACTTCCTGGCGGATGACCCGCTGGGTGACGATGCCGTCCTTGGCCTGCTGGACGAAGTCCTCGTAGGACATGTGGGTCTGCTGGCGGACGTATTCGTGGAACTTGTCGGGGTCGGCGATGCCGGAGTTTTTCTGGAGTTCAGCGAGGTACTTGCTGAGATCGCTGTCGACGTTGATGTCGAGATCCTTGCCTTTCTGGACGAGGAGGGCCTGGTCGATCTTGTTGCGCAGGATGTCGTTCTTGTCCTGTTCGTAGGCTTTTTCGTAGTCGGCGCCGGAGAGGCCCTGGTGGTGGAGGTCAGCGTCGAGGTCGCGCTCGGCGCGGGTGAGGTCACCCTTGGTGACGATTTCGCCGTTGACTTTGGCGACGATCTCTTCGATGATTTGAGGGTTTTCGGGGACAGGCGTATTATCGGCCGCCCGGGCGACGAAGGCGCCGGCGCACACGAAGCCTGCCAGCGCAAAGACGAAATACCGCATTCCTACATTATGGCTTAGGCGGGAAGGGGATGGTGAGAACCATTGGGGCGGAACGCGGCCGGGGCGGGAAGCGTCAGAGCACTATTCTCGGTTGCGGGATGTTGAATGCGCGCGGAGTTTTGGTTTTGTTGGCGCTGAGCGTGGGATGGGCGGCGGCGCAGGGAGTGGTGCGTCTGCGGGCCGGGACGCTGCTGCGGGTGGCGCTGGAGCAGAGGTTGCCGGTGGACCGGGCGGCGGGGCGGGTGGTGCGGGCGAGGGTGGTGGATCCGGTTTACGCGGGCGATCAGCTTGTGATTCCGCGCGGGGCGGAGGTGGTGGGGCGGGTGGCGGCAGTGACGCCGGTGCGCGGGCGGGAACGGGCGGGGGCGTGGGCGCGGGCGGATTTCACGCCGCTGCGGACGGCCGGCCTCGAGTTTTCGGAGTTGGACGTGGGGAAGCAGCGGGTTGCGATAGCGACGAGCGTGGCGCCGCATGACGGGCAGATGGTGCGGTTCGGGGCGGGGCTGGGGGACCAGCCGGGGTTTTTCCGGTCGTTCGTGGACCGGGCCAAAGATGGCGCGCGGAGCGTGGGGCATTGGTTTAAGAGTCCGGGGAAGATGCGGGGTCTGATGGATTGGGTTGAGCCGCGCCTGCCTTTACATCCGCAGTGGATCGACGCGGGGTCGGAGTATGACGCGGAATTGACGGCGCCGGTGAGCGTTGTGCCGGCGGGGGCGAGGATCGAGGAGGCGGCGGATGAGGGGGCGGTTCCGCCGAGCGGGGCGGTGGCGCGGGCGAGGCTGTTGACACCGCTCGATTCGGCGACGGCGACGTATGGGGAAAAGGTGGAGGCGGAGTTGAGCGAGCCGCTGCTCGATGGGGAGGGGCGGGTGCTGCTGCCGGAGGGGACGAAACTGGATGGCGTGGTGAACCAGGTGCGGCCGGCGCGGAGGCTGGCGCGGGGCGGGGTGCTGCGGTTCCGTTTCCGGGATGTGCGGCGGGCGGATGGGACAGCCGAGTCGATGCAGGGGACGCTTTTGGGGGCGGAGTCGGCGGCGGGGAGCGCGGTGAAGATCGACGCCGAAGGAGGTTCGACGGCGCAGGCGGACACGCACCGGACGCTGGCGACGGTGCTGGCGCTGCGGAGCTTTTTCGATCCGGACGGGGATTCGTTCGTGGTGTCGTCGATGCCCGAGCAGAAGCCGGGCGGGATCGGGTTTCTGGGGATGATAGCGGCGGTGGGTTCTCCGGTGGGCGGGGCCGCGCCGCTGGCGTTCGGGGCGTACAACTTCATGCACGCACTTGTCACGCACTGGCTGGCGCGGGGGCACGAGGTGGACTATCCGCGGAACACGGCGATTGAGCTGCGGATGGGGCTTCGATGACGGGCGCGGTTGATACAATAAGATTGTGCCGAAAGTAACAATTGACGGGAAGACGGTAGAGTTTGAGTCCGGGAAGCTGCCGTATCAGGATCATGGCAAGCCGGAGTCGGTTCTGGACGTTTGTTTGAATTTCGGCATTCACCTGGAGCATGCGTGCGGAGGAAGCTGCGCGTGCACGACGTGCCACGTGATTGTGAAGAACGGCGACGCGAATTTGAGCGATCCCGAGGACGATGAGCTGGATCGTCTGGACATGGCGCCGGGGCTGACGCTGCATTCGCGGCTGGGCTGCCAGGCGGTGGTGACGGGGGATGTGGAAGTGGAGATTCCGTCGTGGAACCGCAATTACGTAAGCGAGGGCGGAGGGTCGATCAACCTGGGCGAGGCGATTCCTCCTCCGCGCAATGTGGTGGGCGCGGCGAAGGATTAAAGGCTAGCGGCGCTTCAGCCAGGTATCCAGAAATTTATCTACTAAGTTTTGGGGGAGTTTCGCGCTCACGTTGACGGCGGTGTGATCGCGGTTGACTTCGATGGCGTCGAAGACTTTGAGCAGATCCGGCTGGTTGTCGGGAGTGCTGAGGCGGCCCATGCCGATGAGGCCGCGGAGGGCGTCGCGGACGCGGCGGGCGTCGTCTTCGGCGTTGCAGGTGACCTGGGCGTCGAGGTGGAGTCCGGTGCGGAGGTCGAGGCCGAGGGCGAGTCCGTTGACGCCGCGGACCATTTCGAGAATGTTGCCGAGGGTGCTGCCTTGGGGCGTCTGCGGGGCGAGGGCGGCGGGGCTGCCGATATAGGCGAGCCAGAACTGGCTGCCTTCGGGAACGACGTTCAGCTTGTCGCGAAAGGCGTCGGGGACGCCGTGTTCGCCGTCCTGGGCGGAGATGAGCTGTTTGACGGCATCGGTGGCGCCGGCGGCGGCGAATCGGGAGCGGGGAAACCAGACGGCGCTTGCGCCGGCGGTGTAAAGGGCGCGGCCGTGGAAGTCCGAACGAGCGGCGCCGTTGGAGGCGAGGTGCTGCTGGACGGCGTTGTTATCCCAGCGGCCATCGGCGAGGACGACGGCGGTTTTGCCGTCCGAGCAGGTGAGGACCTCGTGAACGTCCTTGCGGGGATCGATGCCGGTGAGACGGGTGAGGGAGTCGAGGCCGTCGGCGTCGGCGACGCGGATGGCGCGCTGGTAGAAGGCGGTGTTGCGGAGGGAGTCGATATCGGCGCCGGCGAGCATGGTGGTGTTGCCGGGGACGAGGGACTGAAGCGAAGGGTCGATGCGGACGGCGCCGATGCGCCCGCTGTCGCAGGCGGCCAGCGTAAGGGCAAAGAAGGCGACGAGCGCGGCGGCGCAGGGCCGCATTAAAAATCCCGCCTCGCGAAGACGATGAGGGCGGCGGAGAGCATGACGAGTCCGAACGCGGCGGAGGTCCAGACCGGCTCGAGGCTGCCGAAGGAGCGGTCGCGAATGGTGGCGAGCGTCGAGAAGCCGACGTCGAAAACGCGCGGCGTAGAGAGATAGAGCGCTTTCCAGAGATCGCGCGACCACTCGGAGGAGAGAAGTTTTCGGGCGAGTTTTTCCTGCGCCAGGATCGGGCTGATGATCATGAGCGCGACGGGGACCATGACCGCCAGCGCCGTGCTCTCCCAGAGAACCCCAACCAGAGCCACCACGGCGAGGAGCACGGAGAAGATGAAGACCGTGGTGGGAATCGCGATGAGAAATGAGACAGGCCAGAGGCCCGTTTTCCAGCCGAAGATCGTCCATACGCCTAGTACAAGAAAGATGGTGTTTGCGCCGACCACGAGCAGATTGCCGAGGTACCGGCCGAGCAGGATGCGAATGCGGGAGACGGGTTTGGAGAGCAGAAGCTCGATGCGGCCGGGTTCGAGAAGGCTTGGAATGAGGCCGGCCGAGGCGAAGACCGCGAGAAACATACCCCATGTGTATAAGAACACGGCTACGAATCCATAGACTCCCTGGATGAGACGATGGACGTCAGCGACGGGGCCGGCGTTGCGCCCGAACAGTGAGACGGTGGCGGTGGCTCCGGCGACTACGTCGATCTTCATCACGAAGAGAAAAAACGTGATGAGGAGGGCGGAGAGGCCGAAGAGGCCCCAGAAAATTTTGCGGGCGAGGGCTTCGCGGAAGGTGTCGGTGAGGAGGGCGAGGGTGGCGCGGGCGTTCATTGTTTGGCCCCTTCGACGGTGCGGACGAAGACGTCTTCGAGGGTGCTGGTGGTTTGGGTGAGGCCTTCGATGGGGCAGCGTTCGGCGCGGAGGAGGTCGAGGGCGGAGTTGGCTTCGTCGCGATTGGGAAACTGGAAATCGACGTGGCCGTTTTTATCGGCGACGGCGGAGGCGCGGGCGGTGAGGGTTTCGCGCAGGCGGTCCGGGACAGCGGAGGCGGTGAGGCGGTAGCCTTTGCCGGCGGTGAGGGCCTTGACAACGCCCGTGAGGGCGACGCGGCCGCGGTGGAGGATGGCGACTTCGCGGCAGAATAATTCGACTTCGACGAGGAGGTGGGAGTTGAGAAAGATGGTTGTGCCGCGCTGTTCGAGTTCGGAGAGGATTTCGCGGATGTGGCGGCGGCCGACGGGGTCGACGCCGTCGGAGGGTTCGTCGAGGATGAGGAGGTCTGGGGTGTGGAGCATGGCTTGGGCGAGGCCGAGGCGCTGGAGCATGCCCTTGGAGTATTTGCCAATGCGCATGGCGTCCCAGCCGGAGAGGCCGACGCGTTCGAGCATTTCGGGGATGCGGCGGCGGCGTTCGGCGGCCGGGACACCACTGAGGGCGGCGTAGAAATCGAGCATGCCGTAGCCGGTGAAGTAGGTGGGGAAGCGGTGGTTTTCCGGGAGGTAGCCGACGGGACGGCGGGCTTCGGGGGTGCGCGCGTCGCGGCCGAAGATGCGGGCGATGCCGGCGGTGAGGGCTTTGACTTCACCAGTGAGAGCGACGCGGCCGCGGTG
>DAIDIH010000136.1 GCA_027459465.1 Bryobacterales bacterium | reverse complement strand
AAGATTCCGAAGCCTCGCAACTCGATCCGCTCGCCGCTAGCCAAGGCACGCTTCATGCTTTCGAATACGGTTTCGACCGCCATCTCCGCTTTGGTCTTAGTGATGCCGGTGCGATTGACGACTTCATTGATGATGTCTAGTTTGATCAAGTTGCCCCCTCAGCGATGCGCCGGAACAAATTACCGCCGAAATGTCCCGTAAAATGCGGAAGAACCAAGCAAACTACATGATAGGATTAGAGTTATATGGTTGTCAAGAGCGCCGGGCCGGATGTAGGCCGCGCTAAACCGATCGGAGAAGTTGTGAATTCGGATAAGTTCCGTGATGCGTGCTCGCGGATAGCGACTTCTGTAAGCATAGCCACGGTTCTGGGGCCGGGTGGGGAACCGCAGGGGCTGACGATCAGTTCGTTCACGCCGGTCTCGCTGGAGCCGCCGCTGATCTTGATCTCGATCGGCAACGACACGCCGGCGCTTGACTATTTCCTGCAAAGTGAGTGGTTTGCGGTGAGCGTGCTCGAGGAGACGCAGCGGGGGATTGCGGCGGCGTTCGCGGAAAAACCCGAGGGACGGTTCGATGGGGTAAGTTGGAATCAGGGAGTGTATGGTCCGCCACTTATTGACGGGTCGGTGGCCGCGTTTGAGTGCAGGCGCACCGGGGAATACCGAGCGGGCGACCATACGGTTGTGTTTGGGGAGGTTGTGAAAGTGAGTACGGCGGAGGGAAAACCGCTGCTGTACGGTGCGCGAGGCTATCGCCGGCTGGCGCCGTAGGCTTCCCGCAGGAGAACGACAAAATGCCAATGTACGAATACCGCTGCCAGACGTGCGGCGAGAGGTTTGAGCGATTGCGCTCGATGCGCGATGCCGATGCGGAGATTGAGTGTCCGGAGTGTAAATCGAAAGAGGTGAAGCGGCAGTTGTCGACGTTTGCCTCGAGTTCGTCGGGTTCTTCGGGGGCTGGGTGCGCACCGTCGGGGGGCGGGCGATTTACTTGAGCGCGGTAAGAAGCGGCCGGTCGGGCCGCTAAATCAACCTAGAACCTGAGACGAAGTCAGCTTTTGACGTCGGAGACGGATTTCTTTACGAGATACGCTCCGTGGCCGACGCCGAAAAGCCCGAGGATAGTTGTGTCCACGTCGGGGAGGGAAGCGGCGGCGCGGAGTTCGACGCCGGCGAGGAACTGGAAGAGGTGGACGAGGTAGGAGACGAGGGCGATGAGGGTGATGAGGATCATCTGGTAGTCGCCGAAGTCGAACTGGTTATCGTCATTCTGAACGTAGTCCTGGGGGAAACGGGGTGAGTCGGCGGACGTTTTGGTGCGCGCGGCGTGGGCGGTGACGGCGTCATTGTGTTTCTTGTTCGTGATGCCTTTGGCTCCGGCGAAGCTGATGGCGCTGAGGCCGGAGAGCATGAGCAGGTTCGTTGGGATGTTCAATCCGAAGACGCCGCAACTTGCTTTCACGGCGAAGGCGGTGAGGTAGGCGGATATGGTGAGCAGGAACCAGAGCGACATTTGGGTGGTTGATCCGCTGTAGCGATTGTCCTGGCCGATGAAGAGGAGTTTGCGGACGTCGCCGGCGAAGAACCAGGTGAGGGTGAGGAGGAGCGCGGCGTTGAGGGCGAGAAGTGCGCCGCGGCGGCGGCCGGAGAGAGTGGCGGCCTGCGGGCGGAGGCTGGTGAGAGTGTAGGACGCGACGCCGGCTGAGGTTTGTGACGTGACGCCGGCGATCACGCGATCGCACAGGCCGTAGTTGGCGAGGGCGGCCTGGAGACTTGTGCCGTTGACGGAGATTCGCGTTTCGGGTGCGGCGGGGGAGCAGTTGGCCACGGAAAGGGAGATCGAGGAGGGCGACTTGCTCTTCACGAAGCCGGTGATTTCGCCGGTTCCCGCGGCGGCCTGGGGAGGCGGCGCGGGCAGAGACTGCCAAACGATCAGGGCCAAGATGACGGTGGCGGTGAGGGCGAGGATGCGGCCCATCGAATTACCTCCTGTCGCCGGGGCGCCGAATTGCGCGCAACAACAACATGATGTCCGGCTTTTCACCGAACTATAACGCAACTATTTGCCGGCCGGGCAGGGGTGGGAGCACTCCATCGTGCCGGGCGATGAGAGAATCGGAGAAGGAACGCCATGACAACCTCAACTCTCGCACTTACGAATCCGCTCACTACTAAAGAACTGGAAGTTATGAATGCGTGGTGGCGGGCGGCAAACTACTTATCGGTCGGGCAGATTTATCTGATGGATAATCCGTTGTTGCGGCGGCCGCTCGTGTTGGGCGATGTGAAGCCGCGGCTGCTGGGCCATTGGGGAACGACGCCGGGGTTGAACTTTCTGTATGTTCACTTGAACCGGCTGATTCGCAAGCATGACGTGAACATGATTTACATCGCAGGTCCGGGGCATGGAGGTCCGGGGCTGGTGGCGAACTCTTACTTAGAGGGAACATACTCGGAGACCTATTCGCATATTCCGCAGAACGAGGCGGGATTGAAGCGGCTGTTCACACAGTTTTCCTTTCCGGGGGGAATTCCGAGCCATGTTGCTCCGGAGACACCGGGTTCGATTCACGAGGGAGGCGAACTTGGCTATGCGCTGGCGCACGCTTATGGGGCGGCGTTCGACAATCCGGACCTGGTGGTGGCTTGCATTATCGGAGACGGGGAAGCGGAGACCGGGCCGCTGGCGGCGAGCTGGCACTCGAATAAGTTTCTGAATCCGGCGCGGGACGGGGCGGTGCTTCCGATCTTGCACTTGAATGGATATAAGATCGCGAATCCGACGGTGCTGGCTCGGATCGAGCATCAGGAACTGGATGAACTGATGCGGGGCTATGGTTACGAACCGCATTATGTGGAGGGTCACGAGCCCGAGGCGATGCATCAGCGGATGGCAGCGGTGTTCGAAGAGGTACTGGGCAAGATCCGGGCGATTCAGCGGGAGGCGCGGGAGAACGGCGCGACGGCGCGGCCCCGGTGGCCGATGATTGTGCTGCGGTCGCCGAAGGGATGGACGGGGCCGAAGACGGTGGACGGGCAGCGGACGGAGGACTTCTGGCGGTCGCACCAGGTGCCGTTTTCGGAACTGGCGACGAAGCCGGAGCACCTGAAGTTACTCGAAGAGTGGATGAAGAGTTACAAGCCGGAGGAGTTATTCGACGCGGAGGGGAAACTTAGGGCGGAGATTGCTGCGATCGCGCCGGCGGGAACGCGGCGGATGAGCGGGAATCCGCACTCGAACGGCGGGCTGCTGTTGAAGGACCTGGTGCTGCCGCCGTTTGCGAATTATGCGGTGGATGTGAAGCGGCCGGGAGCGACGGAGGCGGAGGCGACGCGGATTCTGGGGCAGTTTTTGCGCGACGTGATGAAGGAGAACGAAGAAGCGCGGAATTTCCGTGTCGTGGGGCCGGATGAGACGAATTCGAACCGGCTGAACGCGCTGTTTGAGACCACGAACCGGGTGTGGATGGCGCAGCGGTATCCCTACGACGATCATCTGGCCCCGGAGGGGCGGGTGATGGAGGTGCTGAGCGAGCACATGTGCCAAGGGTGGCTGGAAGGGTATCTGCTGACGGGGCGGCACGGATTCTTTTCCTGTTACGAGGCGTTCATTCACATTGTCGATTCGATGTTCAACCAGCACGCCAAATGGCTGAAGACGACGCGCCATCTGGCGTGGCGGCGGCCGATCGCTTCGTTGAACTATTTGCTGACGTCGCACGTGTGGCGGCAGGACCACAACGGGTTCAGCCATCAGGACCCGGGGTTTATCGATCACGTGGTGAACAAGAAAGCGGAAGTGGTGCGCGTGTATCTGCCGCCGGACGCCAACACGCTTCTGTCGGTGGCGGACCATTGTTTGCGGAGCCGGCACTATGTGAACGTGATTGTGGCGGGCAAGCAGCCGGCGCCGCAGTGGCTGGACATGGAGTCGGCGGTGAAGCATTGCACGGCGGGGATCGGGATATGGGAGTGGGCGAGCAACGATGCCGGAGTGGAGCCGGATATCGTGATGGCGTGCGCGGGGGACGTGCCCACGCTCGAGACGCTGGCGGCGGTGGACCTGCTGCGGCAGACGCTGCCGGAGTTGAAGATCCGGGTGGTGAACGTAGTGGATCTGATGACGCTGCAGCCGCAGAGCGAGCATCCGCATGGGCTGAGCGACGCGGATTTCGACGCGCTCTTCACGACGGACAAACCGGTGGTGTTTGCCTATCACGGATATCCGTGGCTGATTCACCGGCTGACGTACCGGCGGCGCAATCATGCGAACATTCACGTGCGCGGGTATAAAGAAGAGGGGACCACCACTACGCCCTTCGACATGTGCGTGCTGAACGACCTTGACCGCTACCATCTGGCGATGCAGGCGATCGACCGGATCGGGAAGCTGAAGGACATTGCGGCGCACGCGCGGCAGCAATTCCGGGATAAGTTAACCGAGCATACGCGGTACATCACGGTGCACGGCGAGGATATGCCGGAAGTGCGCGACTGGCGGTGGCCTTATTAACTATGCGCATCCTAGTGATGAATTGCGGCAGCTCGTCGCTGAAGTTCCAGTTGATCGAGACGAGCTTTCAACAGATTGTGGCCAACAAGGACCGGATGCTGGCGCAGGGGGTGTTCGAGCGGATCGGGAGCACGGACGCCCGGAGCCGGTTGCTGGTGGCGGGACAGGAACCGCAGGAGACGGTGCGGGAGGTGCTGCGGCACCAGGAAGCGATCCAGGCGACGTTCGCGTGGCTGGCGGGGGAGAGCGGGCTGTTGGGGTCGCTCGACGAGATCGACGGCGTGGGGCACCGGATTGTCCATGGGGGCGAGCGGTTCCACTCGTCGACGCTGATGACGGACGACACGGTGCGGCAGATCGAGGCGTTGAGCGATCTGGCGCCGCTGCACAATCCGCATAACCTGAAGGCGTTTTACGCGGCGAAGAAGATTCTACCGCGGGTGCCGCAGGTGGCGGTGTTCGATACGGCGTTTCATCAGACGATGCCGCCGCACGCCTATATTTACGGCGTGCCGTACATTTACTACACGCGCGATAAACTGCGGCGATATGGGTTTCACGGGACGTCGCACCGTTTTGTTTCCTACCGCTTCGCGCAGATTCACGGGGACACGCGGGAGAAGTACCGGCTGATCACGTGCCACCTCGGCAATGGGTGCTCGGTCTGTGCGATCGATCACGGCAAGGTGGTGGATACATCTATGGGTTTCACGCCGCTTGAGGGGTTGATCATGGGTTCGCGGCCGGGGGATTTGGATGCGGGCGCGGTGCTTTACTTGCTCGAACGGGCGGAGATGGGGCATGCGGAAGTGGACGTGACTCTGAACACGCAATCGGGGTTAGTTGGGATTTCGGGTGTTTCGAGGGACATGCGCGACGTGCTGGCCGCGGCGGCGAAGGGGAACGAGCGGGCGGAGTTGGCGGTGAACGCGTTCTGTTACCGGGTGAGTAAGTACATCGGGTCTTACTATGTCGCGATGGGTGGGGCGGATGCGGTGCTATTTGCGGGCGGCATTGGCGAGAACTCGGCGGAGGTTCGGGCGCGGATCTGCCGGCCGCTTTCGGTGCTCGGGCTGCAACTGGACGAAGCGGCGAACGTGGCGACGGTAGGGCGGGAAGGTTCGATTGCGCGGCCGTCGTCGCGGTTGAAGGGTTGGGTGGTGCCGACGAACGAGGAGTTGCTGATCGCGCGGGACACGCTGCGCTGCATGGCGGCGCACTGAGGGGCGGGAGCCATGAGTCATGGGTTCGCGGGGCGTGGACTTGTGCCCGAGTTGTCGAGGCTTTCGAGGAAGTCGAAGAGCGCTTGGTGGGCGAGGGTGGGTTGGTCGGTGGAGAACATGTGGCCGGCGTTGGGGAGAATGACGTGGCGGGCGTTGGGGATGCGGCGGGCGAGGGTGAAGGCGTTTTGGGGCGGGAGGATGAGGTCGGAGTCGCCGTGGATGACGAGGGTGGGGCAGGCGATGCGGGGGAGGCGGCGGTAACTGGACCAGCAGAGCAGGCCGAGGATCTGGTTGCGGTAGCCGCGGAAGGTGGGGACCCAGCGGAGGCGGATGGCGGTGTCTTCTTCGATAAGTTCTTCCGGGGTGCCGGCGGCGTAGAGAAGGGGGTTGAAGGCGCGGATGCGGTCTTCGGGGCGGAAGCGGTTCCACTCGGGGCGGGAGAAGAATTCCATGATGCGCGGGAGGTGAGCGTGGGGGCCTCCGCAGGTGCTGCACGCCAGCACGAGGGAGCGGACGCGTTCGGGCCAGCGGAGGGTGAACTCCTGGGCGATCATGCCGCCCATGGAGGCGCCGATGATGTGGGCGGTTTGAACGCCGGCCGAGTCGAGGACGGCGCGGGCGTCGCGGGCCATGCGGGGGATCCAGTAGGGGCCGCGGGGGACGCTGCTGCGGCCGACGCCGCGGTTGTCGAACAGGATTAAGCGATAGCGGGGCGCGAGGGCGGGGGCGGTGCGGTGCCACATGTCGAGGGTGAAGCTCAAGCCCATGATGAGGAGGATGGGCTCGCCGGAGCCTTGTTCTTCCCACCAGATTCTGGCTCCTTCGTTTTCTACATAGGGCACGGGATTTCTCGGGCGGGGCCGACGTGTCAGGCGGCTGCGAAGGCGATGGCGAGGACTTCGATGACGCCGGGGGCGAGGGAGTCGCGATGCTCGATCTGGCAGTCGCGGCCGCGGACGGCGCCGAGCAGGTCGTCGACGGCGGGGCGGAGGACTGCGGCGGTCGAGGGGTGCATGGCGAGGGCGAGAGTTTCCACCGCGCGGCCGATGCTGACGTTGCCTTCGCTCTTGGTGCGGTTGACGGCGGCGAAGGCGGCGATGGCGGTCTCAAAAAGATCGCCGGCGCCGGCTGTGGCTTCGAGTTTGGGCCAAGGGGCGCGGTGGATGCTGGGTTGGCCGGATTCTTCGGCGAAGGACCAGGACCAGACTTCCTCGGTGATGAAGGGCACGAAGGGCGCGAAGAGGCGGAGGAGGACGCTGAGGGCGAGGCGGAGGGTGGAGACGGCGGAGGAGCGGCCTTCGGCGTCGTTTTCCGAGCGGGCGCGGGCTTTGACGAGTTCGAGGTAGTTGTCGGTGAAGCCGCGCCAGAAGAACTGCTCAGCGGCTTCGAGGGCGCCGGCGTGGTCCCAGGCATCGAAGCAGGCGGTGGCGCGCTCGATGGTTTTGGCCAGGGCTGCTAGGAAAGCTTGGTCGAGGGGGCGGACGATGGGGCCGGGTTCGGCGGTTTGGCCGAGGACGAATTTGCCGGCGTTGAAAAGTTTGGTGACGAGGCGTTTGCCGACTTTGAGGACGTTGGGGTCGAAGGCGGTGTCGGCGCCGAGGCGGGCGTTGGCGCTCCAGTAGCGGACGGCGTCGGAGCCATACTCGTCGAGCAGGTGCATGGGGGTGACGACGTTGCCCTTGCTCTTGGACATTTTTTTGCGGTCGGGATCGAGGATCCAGCCGGAGATGGCGACGTGTTTCCAGGGGATGGTGTTGGAGTGGAGCATCGCCTTGACGATGGTGTAGAAGGCCCAGGTGCGGATGATTTCGTGGCTTTGCGGGCGGACGTCCATGGGGAAGAGGCGCTCGAAGCGGGCCGGGTCTTCGCCCCACCCGGCGACGATTTGGGGGCTGAGGGACGAGGTGAACCAAGTGTCGAAGACGTCGGATTCGGCGGTGAAGCCGCCGGGAGTGTCGCGCTGGGATTCGTCGAAGCCGGGAGGCGGGGTGGACATGGGGTCGACGGGGAGCATGGACTCGGGGGCGAGGATGGGGTTGGAGAAGTCGGGTTCGCCGTTTGCGAGGACCGGATACCAGAGCGGGAAGGGGACGCCGAAGTAGCGCTGGCGGCTGATGCACCAGTCCATGTTGAGGTTTTCGGTCCAGGAGCGGTAACGGGCGCGCATGAAGGCGGGGTGCCATTCGATGCGGTCGCCCATTTCGAGGAGGGCGTCCTTTTTGTCGAGGAGGCGGACGAACCATTGGCGCGAGGTGACGAATTCGAGGGGCTGTTCACCCTTTTCGAAGAATTTGACGGCGTGCTCGATGGGTTCGGGGTCGCGGATGAGGGCGCCGGAGGAGCGGAGGAGTTCGACCATGGCGCGGCGGGCCTGCTTGATGTTGCGGCCGGCGAGGTGAGAGTAGGCGTGGTTGGCGGCGGCGGGGTCGATGCTGGGCCAGTCGGGGGCGCCGAAGGTGACGGGTAGGAAGCGGCCGTCACGGCCGAGGGTCTGGCGGAGAGGCAGATTTTCGCTGCGCCACCAGGCGACGTCGGTGGCGTCGCCGAAGGTGCAGACCATGAGGATGCCGGTGCCTTTTTCGCGGTCGACTAACTCGCTGGGGAAGATGCGGACGGGGGCGCCGAAGACGGGGGTGACGGCTTCGCGGCCGAATAAGTGTTTGTAGCGCGGGTCTTCGGGGTGGGCGGCGACGCCGACGCAGGAAGCGAGAAGTTCGGGGCGCGTGGTGGCGATGACGAAGGACTCATCGGAGCCGGAGACGGCGAAACGGAGGTGGTGGTAGTGGCTGGGGACTTTGCGGTCTTCGACTTCGGCCTGGGCGACGGCGGTTTGGAAATCGACGTCCCACATGGTGGGAGCAACGGTGGAATAGACGTGGCCTTTGCGGTAGAGGTCAAGGAAGCTCAGGTGAGCGGCCTTGCGGCAGCGGGCGTCGATGGTGGAGTATTCTTCGCGCCAGTCGACGGTGAGGCCGATGCGTTTCCAGAGGGCCTGGAAGGCGCGTTCGTCTTCGGCGGTGAGGCGGAGGCAGAGTTCGATGAAGTTGGGGCGGGAGACTTTGCGGGGCGCGCCTTCGTCCTTGGGGCCGGCGGGCGGGAGGTCGAGCGCGGGTTCGTAGGGGTGGTGGGGATCGCAGCGGACGTGGAAGTAGTTCTGGACGCGGCGTTCGGTGGGGAGGCCGTTGTCGTCCCAGCCCATGGGGTAGCAGATGTTGCGGCCGAGCATGCGCTGGTAGCGGGCGACGACGTCGGTTTGGGTGTAGCTGAAGACGTGGCCGATGTGGAGCGAGCCGCTGACGGTGGGCGGAGGGGTGTCGATGACGAAGGTTTCCGAGCGGGGACGCGCGGGGTCGTAGTGATAGACGCCCAAGGTTTCCCAGGCGGCGGCCCATTTCTCCTCGACTTGGCGGGACTCAAAGTGTTTTGGTAGTTGCGACGGGTCGAATGGCTTCACGAAAGATGTACCAGATGAGGGGCGGGCGGTGAGCTTGGAGCGCCCAGGGCGGCGGCGCGGGCGGAGCGGCCAAGCGTCCCGGTCCGCTTTTCATGATAGCAACGGCGGGGCGGTGGACTCGCGGACGACGACGGTGGCGGGGAGGGTGAGCTGGACGCGTTGTTCGGGGAGTTTGCCCTGGATGCGGTGGATGAGCATTTCGGCGCCTCGGTAGCCGAGGTCGTAGGCGGGTTGGGCGACGGCGGTGAGGTGGGGGCGGATGGCGCGGAGGAGGGGAAGGTCGTCGAAGGTGGCGAGGGCGACGTCTTCGGGGCAGCGTCGGTTGAGCCGGGCGACGGCTTCGAGCATGCCGAGGGTCATCATGATGTTGCAGGAGAAGATGGCGGTGGGCGGGGAGTCGAGGGAGAGAAGGCGCTCTGTGGCGGCGCAGGCCTGTTCGCGCCGGAAGCCGCAGTCGTGGATGAGTGAGGAGCAGGGGGTGATGCCGGCGGCTTCCAGAGCCTCGAGGTAGCCGCGGAGGCGCTCGCGGCCGGTGTGGAGGGCCTGGGCTCCGGCGAGGATGCCGATGCGGCAGTGGCCCTGGGCGAGGAGATGGGCGACGCAATCGCGCGCGCCGCCGGCGTTATCGGCGCAGATGGTGTCCCAGTCACCCGTGTGCGGGACACGATCGACGAAGACGACTGGGGAGGACTGCATGGCCTGGCGGATGTGGCTGAGTTCGCCGCCGTCAGAAGCGAGCACCATGAGGATGCCGTCGACGCTGCGGCGGCGGAGGACATCGAGGATTTGTTTTTCGCGCTCGAGTTGCTCGCCGGTGTTGAAGGTGGTGAGGACGTAGTTGTGCTTCCAGGCGGCGTCCTCGGCGCCACGCATGAGTTGGGGGAAAAAGGGGTTGGTGATGTCGCTGATGACCAGGCCGAGCATATGGGTCTGGCGGGTTTTGAGGCTGCGCGCGACGTAGTTGGGGTGGTAGTCGAGTTCGGCGACGGCGGCGTGGACGCGCGCGCGCAGTTCCTCGCTGACGGGGGTGAGGCCGCTGAGGACGTTCGAGACGGTGCCGACGGAAACCCCTGCCCTTTGAGCTACTTCCTTGATGGTTGCGGCCATTTTCTTAGTGCTTGTCCCCCTTCCCGAAGCCCCCGCGGGCGTGCGGCCATGCGCACAACTGTACCACTATGCTATGCTTTTGGACGGTATGGCAATTCCCAACGTGAAGCGCTTCCGGCCCTTCTGCCCGGTGTGCAACGAAAATTTCACGCTCATGGCTGTGCTTCCCAAGGATGCCAGCGTCGACGGTTACCTGCAGGATGCGGTGGCGCGTCACGATCACAAAGCGTTCCAGGAAGCCAAGCAGATGCACTTCAAAGTGCGCGTGGGCCAGCAGAAGCAGAAGAAGGCCAAGTAACAACCGATTTTCCGGTTTTTCCCGATTGCGCCCACCCGAAAGGGTGGGCGCTGCTGTTTGTGGGGGACTTCGTGTCAGCGTGTAAAGGGCATTTGGGGCTAGACTTGAATCGCCCACAACGGAGCCGCGCGGCTTGCGCCGCTCGCGGCCCTGTGGGCTAGTGCCGGATAGAGGGCTGAGCCAATGAGCGCTTTTGAGTCGATGGGGCGCGAGGAGCTTTTGCGCGTGGTGGAGATGTTTGCCAAGAACTGGCTGGCCCATGACGGCTGCTGGTTCCTTGCGGCGGAGGAGCGGTTCGGGCTGGATACGGCGATTGAGTTGGACGCGCGTTCGTGGGAACGGTTCGCGGCTGCGGAGGCGCGGCGGATCATGACGGTGTTTCAGATTCCGGCGGATGGGGGTCTGGAGGCGCTCGAGAAAGCGCTGGCGCTGCGTCTGTACGCCGTGGTGAACGCGCAGCGGACCGCGTGGAGCGAGGACCGGCGGCGGCTGCGGTTCTTCATGGACGAGTGCCGGGTTCAGCAGACGCGCGAGCGCAAAGGCCTGGCGGCGTTTCCGTGCAAGCGCGTGGGGGTAGTGGAATTCGAGACGTTCGCGCGGACGATCGATCCGCGGATCCGGACGACTTGTTTGCGGTGCCCGCCGGAGAGCGCGCCGGGCGAGTACTGCGGATGGGAGTTTACGCTGGAGGAGCAGGAGACGGAACCGGCGGGGGATGGGCTGTAGCGGAGGGTCTTATTCGCGGAGCGTGGTGCGGGTGTCCTTGACGAAGCGGGCCATGGATTTGGACAGGTTGTCGAGGACGGTGGCCCACTCATCGAGGTGGCGCTCGCCTTTGGCGGTGAGTTTGTAGACGCGGCGGGCGGGCCCGGCTTTATCGGTTTCCCACTCGGAGCGGACGTTGCCGTTGCCCTCCAACTGGCGGAGGGTGCGGTAGAGGGCGGCGCGCTCGATTTCGGCGTCGGTGAGGGCGAAGTCCTGAAGGTCGGAGGAGAGGTCGTAGCCGTAGGAGCGGCCTTTTTTCTTCAGCAGCAGCAGGACGACGGGTTCGACGAAGCGGTAGACGTTGCCCATGGCGCAAGTGCAGGGTTGATCCTTGCCATGGCGGCGGCAGATTCGTTGGGGCAAGAGGCTTCTCCTTGGCGGGTGCGTTCCGGGCTTCCGGATTCAGGATATCGCGAAATAGATGATTTCTGCATCTATCGGAAGGCAGAGCGCGGACCGAGCGTTGCTTGACTGAGGTCTAAGAGTATTTCTAATATGAATGTGAGTTGCATCTAGTAGCTTCACGCGTTCTTGGCGTAGCCGGCGTCGTCAAACGGCGGGAGGCGGAGTAGAGATATGGCCGGGAAGCGGGTCCTGATTGTGGGAGGGGTGGCGGGCGGCGCGACGTGCGCGGCGCGGCTGCGGAGGCTGGACGAGAACGCGGAGATCATCGTTTTCGAGCGCGGGTATTACGTTTCGTACGCCAACTGCGGCCTACCGTATTTCGTGGGGAACGTGATTGACCGCGAGTCGGAGCTGCTGCTGGCGAGTCCGGATTTGTTTCGGGAACGGTTCCGGATCGAGGTGCGGGTGCGGAACGAGGTGATCGGGATCGACCGGCGGTCGCGGTGCGTTTTGGTGCGGGAGGTGGACAGCGGGCGCGAGTATCGCGAGAGCTACGACGCGCTGGTGTTGTCGCCGGGCGCGGCGCCGGTTCGGCCCGCATGGCCGGGAATCGAACTGCCGGGCATTTTCACTCTCCGCACGCTTGCCGACAGCGAGGACATCCGGGATTGGATCGAGACGCGGGGCGCGCGGCGTGCGGTTGTGGTTGGGGGTGGGTTCATCGGCCTTGAAATGGCGGAGAATCTGGTGCGCCGCGGCATGGAGGTGACGATTGCCGAGGCGGCGGATCAGGTGATGCCGCTGCTCGATGCGGAGATGGCGGAATATGTGCGGCGGCGGGTGGCCGGTCATATTGCGGGGCTGCATCTGGGCGATGGTGCGGCGGGGTTTGAACCGGGGGCCGATGGCGGGTTGGTGGTGCGCACAGAGGCGGGTGCGCGTTTCGCTGCCGATATCGTGATTCTGGCGATTGGCGTGAGGCCGGAGAACCAACTGGCGCGGGCAGCGGGGCTGGATATCGGCCGCTGCGGCGGGATCCGCGTGGATGAGCGGATGCGTACGAGCGATGCAGCGATATGGGCGGTTGGGGACGCGGTGGAGGTACGGAGCCGGTTGACGGGGCGATGGGGGCTGATGCCGCTAGCGGGTCCGGCGAACCGGCAGGCGCGGGTGGCGGCGGATTCGATCTGTGGGAGGCGGTCGCGGTTCGCCGGGGTGCAGGGGACGGCGGTATGCGGCGTTTTCGGGTTGACGGCGGCGATAACGGGGGAGACGGAGAGGACGCTAGAGAGCGCGGGGATCGGGGACTACCGCACGGTGTATGTGCACCCCGGGCACCATGCCGGATATTATCCGGGCGCGAAGACGATCCACATGAAGCTGCTGTTTCGCGAGCCGGACGGTGTGGTGTTGGGAGCGCAGGCGGTGGGCGAGGAGGGCGTGGAGCGGCGGATTGACGTAATTGCGATGGCGATCGAGAGCGGCGCGACGGTGTTCGATTTGGAGGAGGTGGAGCTTTGCTATGCGCCGCAGTACGGCTCGGCACGGGACGCGGTGAACATGGCGGGAATGGCGGCGGCGAACGTGGTGCGGGGCGATGTCGGACTCGCCGCGTGGAGCGAGATAGGCTCGGACGGGCCGTTTCTGCTGGATGTCCGGGAAGTGGACGAGGTTCCCGGGGGGCCGGTGGAGGGGGCGGTGAACATTCCGCTTGGGCAGTTGCGGGCGCGGGTGGGTGAGTTGCCGCGCGAGCGGGAGATCTGGGTGATCTGCCGGGCGGGACGGCGATCGTATTACGCGTGCCGGATACTGACTCAGCGGGGATTCCGTGCGCGAAATCTTTCGGGCGGTTACCGGACTTACGAAGCGCTGTGCGCCGGAGGGTGGGGGCAGTCCTGCGCGAGGCGAAATACGGCTCAGGCGGCTAACACCGAGGCGACCTTTTCGGCTGATTCCGCCGCGATTCGGTAACCCTCGCCAGGAAAGTTGGCTGAGCCGGAACGGTTGGGTGGAGCGCTCTGGCGGTTTCGGGGCAGACCACTCCCGTGCAAATTAGCTTTGCGCCACGGGCGTGAGGTGTAGCGAAACCGCGGGGCGCCCATTCTGGTAGTTTTGGCTCAGATTTCGGCAAGAAACTGAGTTCAACTACCAGGGAGCGACCCCGCCACGAATCGAGTATGCAGCATTTTCAGTCCGCTTTTGCCGTTTTTCCCGCGCTTGGAATTTGAGGCGCTGGTTCGTGAGCACAAGGCCGAGCGCCATGCTCGCGGATTCACCTGTTGGCAGCAGTTTGTCGCCATGTTGTTTTGCCAACTCGCTTACGCCCAGAGCCTGCGAGAGATTTGCGGCGGGCTGGCGGCGTTGGAGGGCAAGTTGCGTCATCTCGGCGTCACCGATTGCGCCAAGGCGACCACGCTTTCCTGCGCCAACGCCCACCGGACCTGGCAACTGTATCGGGCGATCTTCGGTCAAATCCTGGCTCGCTGCCAGGCCGAGGCCGCCTCGCGCATGCGGCGCAAGTTCCGCTTCAAGCACAAGCTTCTGAGTCTGGACTCCCGCATGGTCGAGTTGTGCGCCGAGACCTTCGATTGGGCGCGGTACAAGAAGACCAAGGGCGCGCTGAAGCTGCACCTGGTTCTGGACCACGACGGCTGCCTGCCCTGCTACGCCGTCATCACCGAGGGCAAACAGGCCGGCGTCAAACAGGCGCGCAAAATTTCCTTCTTGCCCGGCACGATGGTGGTGTTTGACCGCGGCTACCTGCCGCGGTTGAGTCGCTCGACTCGCTCCTAAAACGGCCGCCTAAGCCAGACCGGCCGGCTAATTGAACAATTTTGAACAACGATTTTTGGAGCCGGGACGGCAAGTGATTGATTCTATGGAGCCACCCGCCGGGCTTGAACCGGCGACCTGCTGATTACGAATCAGCCGCTCTACCAACTGAGCTAGGGTGGCTCGAGTTTTCATTTTACAACAGGAACCGCAGTCGCTTTCCGTCTGGCGTTCCGCGATCATGAAACCATGAGCCTGCGGGCAGTTGAACGCCAGTGGACCCTCCTCGCCGAGCGCGACCCGTACTGGGCCATCCTCGCCGCTCCTGGGAAGACCGGCAACCGCTGGGATGTCGATGAATTCTTTTCGACGGGGATCGTCGAAATCCAGGGGGTCGTGGGCTATCTCGACCGAATATACCCAGTCTTGGCTCGTCGTCGCGCACTCGATTTCGGCTGCGGCGCCGGCCGTCTTACCCAAGCCTTGGCCCGATACTTCATGCGCGTCACCGGCGTAGACATCTCCGCTCCGATGATCGAGCTCGCCCGCGTCCACGACCACAGTGGGGGACGCTGTGAGTACCTTCTCAACACTCGCCCCGACCTTTCGGCACTACCGTCCTCCGCCTTCGATTTCATCTACTCGAACATGACGCTTCAACACATGCCGGCGCGCTGGAGCCGCCGCTATCTCCGCGAGATGGTGCGCCTTCTGGCGCCGGGCGGAGCGCTGCTGTTCCAACTCCCCTGCCGCGCTCGGGGAAGCCTTGCCGAACGCGCCGCGCGCTGGGTCGAGTTGGCGTACGGACATATCTGGTGGCTCTTCCGCCGCCCGAATTCGTATTTCGAAATGCACGCCCAATCACGAGCCCGCGTTGTTCGCTTGCTCGAACCCCTTTGTGCCAACATGACTGAGACACCTTCCCCGCCGTCAATTACTGTAGAGGGCGGAGAAAGAATCCCGTTCAGTGCCCAAGTCGAATCTCAACCAGTTGCCTGTAGAACAGACGGAGTTGGCGGCTCCGCAGCGCAG
>DAIDIH010000135.1 GCA_027459465.1 Bryobacterales bacterium | reverse complement strand
GTTGGCCGATGGTCAATCGCTTGTTGTCGCAGTACTCGGTGATGGGCAGGCCGTCGATGTACTCCATCACGAAGTAGGGACGGCCTTTGGGCGTGGCGCCGGCGTCGAAGATCCGGGCGATGTTCGGGTGGTCCATCAGGGCGAGGGACTGGCGCTCGTTGGCGAAGCGGGCCAGCACCTGGTTGGTGTCCATGCCGAGTTTGACGACCTTGATCGCAACGCGGCGGCGGATGGGTTCGCGCTGCTCGGCCAAGTAGACGGTTCCCATGCCTCCTTCGCCGATGGGGCGAATGATTTGATAGCGGCCAAATTCGGCGTCAGCGGCTGCGGTTTGCGAGCCCGACTTAGTGAGTAGGGTGGCGCCAGGGGAACTATCGAAGGCGGCCTGGATCAGGCAGTTCGGGCACAGTCCCGCGGGATCACCGGAACCTAACTGGGCTCCGCATTGGGGGCAGTTTGGCACGGGTGCACGCTGGGGCTTATTTTACGCCGTTGGCGGGATGTTGTAACTTTGGTCCTCGCGAATCCTTATTCGTGGCAGGTGAGCCGGATTGGCGCGGCCACCGGATCGATCGACGAAATAAGGAGGTTCGAGATGAACCGTAGCACTATCGCAATTGCTTTCACCATGACCGTAATCGCGGCGCTGGCCTTGGGCACAGCGCCGGCGGCGAACGCACAGCTAAGTTGCTCCGACGCCACCCTGAAGGGGACGTTCGCTTACACATCCACCGGATTCATCACCGCGCCGCCCAGCCTGGCCGGGCCGGTAGCGGAGATGGGCACACAAACGTTCGACGCGGCGGGCAATACGACAGCTACCGCGACGTTGAGCCAAAACGGCAACGTGGGTCCGGTGAGCATCACGGGCACCTATACGGTGAATGCGGATTGCACCGGGACAATGACGCTCCAGGTTTCGATTCCGGGAATCCCGGCGTTCCCGCTCCATGTGTCGTTCGTGATGGACGACAACGGGAAGGAATTTCAGGCCATGGAGACGGATGCAGGCTTCGTCATCACACGGATCGCCCGCAAGATTTTCCCAGGGACGACGGAGTGATGGGCCGGTTTGGCGAGGAATGGTGACCGGCCCTAGCGGGGCCGATGATTCGGAGGGCGAACAGGGCGAAATTTATTGGCATGGCGATGAGCGTTTTGGGGCGTGTTTTGCGCCTGTCTCGAATGGAGGAGAACATGTTTCACAAACGGACTTGGGCCGCTTCGGCGGCGGTTTTGGGATTGGCCGTGTTCAGTGTGCTTGGTCTTCGAGCGACGATCCCGGCCCCCAGTGGGGTGATCTATGGCTGCTACAGCACGAGCAGCGGCGCTTTGAGAGTTATCGACAACTCGGTGAGTAGCTGCAAGGCATACGAGATCCCGCTGCATTGGAATCAGGTGGGGCCGATGGGCCCGATGGGGCCGCAGGGCGTGCAAGGACCTGCAGGACCGCAGGGCCCTCCCGGCATGCAAGGACCCGTTGGACCTACCGGTCCGGCGGGACCGGCGGGTCCGAGCCACGTGTATTTCATGTCGGATTCCAATTTCCTCGATTTCGGCCCTGGCAATGCAATACCGGCATCCATAACGGTCCCGGCGGGCGACTACGTCATCGACGGGAAGACAGTCTTTCAGAACATATGGTTTACCCCGGACAGCGGTACTTGTGTATTGACTTACTCGCCGGGGACCGGCACGTCCGGCGATTCCAGCACCGTGACCGTTGACGTGGGTGGCCAGGCGGTTGTGTCGCTGAATGACACGCAGGCGTTTTCGGTTACCACGAAAATCGACCTCATCTGCACTTCTACCGTGGACTTCGCGGTGTCAAACAGCATGCTGCGGGCGATTCTGGTGGGGGGAATTAACTAGGCCAGGAGTTCGGCGGCGAGGCGGTGGGTGTTGGCGTGGGCCTGGGCGGTGAGGTGGGCCATAGCACGACTCGGACCGTAGTCCCGGATCACCGGGGCGACCTCAAGAGATGATGGCGAGCGTGTTCCCGTGGGGATGGACATATCGAGACGCCGCCATCAAGTAGGGAGATGGAAGAGTCTGCGGCAATCCGTCTGCGTTGTTTCGGGATTAACGAAGCACCCAAGAGCGAGCAGGCGTTCGGCGGCTGAAAAGCTTATGGACATCAGCGCTACGACCAAGGCCATCTTCGATGAGAACAAGGATATTGCCTCGACGTGGTTTTCCGTACTCGCTCGGGGACCCGCTGGATTTCAACGGTTCGACCTCGAAAAAGATTCAACGCTCGCGTATGCACTTCGGTTTCTGTTTTTCATCGCGTTGGTAGAACTGATCCTTAGCATCCCGTTCGCACCGGGAATCGGATCGAAGAGTGGGGACAAGATCTTGATTGCCGCAGTTGTTGCGGAGACAATCGTCGAATATCTGGTTGTTGCTTTGATTCTGCATGGCGCGATGAAGGTCTTTGGAGGCAAAGGCCGGCTGAGTGCCTGCATCGCGGGATACAGTTTTCTGACGGCCTACATGCCGATAATTTCCGTGCTGATGTTCCCCACACGATCCATCAGCGGCCCAGTGTTGGCCGAGGGCGGGAATTATCCACAGATCGTAGCTGAGGTCTTCGCTAAAGCCCGGCAACTGCCAGGATGGGATCGCACCGTGTTGATCCTCTCCTATCTTGCCACAACGGTTGTTTTTGTACTTTTCTTCACAGGCGTCTTCCGATGTTTTCGTGCGCTCCACAAGTTAGGCAAGGGTCGAGCGAGGCTTGCTTTTGGTGTTGGATTGCTTTGCTCGGCAGCTTTTGAGGCGATGTTCGTGCTACCTCTTCTGACCGCGCTATATAAGTCCTTCGCCCGCTCGTGACGGCTTCAGAATCAGAGGCTTTCAGGCCACGACGCATCGCCGGCCCTGGCTGCAAGGCTCACTCGCCGTCATGTGAACTGGCCGAGAGATCGGGGGCTCATCACCGGAGCGGCGGGTTTCTCAGAGTTAGCGATGATGCGGTGACGGAGTGTAAGTCAACTTCATGACGCTCAAGCGTTCTCGGTTGCGGCGGAGGTGAACACCACGCTGCGGGCGGTCGTGGTTGGGGGAATTAATTTGCGGGGTGCTGCAACCGGCGCTCGCCGTCCGTTGCGCTCAGGACTTGGGCGGCGAGGCGGTAGGTGGCGGCGTGCGCTTGGGCGGTGAGGTGGATCGGGTTGGAGTAGCCGCCGCCGAGGGTGAGGATGAGGGGGAGGCGGGCGGCGCGGACGGCGTTGAAGACGAGGCGGTCGCGGGCGGCGAGGCCTTCGGGGGTGAGGGCGAGGCGGCCGAGGCGATCGGTCGAGAGAGCGTCGACGCCGGACTGGTAGAGGATGACGCCGGGGTTGAAGTCGAAGACGCGAGGGAGGGCACGGGCGAGGGCTTCGAGGTAGGCGTCGTCCGTGGTTTGGTCGGGGAAGGCGATGTCGAGGGAGCTTTGCTGCTTACGGAAGGGGAAGTTATTGCGGCCGTGGAGGGAGAGGGTGAAGACGTTGGGGTCGGAGGCGAAGAGGGCGGCGGTGCCGTCGCCCTGGTGGACGTCGAGATCGATGACGGCGGCGCGGGGGATGGCGGCTTCGCGGCGGAGGAAGTGGATCGAGACGGCGAGGTCGTTGAAGACGCAGAAGCCGGCGCCTTCGGCGTAGAAGGCGTGATGGGTGCCACCGGCGAGGTTGGCGCCGAATCCGGTTGCGAGAGCGTCCTGGGCGGCGGCGAGGGTGCCTCCGGCGGAGGAGAGAGTGCGGCGGACGAGGCCTTCGGTCCAGGGGAAGCCGATACGGCGGACGGCTTGGGCGGGGAGGGTTCCGGCGACGAAGTTGTGGACGTAGGCGGGGTCGTGGGCGAGGGCGATGGTTTCGAGCGGGGCGGGCGGAGCGGGGAGGAACTCGAAGAGTTGATCGGGTTCGAGGCAGTGGCGGACGAGGGAGTATTTCTCCGCCGGGAATTTGTGGCCCGGCGGAAGGCCCATATCGTGGTGATGGCAGTAGTAGAGGCGGGGCACGGGGTCAGCGGCGGGTGAGGTCGCGGATGAGGATGTCTTTGAAGCGCATATTGGCGCCGCCGCCGGCGTGGAGTTGGAGGGCGATGCTGCCGGTGGTTCCTTTTTGTTTGGGGTCGGTGTAGTCGACCATGGGGACGCCGTTGAGGCGGGACGTGTAGTGGTTGCCGTGGACGGTGAGGATGAATTCGTTCCAGTCGTGCTGGCGGACGACGGTTTCTTTTTCCGGGGAGGGCCAGACGAGCCATTCGCGGCCGACGTCGTAGATGCCTGCGGTGTGGCGGCCGATGGTGCAGTCGATTTCGAACTGGGGGCCCTGGATGATTTCGGTGGTGCCGGGTTTGAAGCGGGCGCGGAAGAAGAGGCCGGAGTTGCCGAGGGTGACGCACTGGAAGCGGAGGGCGAGGTCGAAGTCGGAGTAATCTTTTTCGGTGCGGAGGTAGCCGTATTCGTGGCTGACGGCGGAGCCGTGGATGGTTCCGTCGTCGACGACCCATTTTTCCTGGCCGACGTTGACCCAGCCGGAGAGGTCGTGGCCGTTGAAGAGGGCGGTCCAATCCGAGCCGTTGACGATGACGGGCGCGGGGGCCTGGGCGGCGGCGAGGAGGGGGAAGGCGAGAAGGAAGCGGAGAGTTCGCATTGGATTATTGTGACGGGTTTGGGAGCTGGGGGTGCGGGTTAGCGGGCCGCGAGGGCGGCGGTAAGTTTTTGCAGATCTTCGGGGGAGGGTGTGGAGACGATGGCGCCGACCTGCTCGACGCGGTAGGGGCTGGGGACGCCGGCGCAGCAGGAGGCGAGGAGGCGGATGGCTTCCTGGCGGAGCGGGGCCGGGGCGCTGGGGATTGCGGCGACGGTGCGGGCGAAGTCGGCGGCGCTGATGCTGGTGAAGATGCGGATGGTGGAGGGGCCGGCCGGCAGAGCGGAGGCGAGGCGCATGGACTGGCGGCGGAGGGCGAGGTCGCCGCCGGCGAGGGCGCGGGTGACGTTCCAGCGCAAGAGCGCGGGCTCGAAGCCCTGTTCGGGGTCCTTGTCGAGGGCGCGGCGGGCGGCGAGGAAATAGGGCAGGGCGGAGGCTTGTCGCGCAGTCGCTTCGAGGGCCTCGCCGTAGACGAGGAAGGTTTCGGGGTCCGCGAGGGGGTCGTTGGGGGAGACGCGTTTGGGGAGAACGGCGAGCGCCTGCTGGGGGCGGTGGGAGGCGATGAGGGCGAGGGCGTAACTTCGCCGGAGGGTTTCGGCCGCACCCTCGAAGATTACTTCTGAAGGCTGGGCCGCCGCCAGTGCTTCCATATCCCGGATGCCGCGCTCGAGGGAAGCAAAGCCTTCTGATTCGCGGCCACCGGACCAATCGATGAGGCCGGCGTATCCTTCGAGTTCGGCGGCCCGCGATTTGCACGCCAGTTCAGGGCAGTCCTGGACCACGGCGAGTCCGCGATGGATCAAGGCGGAGGCATCCGGCGAGTAGCCGCGCAAGCGCCACTCGGAGAGGGCGGCGTCGGCGTAGGAGGCGGCGAGGTTGTTCTTCACGAGCGGCGATTGGAGCCACTTCGAGGGCATCGCCTGGGCGAGCGACAGGGCGCTCCGGTTCAGGGAGAGCGACTCCTCGAACTTGCCCTGGCTTGTTTTGATGGCGGCGATTTCTTTGTAAGCGGTGACGATGTCGTAGTCGACGAAGAAGTCCTGGCTGTGCATGGACGGCGGCAGGGCCTGGGCATGAGCGATGATCTGATCCGCGACTTTTTCCGCCTCGTCGAAGCGCTGGCGGCGGCGGTAGATGTAGAGGGCCGCGAGGCGGCTTCCGAGGAACATCTTTTGCGCATCGCGATCGCCGGGGTCGGTGCGAATGAGGGCGGCGGCGATGGCAGAGGAGCGGTCGAGATAGCGGAGGCCAGTTGCAAGGTCGCCCTGGGAGCCATCGGAGGTGACCGAGCCTTTGACGGAGGCGACGGCGTAGAAGGCGCGCGCGAGTTGGAGGTCGCCGGCGCGGTCGTGGCCGGTCTCCTTGCTCAAGGTTTCCAGCGCTCCTTCGATATCGCTGAGCAGGCCGGAGCGGAGTTTGAGGGAGTTGGGCAACTGGGCGATCTGGGCGGTGCGTTCGATGGCGATCTTCCGGACGACGTCGCGCAGGGCGGCGGCGTTCGAGTTGGCGAGCATCTGCTGGCGGAGGGCGATGGACATCCAGACCACGGAAAAGACGAGAAGAGCGACGAAGGAGGCTGTGACGCCAAGGGCCCAGCGGTGGCGCGCGGCGAATTTGCGGAAGCGGTAGAGCCGCGACGGAGGGCAGGCCTCGACGGGGTCGCCGGCCAGGTAGCGTTCGAGGTCGCGGGCCATGGCGCCGGCGGATTCGTAGCGGAGGTCGCGATCCTTTTCAATCGCCTTGAGGGCGATCCAATCGCACTCGCGGGCGCGCGGATGGAGGAGGCGGTTATCCCGGGCGCGGTGGCTTGGGGGTGGAGGGACTTCGTCGTGGATGCGGCGAAGAACTTCGGCGAAACCGGCGGCGCGGGTCGAGAGTCCGGGGATGGGAGGCGCGCCGGCGAGCAGTTCGTAGAGGACGGCACCGAGGGAGTAGACGTCGGTTCGGACGTCGAGGCCCTGGTCGCCTGGTTCGGCCTGTTCGGGGCTCATGTACTCGAGCGTGCCGACGACATCGAAGGCTCCGGTGAATGCGGGGCCGTCGGAAAGCGGGGCGCCGTTGGCCTTGGCGATGCCGAAATCGATGATCTTGGGAGACGGTCCGGCGGGTGAATCCGCGACGAGGATATTGGAAGGTTTGATGTCGCGGTGGATGACGCCTTTCTGGTGGGCGTGGTGGATGGCCTGGCAGACGCGAACCATCAATTGAGCGCGCGCCCGCACGGAGAGGCCGTGCTGGTCGCAGTATTTGTTGATGGGTTGGCCGGCGACGAGCTCCATGACGAAGTAGGCGCGGCCGCCGGTGGTGGCGCCGACGTCGAGCACGCGCGCGATGTTGGGATGGTCCATGAGGGACAGGGCCTGGCGCTCGGCTCCGAAGCGGGCGGCGGCGAGGGCCGACTCGCTGCCGGGGCGGACGATTTTCAGAGCCACCTCGCGCCGCACGGGCTGAACCTGGATGGCGCGAAACACGACGCCCATGCCGCCCTCGCCGAGGCGTTCGAGGAGACGGTAGGGGCCGATGTCCTGGCCGATTTGTGCGGCGGGCGGCTCGGCCGAATCGGAGTCCGATTCGGAGGACAGAAACACGGCCGGGACGCGAAAGAAGGCATCGGCGTAGCCGGCGGCGTCGAGCAGGGACTCGACCTCGGCGCGGATTTCGGGGTCGGGGCAGGCGTCGAGGAGGAAGGCGGCGCGGCCCGCGGGCTCGGTTTCGAGCGCCTGGAGGCAGATCTGTTCGACCAGTTGCAGGCGTTGGGCGATCACGTTGCGAGGTTGCTCCGGAGTTCGCGCGCCAGCCAGAGTTTGGCGAAGGCCCAATCGCGCTTGACCGTGTCGATGGAAACGCCGGCCACCTCGGCGATTTCGCCGTTGGTCATTCCGGCGAAAAAGCGCAGTTCGACGACGCGGGCTTTCCGGCTGTCGACAGCCGCGAGGCGGTCCATGGCTTGGTCGAGAGCCAGGAGGCTGTCGTCGTTGACGGGGCCCGGGATCTCGGCGTCCGGGAGATCGATCCGGCGCCAGGCTCCGCCGCGCTTATCCCGGCTTCGGGCCCGCGCGTGTTCGACGACGATTTGCCTCATGATGGTGGCGGCCAGCGCGAAAAAATGCGCGCGGTCCTGAAAGTCGACCTCGACGGCGTTTACCAGGCGTATGTAGGCTTCGTTAACAAGAGCGGTAGCTTGGAGACTCGTGCCCGGCGCCAGGGATTGCAGCCTCTGGCGGGCGAGGCGGCGCAGGTCCTGGTGGATCAACGGCAGTAAGCGGTCGAGCGCGGCGCGGTCCCCGCTGCGCCAGGCGTGCAACAGGTCGGTGACGGGCGCCTGATTAGAATCGTCCATTATGGCCGGCCAATTGGGAACGATTCTATCGTAGAGGCTCTGCCCGATCAAAGGTCAGGCCATCGGCGTAATGAAAAAACATGGTGTCGTATGCACCTATCCGGGCGCGTTTGTCGAATAAAGAACCGACACGGGAGGAGCGCATGGAAAGAAGCGGAAGGTTACGTAAGCCGGAATACTTGAGATCGCTGCTGACGGTTGGGGGTCTCCAGCGCAGTTTCCTATTCAAGCCGCTCGCGATAATGCTGGCGATTCTGCTGGCGCCGGCTTTTTCGTGGCTTGGGGGCGGCGGAGGCGACGGGCGTGCGCGGCCGTTCGAGGCGCATGCGCAAACCACGCTTCCGTGCCTGACCACGAACAACTGTATTCTGGCCACTCCCGCGAATCTTTTCAGCACGATCGCGCCCGATATCATTCAACTGGAGAGCGACGCGGTAGGCCTGTACCTGTCGACGCACTTGTTGCCGCAATCGGAAGCTTCCGAGATTTACCAGTACGGGCGCCAGGATCTTCGAGACGCGGTTCGCGCAGCGATGTACACGATTCTGGTGGGGATCATTCAGAAGCCGGCATCGTCGCGGACGGCGCACGAGCAGACGCTGTTCAACTGGTTCCAGGGCATCGTTCAAAACAATGAGATCGCGTTGTACCAGCAGGCGATCGCGCAGTACAATTCCTTCCAGAGCGATCCATGCGATTTTACGCTGGATCCGGCGATCGCCCAAGCCTATAAGATCAGTTACGACGGAACGCCGTTCTGCTATGGCGTCCTGGAAAGCAGTATCTTCGGTCCTCCCGTTCCCGCGGAAAGTTATTTTCTCGCTTACGGGCTGAGGCATTCCTACGGAGCGAAAGCGGATACCGATCCCAACTTCGCTTCGCTGGTCGCCGATTCCGCGATTTCGGCGGGGGAGATAGCGGGTATTGCGCTGGGCGCGGGCACCGTCGTAGCCGCGGCGATCGCACCGGCGCTTTACGTGAACCTCACCGCCTCGGTGGCCGCGGGCGCCATTGGCACGGGCGACTCGTTCTTCTTGCTGAGTTCAACCACGGTCACCTCGCTCGGAATTGGCGGCGCCGTGGCAGGGCCCGTGTTGATCGCTCTTTTCGCGGTGGCGGTTGGCGTTGTGGCTGGGATAGAGGTCTTTTCCAACCAGCAGACCATCAACGACCTCAATGGGCTGAACAATACTCTGGCGCAGGTGACGAGCACGCCGCCGGACTTGGCGGCGTTTGTCAACGACACTTCCGGGTTGGGAACTTACAAGCTGGAAACCAGCCTGTATTCGCTCACGGAACCGGACACTCCTTCGGCGGCGGCGCTGCCGGCGCACGGAGTGACCGATGCCACGTTCTCGATCACGCCGCAATCCACGGGGACGGCCGGGATTACGAACACGCTGCAATACCGCGATTGGCAAGGCAACCTATGGTCGACACAGACCTGGGGAGGATGGTTCGTGCAGAACTGCAGTCAAGGCCCAACGAGCCAGACCGCGTGCCAGGAAGCGAGCAGTTTCACCGCAGATCTTCGCTATACCGATTGGTCCGGGACGAAATGGACGGCGTCGCGGCTCGGCAGCACGTTTGTGAGCACGAAAGCTTCGCCGGCGGCGACGGACACGGTTTGTCCGGCGGACTCGGTGACGGGAGTTTCGATTGTGGCTAATCCCAGCAACTGCGCCAGTTATGTCTCGACATCGATTCCGATGCAGGATTTGAACGGCAATCCGATCACGGTTTCGATCTCGACGCTGGAGCCCCCAGCGTTCGTCAATCCGGGAACGCTGAGCTTCTCACTCGGAACAGCGACGACGCGTGACATCACGGCCACGGGGAATCCGGCGCCCACGATCACCTGGAACGCCGGATTGACGGGAGACGGCTTTACTTTTCCCACGAGCACGGGATCGAGCTTCCCGCTCAGCTTCGGGGGCAGCCTGACGGCGCCGACCGGTACTTACACGCTGACGCTGACGGCGTCGAACAGCGTGGGTTCGGTCCAGCAGAGCTTTCCCGTGACGCTGGCCGATGTTCTGCAGATCATTTCTCCGAACACGATCAACGTCACGGCCGGACAGCAATTTCATTTCACGGTAGCGGCGACGGGCGTGCCCATACCGAAACTGTCGCTGCAGAATATCGGCGTCTATTCCGATCTCAGTGGCGCGACGTTCCAGGACAACGGCGACGGCACGGGCACTTTCAGCGCCACCTACACCGGAGTCTTTTCGCAGGATTCGTGCCTGATAGGCGTGTGTCCGGAGTTTGTGGCGACCAACTCGCAAGGCACGGTGACGCAGTTCTTCACAATCAACGTTGCCTTTGCGCCGCCTGCTAGTTTCGCTCCGGCGAGCACGACATTCACGGCGGGTGTCCCCAACCAGATTCTGCTGTCTTCCTATGGCGCCACAACGCCGGTATCGTGGATCTTCGATGGCGATCCGAATGCACCTTGGTTGAGTTTGACGGACAACGGCGACGGCACGGCCTGGCTGCGCGGCACGCCGCCGGCGAACACGGCCGCGACGTTTTCCCCGGGCATCGCGGCCGAGGCACAGTGGAGCGGGATTCCGTTGATCCAGAATTTCGCGGTTACGGTCACCGATACTCCGGTGTTCACGAGCGGCAACACGGCGACGTTTACGGTGGGCGTCCCGGAGTCGTTCCCGGTCACGGTCAGCTCGGGCAGTATCTCGACGAACGACACGCTGCCGCAGGCGCTGACGTTCCTGCCGGGGAATCCGGGCGCGATCAACGGAACGCCCGCGGTTGGGACCGGAGGCCAGTACACGATCCAGTTGACCGCGCCGGCGGCGGCGGGTACGGCGACGCAGGATCTTGTGCTGAACGTGGATGAACAACCGACGATCACGAGTCCGCCGCTGGCGGTTCTTTTCGCCGGCGTGCCGGCCTCGGCCGGCGTCACGACCACCGGATTTCCGAGTGTTTCGACACATCCGGTGAGCGCCTCCGCCGGGCCACCCGCCAACGCTTCGCTCGGCGACGGGATGTACTTCACGGCGACCGGACTGCCTGCGAGTTTGCAGGCGAGCAACCTGAATCCGGCCGGGGAGGCCACGGGTACGCTGGTCATTTCGGGAACGCCACAGACGGGCGACGTCGGCCTCCACAAAGTCCAGATCACGGCCACGAATGCGGTGGGGAATCCGGCCAGCCAGACGCTGCTGATGTACGTATTTCCTTACAATCCGAGCGTGCCGGTAGACCTGACGGCGGAATCGGCGTTGGCGCGCGACAGCGCGAACGATGTGATTGCGACGGTGGTGGTGGCCAACGGCGGATCGGCGGCGGCGCAGAACGTAGCGATCACGGCCGCGAAACTGGGCGGGGCGGCGGGTACGATCTCGCCGGCGGCGGTGGCGGCGGTCGGAGCGGCGTCGACGGCGACATTTAAGATCCTGTTCCCCGCCTCTTCGGTGGGAACTCACGGATCGCCCAGCTTCCTGAGTATCTCGGGCAGTTACACAGGCGGCACGTTCAGTAGCGCGGCGCGCGTTGTGCTGCCGTAGAAGTCCTATGTGTCAAAGGGAGAAGAACGTCATGAAGGTACGAAATTTTCTGGTGATTCTGATGCTCGGTTGCGGTGTAGCGTGCGCCGACCCCATATCGTTGGTTTTGGATGCCTCGCAACTCAACGCGGGTCCGGGCCAGCAGGTTACATTCACGGGCACTATTTTCAACAACGATACGGCGACGGTGGATCTGAACTCGATTTCCGTTTCGCTGGCGGGCCAGTTCACGGTGGATACGACGCCGTTTCTGTTGGGGCCGCCGACGGTAGCGGCGAGCGGAACGACCGGTGATTTTTCTCTGTTCAACGTGACGGTCAACGATCCCTACACGGATCCAAGCGGGATCTACAGCGGAACAGTAACGATTCTCGGAGGGGTCGAAGGCGCAGGCGGCTACGATCCGACGACGCAGAATTTCCTTGGCTCGGCCGCATTCTCCCTGGATGTCCCTGCGCAGACCTCGGTGGCGCCCGAGACGTCGAGTTTTGTTCTGCTGCTAACGGGCTTTCTGCTCTTGTTGCTTGGCAGGGCGGGGATTGGCGGTCGTTTGAAGCGGAGTCAGTCTGCGCCGAGGGAGCGGCGGATGGCGCCGGCGATGCGTTCGGCGTAGAGGGAGACGCGGGCGTGGTCGGGGCCTTCGACCATGACGCGGGCCAGGGGTTCGGTGCCGGAGAAGCGGACGAGGACGCGGCCCGAGCCGGCGAAGTCGGATTCGGCGGCGCCGATTTCTTTGCGGACTTCGGGGAGTTCTTCGAGGGGGCGTTTGTGGCGGACGCGGACGTTGACCAGGAGTTGGGGGAAGATTTCGAGGCCTTCGGTGAGGGCTTCGATGGTTTTGCCGGAGTGGAGGACGGTGGCGGAGACGAGGAGGGCGGTGAGCATGCCGTCGCCGGTGGTGGCGTGGTCGAGGAAGATGACGTGGCCGGACTGTTCGCCGCCGAGGTTGGCGCCGGAGCGGAGCATTTCTTCGAGGACGTAGCGGTCGCCGACGGGGGTGCGGGTCATGCGGATGGCGGAGGCGGCGAGGGCGCGTTCGAGGCCAAGGTTGGACATGACGGTGGCGACGACGGTGGGCTGAGCGTTGGGGCCGGCGAGGCGGCCCTGGGCGAGCAAGGCGCGCGCCATGACGAGGAGGACGGCGTCGCCGTCGATGATGCGGCCGGTGGGGCCGACGAAGAGAGCGCGGTCGGCATCGCCGTCGAAGGCGACGCCGAGAGCGGCGCGGCGGGCGAGGACGGTTTCGCGAAGGGAATCGAGATGGAGGGAGCCGCAGTTGAGGTTGATGTTGCGGCCGTTGGGTGAGGCGTGGGTGGAGTGGACGCGGGCGCCGAGTTGCGCGAAGAGGGCGGGGGCGAGCGAGGAGGCGCCGCCGTTGGCGCAGTCCATGACGAGGTCGAGGCCGTGGAGCGGGGTATCGTTGCCGAGGAGGGAGGCGAGGTGGGCGGCGTACTGGTGGTCGAGCGAGGGATCGGGGACGAGCGGGGCGGCGGGCGAGGGGTTGGCGGTGTGGGAGAGGATGGAGCGTTCGATGGAGGCTTCGACGTCATCGGGGAGTTTGTAGCCGGAGTGGCCGATGACTTTGATGCCGTTGTCCTGGTAGGGATTGTGGGAGGCGGAGATCATGACGCCGGCGGCGAAGGGGCCGGTTTTGGCGAGGTAGGCGACGCCTGGGGTGGTGGTGACGCCGGCGAAGCGGACCGAGACGCCGTGGGAGGCGAGGCCCTGGGCGAGGGTAGCGGCGATCCAGGGGCCGGATTCGCGGGTATCGGCGCCGATGACGACGGCGGGTTCGCGGCCTGAGGCGGCGACCCATTCGCCGATGGCGGCGCCAGTGGAGTGGATGGTGGGTTCGTCGAGCGGATAGTTGCCCGCGACGCCGCGGATGCCGTCGGTGCCGAAGAGTTGACGAGACATTCTGGGGTTATTTGTCCTTTAATGCGGAAGCTTTGCGGAGTTCGACTTCGTAGGTGAGCAGGGGCGTGCCGGAATCGATGCGGACGCGGGGATCGGATAAGTGGACGGGGAGGTGGATGACGGTGCGGCCGTAGATATTGCTGAGGTCGATGGGGTCGGTTTGGGCGGAGGTGATGGCGCGGACGTGGCTTTCGGGGCCTTCGATGCGGATACGGGGCGGGTTGATGGTGTAAGTGGCGATGACGTAGCCGGGGGGCGGCGGGGCGGAATATTCGGGTTCGATGGGGACATCGCGGGCGATGGAGCGTTCGAAGTCGAGGACGACCTGGGAGGGCACGGCGGAATCGAAGGTGATGCCGAAGGGGCGGCGGATTTCTCCACGGCCGATGTTGAAGGTGCGGGAACCGGAGTGGCGGACGGCGGAGCAATCGAGGATGACAGCGAGTTGGGAGATGTCGTCGGGGGTGAGGCGGGCGGAGGGGCCGCGGACCTCGATCTGGACGTTTTGGGGGGCTTCGGAGACGATTTCGAAGCCATCGGGGAGGTTGCGGTATTCGATAGGTACGCGGACGGTGGTGGTGATTTCGGCTTCGCGGTTGACGACGATCCAGAGGGCGAAGGCGACGGCGAGGGCGAGGAGTTTGGTTTTGACGTCGCGGGTGAAGAAGGAGAGCATGGGCTCAGGCGGCGGACCTCGGTCCTTGTTGGCGGATGGGTTCGGGTTGCGGGGCGGGGGTGGGGCCGGTTGCGGGGACGCGGTTGGTGAGGTATTGTTCGACGCGTTCGAGTGAGACGCCGAGTTCGATTTCGCCGGAGCGGGCGACGGAGACGCGGCCGGTTTCTTCGCTGACGACGATAGCGAGGGCGTCGGACTCCTCGGTAACGCCGATGGCGGCGCGGTGGCGGGTGCCGAGTTCGCGGGCGAGGGCGGGGTTGGTGTTGAGGGGGAGGAAGCAGGCGGCGGCGGCGATGCGGCCGCCCTGGAGGATGACGGCGCCGTCGTGGAGGGCGGCGCCGGGGTGGAAGATGTTGCAGAGGAGGTCGCGGGAGAGATTGGCGTCGATGGCGACGCCGCTTTCGATGAAGGTGCGGAGGCCGATGTGTTGCTCGATGACGATGAGGGCGCCGGTTTTCTGCTGGGTGAGCTGAGCGAGGGCGAGGAGGATTTCATCGGCGGTTTCGCGGCGTTCGAGTTCGCGGAGCGGGGAGACGCGGCCGCGGCCGAGGCGGAGGAGCATGCGGCGGATTTCGGATTGGAAGACGACGATGAGGGCGAAAGCGGTGTAAGGGGCGGCGGTGGCGAGGAGGGTGCGGAGGAGTTCGAGCCGGGCGTAGACGGCAATGCCGTAGACGATGCCGATGACGGCGAAGCCGGTGAGGACGTGGGCGGCGCGGCGGCCGCGGATGATGGACAGGAGTTGGTAGATGAGGAAGGCGACGCAGAGGATGTCGATGAGGGCGGTAATGGTGAGGTGAGGGAACGCCACCCAGGGCGCCACGGCCGGCAATGGTCCATCGGTTGGCATGGTCCGGCGCTCAGCCGAACGAGTACACGGCGTCGTGCAGGGCGAGTCCGCGGACTTCGATGTCGCGGAGGCTGGCCGAGCCGATTCCGAGTCCCTCGGCCAACAGCAGCGTGTTGTCGCAGTTCAGGAATGGCTTTGTGCCGCGGGTGGCGCGGGGGTTGTAGCCCATGGCGGCGGTGGCGATGGTGTCGGTGTTGACGGAGTTTGTGCCGGCGATGAGGAGGCCGGGTTTGACGGAGCGGATGCCCTGGATCCACGGGCCTTCGCCACCGGCGAGGGTTTCGACGCCGTCGATGATGGCGAGGTGGACGGGGCGGGCGGCGGCGAGGTCGCTGACGATGCGGGGCATGCGATGGCCGGGGTCGCGGCTGGAGGCGGGGTTTAGCTCCTGTGGGGCGCTTTTGGAGGGTTCGCGTTTGCCTTCGTGGCAGGTGAGGACGCGGCCGGAGCCGGGGTTTTCGTTGGGTGCGTCGATGCCGGCGTCGTCGCCGTAGATGGAGGCCGGGGTGATGCCGAACAGGTTCTTGATGGAGAGGGTGACGCCGCAGGTGGCGTGGTTTTTGAGTTTGGCGAGGGAGACGAAGACGTCGGTATCGGCGTAGGAATGGTTGAGGTCGTAGGCGGGGAAGATGGCGCCACCGCCGGGGACGGGGAAGCGGTGGTAGGTTTTGCCGGAGCCGAGGAAGTTCGTGTCTTCGAATTCGAGGTTTTTCGAGAGCGAGCGGAGGGCGCGGACGTTCCAGCCGGAGTCGAGGAGATATTCTTCGAGGGGGGCGTTGGTGGCGTAGCCGCTTTCGACGAGGCGGATGCGGCGGGCGCCGGCGCGGTCAAGCAGGGAGACGAGAGCGAAGGCGACGGTGGGGTGGACGTAGTGGGTGAGGCCGGGGGCTTTGCCCTGGAAGCGGATGCCGGGGCTGCCGGTGAGGTTGAGCTTGACAGTGACGGTTTTGTTGGCGACGAGGCCGGAGAGCCCTCCGAGTTGATCCATCATGGTGGCGAGCACGGTTTCGACGCCGGGGCCGTAGGTGGGGCAGCGGCCGATGGCGACGGGGGAAGCGGGCGTGGAGCGGGCGGCGCGAAGCACCGGCGCGGAGGCAAGCAAGGCGATTAGCTCACGGCGCGAGAGTCGCTGCATAGTATTCAGTTTATTACGGCGGCGGGGGAGGATTTGGGAGAGCGCGGAGGGGAGGATTTGTTTCGAGCGGCCCTTGGAGCACTGGGCGATGCCGCCAGCCGTTCACCTTCGGCGGTGTGCGGGCATTGACTCGGCGAGTTCCGGGCAGCCCATCGCCAGGCTTACGAGGGCGGCGAGGCGGCAGATTCTGGCGTGCGAGAGAGAGCGCTGGCCGGGGTCGGGTTCGTGGAGATTACCACGGATGACGACGGCGATGTTGTCCGCCTGCGCGGCGCAATCCATTCGCAATCCGGTCTCTCCGGCGGGCAGGAGCAGGTGCGCGGGTCCGAGCGTGTGGATCGACATGGAGAGGGGAACAACCAGAACGGTGGCCGCGCGCTCATGCCGGTTGCGCGCGTCGGGCGAGATGATGACGACCGGGCGCCGGCCTTTGCCCGGAGGATCGGTGTGGAAATTCGTCCACCAGATTTCTCCCCGCTGGGGAAGGCGTTGCCGCGCCATCATGGACGCCGGTCTTTCTTTGCGAGTTGCGACTCAGCGAACAGGCCCCAAGCGTTCTGTTGTGCAACTTCGTCGTCGCTCAGAGAGTCGTAGTAATCGGCGTAAGCTGTCTCGATCGCCTGGCGCTGACGGATCGTCATCAATTCGCGAAGAAGCGCGTCCAAGGTTTCCGATTCCGAGTTGGATTTGCGCTCTTTACAGCTTTTGCGAATGAAAGAGTCGGATTCCAGGGAGATACTGAAGCTCTTCTTGATCTTTCGCCCTGTCTTGCGCGTGGTAGTAGACATTTTCCTACCATGAGTATTACACGTGGTGGGCGTGGTCCGGCCCGGGGCAGAGACGCGGCCGGCGGGGATGCGGGCGGTCGGGCCGCTAACTGGGATCGTGGCCCTTGACGCGATAGCGGTACGCGGGATAAAGGATGAATTCCCGTGGGTTTTCCGGATTGTAGACCACGGTCCCGCAGAGCGGATTTTTCCAGGGTCTGGTGCTGCTTCCCGTGCTCGTGATCGAGTCTCCGGACTCGTCTTCAAATCGATAGTGCCCGATCGTTCCTTGGGAGGAGACCATTACAGCGCGCGCCGGCAGGCCCCACTTTAGGAGGCGTTTCTCTCTGCGCCGGCGGAAGGGTCCGGGCAGGCCGACGAAACAGGCGATGCCTAGAAATAGGGCGGTTGGCCAAACCATCCCAGCGTGCCAGGTTGGAGCGCGCAGGAAATCGAGGAACTGGTGGTAGAGAAACACGCAGATTTCCCGCCATGTATGGACCGGTGGCTGGTGGAGGTGAAGGAACCAGAAAGAGTAGATGGCCGCGGCTAGGGTGGCGAGAAACAGAAGGAGAGGAGAACCGAGCAGGAGGCGAATGAGGATCGGCGCGCTCCTGACCGTGCGGGGCGGAGGAACGGCGAGTTCCGGGGGGAGCTGCCACGCCGCCTCGGCGTTTTGCTGGAGTTCGGAGGCAGCCTGGAATATCTCCTCCAGCGACTTGTTGCCAATGCGCCGCTTGGTTTGCACGCCGCTCCAGATGATCATGGCGAGCATGAGGCCGAACCCCGCGGCGAGGATCAGGACGGCGGTTTGGGGCGACATCACGAGACGGTTCGGGGGGTCGGTTTCAACCCTCGAATGGGGACGAGTCTATCACTGGTTCTCGGGGCGGGGCAACTTAGGGGCGCTGCTCCGCGGCGTCGTCACCGGTGGTGGAGTTGTAGTAGCCGGTGTATGAGGCTTCGATGGCTTGCCGCCTAAGGATAGTCATCCGTTCGCCAACCTCATCATCTTCGGGCGCGTCGAGCAGAGCCGGTTCGACCGTGCCGGAGGGTTTCATGCGGCCTGGCCGAGGCGGGCGATTTCGGCGAGGACCTTCATCATTTCGGAGTGGGCGATGACGGCGTCGGGGTCGCGTTGGAAGGTTTCGAAGTAGCGGCGCTGGAAGCCGTCGCCGAATTCGGCGGGGGAGAGGAGGGCGCGGGAGGTGCGGATGAGCATGCCGGCTTCGGCGTTGGTGACGGGTTCGCGGGCGTCGATGGTTTCGTCGATGCGGACGATCAGTTGGGAGAGTTCGCGGAGCCAGGCGAAGGTGGGGTGGTTGAGGGCGAGGTCGAGGAGTTGGCCGGGGGATTCGATGCGGCGGACTTCGTGGTCGTAGAAGGCGGCTTCGGAATCGAGGAGGCGCTTATGCAACCGCAGGAGGCCGTTGCGGAGCAGGGTGAGCTGCTGGTCGATCATATCCGGCGCGGGATTGGCGGCAGGCATCTCCCCCATCATAGCGGGCGGGAGCTTGAGGATTGACCGATGGGCGCAGCGGGCCGACGGCCGCGAGGGCTAATCGAGTTCGAGGGCGGCGACGGAATCCATTTTGTCGATATCGACGCCGGTGCCTTCCTCGACGGCGTAGGGCTGCAGTTCGATGGGCTTCTGGCCGGGCATCAGGAGACGGGCGTGATGGAACGTGCCGAGCAGGTGGATGGTGATGGATTCGACGGGGAAGTCGGAGTAGTTGACGAGGTGAAGCAGGACGGGGGAGCCGGAGGGCGCCTGGACGAGGTTGGAGATCATGGTGGAGACGTTGAACAGGCGCGCGCCGAGGTTCTGGCGGCCAGTGAGGGAGTTGAGTTCTTTCCAGATTTCGTCGAGTTGCTGGAGGGAGCTGGCGTCGAGGACGATGTCGCCGTTTTTCGGCAGGACGAACTTCCAGCCTGGAGGGGCGTTCAGGAGGGTGCCGCCGGAGCGGGTGAAGGCTGCGAGCGCGGCGCGCTGAGCCGGGGTGAGCGAAGAGGGGTCGACGTCGGCGGCCATGGTGAGGCCTTTCATCGAACCGGGGGAGACGGTGGAGGCGGGGAGCGGGCGGACGGGGGTGTGTTTGACGGCGATCATGTCGAGGATGCCGCCCGAGAGGAGCGCGCCGCTGGAGACGCCTTCAACGATGCCGAGGTCGCTGCGGGGCTGATAGGAGCGCCAGGCGGGGTGGTCTTCGTAGAACTGGAGGCACTGGCCGATTTGCGCCCAGGCGGCGAGGGCTTTGGGGTCACGGGCGAGGAGGCGTTTGTCGAGATCGTCATCGAGGGAGACGACCCAGCGGGCGCCGCTCATGGCGGCGTCGCCGATGGTTTGCAGGTAGCGGTTGGTGGGGATGACGGTGTTGGGCGGCGGGAGGTTGGCGATCCAGATGGTGGAGGAGGTGAGGGCGTGGACGAAGCGGAGGAAGCCGGTGTTGGTGTCGATCCAGGGTGCGCCGCTGGGGGCGGACTTGGCCTGGCCGTCCTTTTGGACCTCGACGCCGGGCCAGATGCCCTGGTCGGTGCCGACGATGGGCTCCGAGGCGTCGAAGCGCATTTTAGCGCGGGGGGAGAGTTGGACGGTGGTGATTTTCGAGTCGGCGAGGGCGTGGGAGATGCGGTCCGGGAAATCGCCTTCGAGGACAACGCCGGTGAGGCCGAGGTTGACAGCCTCGCGGGCCTGGTCAAGCGCGGAGGGGCCCGGGCGGACGACGCCGAGAACCGCGACGCCTTGCTTGGCGGCGGCGGAGGCGAAGGGCTTGGACCACTTATCGTGTTCGACGAGGAGGCAGTTGACGGGGGTGGGCTTGAGGAGGTCGAGGGAAGCGGTGTCCGAGGAGGTCCAGCGAGCCGGCACCCACGCGGCAGGTGTGGTGGAAAGCAGGAGTGCGGCGAGAAACATGTCTGGAAACTTCAGTTTAGCGCTGCTGGGGAGGAGGTGTGGGAATTTGAGCGAGATGAAGTGTTTTTAATAGTCCCTTAAGGCTTGGTTCATGGAGCGCTGGCATGATGGGAACGTAGTCCGATGGGCTACAGACCACCAAGGAGAAAGCCAGAATGAAGAAGCTGATGACCCTCATGCTCGGCCTGTCGCTCGTAATGGGCGCGACGAGCGTTTTCGCGCAGAACAGCACCGCCACGACGGGCAAGAAGAAGGCCAAGAAGGCCAAGAAGGCGAAGAAGGCAAAGGAAGAAAAGAAGTAAGCCTTTCGCTTCCGATTTACGGGATTTTTATCGCGCATGCCGCGCCCCTCAAGGGGTAGCTGGCATGCGCGATTTGATTTTTGGGGGCCGGAAGCAGCATCAAGCGGATTTAATTTCGGTCCAGAGGCGGTCGCGGAGGCGGAGGGTTTCGGGGCGGAGGGCGATTTCGAGTTCGCCGAGGGCGGCGACGGCGGGGGACGGGTAGAGCGTGGGGTTGTCGCGGAAGGCGGCGGGGAGGAGTTGGCGGCCGGCGAGGTTAGTGGTGGTGGTGCGGGAGGCGAGGGCGTTAGCGGCGGCGATATCGGGGCGGAGGAGGAAATCGAGAAAGCGGTGGGCGAGTTCGGCCCGGCTGCTTTCCCGGAGGATGACGGTGGTGTCGAGGTAGGCGGGGTAGCCTTCGCGCGGGTAAACGAAGGCGACGCGATCGGAATCGTCGATGGCTTGTTGGGCGGTGGTGGCCCACATCTGGGCGGCGAGGACGTCGCCGCTGACGAGTTGGTCGCGGACTTCGGCGTTGATGTAGGCGCGGAGGAGGGGTTTTTGTGCGATGGCGAGGCGGGCGGCGGCGCGGAGATCGGCGGTGTTTTCGGAGTTTACGGATTTGCCGAGGCGCTTGAGGCAGGCGCCGAAGACATCGGTGGGGTCGTCGAGCATGGTGATGCGGCCGCGGAGGCGTTCGTCCCAGAGGTTGGCCCAGGCGGTGGGTGCGGGGGTGAGGGAGCGGTTGTAGACAATGCCGGCGGCGCCGGTCATGTAGGGGACGGACCAATGGAGTTGGGGATCGTGAACGGGATGCTGGAAGGCCGGGTCGAGGTGGATGAGGTTGGGGAGCAGGCGGTGGTCGAGGGGGGAGAGTAAGTCCTCGGCGAGCATGGGCGGGATGAACGAGGCGCTGGGGAAGACGATGTCCCAGCCGGAGTTGCCGCTGGCGACGCGGGCGAACATTTCTTCGTTGCTTTCATAGACCGAGTAGCGGACGCGGACGCCGAAGGCGGCTTCGAATTTGGGGATGGTATCGGGGGCGATGTAGGCGGACCAGTTGAGGATATTGAGGTTGGGGCGGCGGTCGCGGGCGCAGCCGGCGAGAGCGGCGGACGCAGCGAGGAGGTCGCGGCGTGTCATTCTGTCTCCGCGCGGCGGGTGAGGGCCTGGGAAATCAGGACGAGGGAGCCGAGGCCGAGGAAGATCATGGCCGAGAGGGCGTTGAGGACGGGGTTGACGCCGCGGCGGGCGAGGGCGTAGATGACCATGGGGAGGGTTTCGCTGCCGACGCCCGAGACGAGGCTGGTGATGACGTAGTCGTCGAAGGAGACAGTGAAGGCGAGGAGGGCGGCGGCGACGACGGCGGGAAGGATGGAAGGGAGGGTAACTTCGCGGAAGGCTTGCCAGGGGGTGGCGCCGAGGTCGAGGGCGGCTTCTTCGAGGCGGGCGTCGAGGGTGCGGAGGCGGGCGAGGACGACGAGGACGACGTAGGCGATGGAGAAGGCCACGTGGGCGAGGATGACGGTGTGGAGGCCGAGGCGCGCGTGGAGATAACGGAAGATCGCCTCAAAGAAGGCGAGGAGGGAGACGCCGGTGACGATTTCGGGGGTGACGAGGGTCAGGTAGACGACTCCGAGGAGGGTGCGGTTGGTGCGTTTCCAGAGGCCGTAGGCGCAGGCGGCGCCGATGGCGGTGGAGAGGATGGTGGCGGTGAAGGCGATGATGAGGCTGTTGACGGTGGCCTCGGATAACTGGGTGTCGGCGAAGGCGGCCTGATACCAGCGGAGGGAGAAGCCCTGCCAGACGGTGAACTTCGAACTGTTGAAGCTGAAGGCGGCGAGGACGAGCAGGGGCAGGTAGAGGAAGGCGAAGGCGCCGGCCGAGTAGACGGGGAGCCACCGAAGGGCGAGGAGGCGCTTCATAGCAGCGCCTCAGCGCGGCGGCGGAGGCCGAGCAGGAGAAGAACGAGGACGACGGCCATGAGCGCGAGCGAGGCGGCGGAGCCGAAGGGCCAGTCGCGGGCGGTGGTGAATTGGTTGTTGATGAGGTTGCCGATTAAGACGGTTTTGCCGCCACCGAGTAAGTCGGGAGTAAGATAGGCGCCGAGGCAAGGGATGAAGATAAGGACGGAGGCGGCGAGGAAGCCGGGAGCGGCGAGGGGGAGCGTGACGCGGAGGAGCGTTTGCCAGGGGCGGGCGCCTAAGTCGGCGGAGGCTTCGAGCAGGGAGGGGTCGAGGCGTTCGAGAGTGGCGTAGAGAGGCAGGACGGCGAAGGGGAGATAGCCGTAGACGAGGCCGAGGAGGACGGCGCCGTAGTTATAGAGAAGCGGGAGGGGCTGGTGGATGAGTCCGAGGCGGAGGAGGATGGAGTTAATGAGTCCGGTATCGCGGAGGAGGAACATCCAGGAGTAAGTGCGGATGAGGAAGCTGGTCCAGAAGGGGAGGATGACGAGGGTGAGATAGAGGTTCTTGCGTTTGCCGGCGCCGGAGATGAAGAGAGCGAGGGGGAAGCCGAGTAAGAGGCAGAGGATGGTGGCGGCGGCGGCGACTGAGACGGAGCGGAGGAAGATGTCCAAGTAGAGAGGGTCGGCGAGGCGGGAGTAGTTATCGATGGTCCAGGGTTTTGCGATGCTGCCGTAGGGGGAGCGGGTAAGAAGGCTGTAAGCGAGGACGATCGCGAGCGGGGCGACCATGAGCGAGACGAGGACGGCCCAGGAGGGGGCGAGGAAGAGACGGCGGAGGCGGGAGGAAGGGTCGGAGTTACTCGGCAAAGCGGAGCTCGTCGGAGGGCTGCCACCAGAGATGGACGGGGTCGCCGGAGGAGAAGGCGGCGTCGAGGCGAGGGACTTCGGCGATGACGGGGTCGCCGGATGCGGAGCGGGTTTCGAGCTGAATGCGGTTGCCGAGGAAGTTGGCGCGGAGGACGGTGGCTTCGCGGGTGGGGAGCGAGGAATCGGGGCGATGGCGGGAGACGCGGATGGATTCGGGGCGGAGGCCGAAGCCGTCGATCCAATTTACTTCGCCTAAGAACGAAGCGACGAAGCGGGTGCGGGGCTGGAGATAGAGTTGGCGCGGGGCGCCGATTTGTTCGATGCGGCCGGCATTCATGACGGCGATGCGGTCCGAGACGGAGAGAGCTTCTTCCTGATCGTGCGTGACGAAGAGGAAGGTGATGCCGACGCGGCGCTGGAGGTGCTGCAGTTCGGCGCGGACCTGTTTGCGGAGGTTGGGATCGAGGGCGGAGAGAGGTTCGTCGAGCAGGAGGACTTCGGGGGCGAGGACGAGCGAGCGGGCGAGGGCGGCGCGCTGTTTTTCGCCGCCGGACATCTGGTGCGGGTAGCGGGATTCCTTGCCGGCGAGACGGACGAGTTCGATGACTTTGGCGACGCGGGAGGCGAGATCGGGCGGGACCTTGCCGCGGCGGAGGCCGAACTCGATGTTGGCGCGGACGGTGAGGTGCGGAAAGAGGGCGTAGTTTTGAAAGACGGTGGAGACGTTGCGGCGGTAGGGAGGCAGCGAGTGAACGGGTTCGCCGTTTAAGAAGATTTCGCCGGTGGTGGGGGATTCGAAGCCGGCGATGAGGCGCAGCGTTGTGGTTTTGCCGCAGCCCGAGGGGCCCAGGAGCGAGAAGAGTTCGCCCCTGGGCGCCTCAAACGAAACCTGCTCCACGGCGGTGTGGCCGGGGAAGTGTTTGGAGACGTTACGAAGCTCCAGGACCGCGGGCATCGTGGGCGGAATCAGCGCGGCTTTACTTGATGGAGTGGAAGCGCGCGGCGACGGCTTCCCAGTTGACGACGTTCCACCAGGCGCCGATGTATTCGGGCCGGCGGTTCTGATACTTGAGGTAGTAAGCGTGCTCCCAGACGTCGAGGCCCATGACGGGGAACTTGCCTTCCATGACGGGCGAGTCCTGGTTGGCGGTGGAGTAGATATCGAGCTTACCGTTGGCCGAGACGAGCCAGGCCCAGCCGGAGCCGAAGCGGGTGGCGGCGGCGCCGTTGAATTTTTCCTTGAAGGCGTCGAAGCTGCCGAAGGTGGAGTTGATGGCGGAGGCGAGGTCGCCGGTGGGCGCGGAGGCGGGACCGGGTTTCATGATGGTCCAGAACATCGAGTGATTGATGTGACCGCCGCCGTTGTTGCGGACCGCGGTGCGGATGGGGTCGGGGACGATGGCGCAGTTGTTGGCGAGGAGTTCCTCGACGGTTTTCGATTGCAGGTCGGGAGCCTGTTCGAGGGCTTTATTGAGATTGGCGACATAGGCGCCGTGGTGCTTGCCGTGATGGATCTCCATCGTCATTTTGTCGATGTAGGGCTCGAGCGCGTCGTGCGCGTAGGGAAGCGGGGGAAGTGTGAATGCCATGTTTTCTCCTTCTGACTAACTACTGTGTCGCCTTGGGGCGAGGGAGCGCAAGTGGGAGTCCGCTCAACCGGCGGCGCCGCCGGAGCGCTCGAAGGCGGCGGCGAGTTGGAACATACCCGCCTCGTCGAAGTGGCGGGTGAAGATCTGCATGCCGACGGGCAGGCCGGCGGGGGTGTTGCCGCAGGGGACGCTCATGCAGGGGACGCCGGCGAGGTCGCCGGTGATGGTGTAGATATCGGAAAGATACATTTGCATGGGGTCGCCCATTTTCTCGCCGAGTTTGAAGGCGGGCGAGGGGCTGACGGGAGCGACGATCGAGTCGACCTGTTCGAAGGCCTGGGCGAAGTCGCGGGCGATGAGGGAGCGGACGCGCTGGGCTTTTACGTAGTAGGCGTCGTAGTAGCCGTGGCTCAAGACGTAGGTGCCGAGCATGATGCGGCGCTTGCACTCGTCGCCGAAGCCCTGGCCGCGGGTGGCGCGGTACATGGAGGCGAGGGTGTTGGCGTTGGTGGCGCGGATGGTGTAGCGGACGCCGTCGTAGCGGGCGAGGTTGGAGCTGGCTTCGGCGGTGGCGATGATGTAGTAGCAGGCGACGGCGTATTCGGTGTTGGGGAGGCTGATTTCGCGGACGTCGCAGCCGAGTTTTTTCAGTGTTTCGACGCCGCGGGCGATGAGGTCGCCGGTTTCGGCGGGCAGGCCTTCGAAGTATTCTTTCGGCAGGCCGATGCGCTTGCCTTTGACGTCGTGGCCGAGGGCGGCGAGGTAGTTTGGGACAGGCGCGGCGGAAGAGGTGGCGTCGTGGGCGTCGCGGCCGGCGATGGCCTGGAGGACGAGGGCGGCGTCGTGGACGGAGCGGCCGAAGGGGCCGATGTGATCGAGGGAACTGGCGAAGGCGGCGAGGCCGTAGCGGGAGACGCGGCCGTAGGTTGGGGTGACGCCGACGACGCCGCAGAAGGAAGCGGGCTGGCGGATGGAGCCGCCGGTGTCGGAGCCGAGGGAGACGACGGCGGTGCCTTGGGCGACGCAGGCCGCGGAGCCGCCGCTGGAGCCGCCGGGGACGCGCTCGGGGTCGTGGGGATTGCGCACGGGGCCGAAGGCGGAGTTTTCGTTGGAGGAGCCCATGGCGAACTCGTCGCAGTTGGTTTTGCCGAGGACGAGCGCGCCGGCGCGTTCGAGGCGTTCGACGGCGGTGGCGTCGTAGGGCGGGACGAAGCGTTCGAGGAGGCGGGAGGCGCAGGTGGAGCGGACGCCGCGCGTCATGATGACGTCTTTGATGGCGACGGGGACGCCGGCGAGGGGGCCGGGGTCAGCGCCGGCGGCGAGTTGCCGATCCACCGTGCGGGCGGCGGCCATGGCGCGCTCGCCGCAGAACTCGAGATAGGCGTTGGTTTTCGGGTTTTCTGCTTCGGCGAATTTGAGGGCGGCGGTGGCGATTTCAGCGGCGCTGACTTGTTTTTCGCGGAGGCCGCTTTCGATTTGGCTTACGCTCCAGGAGGCCACATCGGAGGGGAAGGCGGTCATCGTTCGATCACCTTGGGAACCTTGAAGTGTCCGGCGCCGGCGAGCGGGGCGTTCAAGAGAGCGCCTTCGACGCCGATGCCGGGTTGGGGTTCGTCGGCGCGAAGCAGGGGGGAGGCGGCGGCGTCGAACAGGACCTGGGCCATCGGCTCGACGCCGGTGGTATCGGCGCGGTTCAGGGTTTCCATGTGAGTGAGGATCTCTTCGAGGTCGTGGGTGATGCGCTGCAATTGCTCGGGGGTGAGATCGAGGTTGGCCAGGTCGGCGACCATGGCGGCTTGTTCGGGACTGATCTTCAAGAAATGCTCCTGCGCCCGGAGGCGGAGTTGGCGCGGTGCGGCGCGGATTCGGCGGCGGAAGGCGCGATCGAGGGTGGGCGGCGGGGGATGGCGATGCGGAATTCGAGGTCGTTCACCAGGCTTGCGCCGAGGAGCGCGCGAAGTTTGGCGAGGATGGGCCCGCGCATCTGCCATAGCTGGCGCTGCCAGATGGCGTCGTCGACTTCGACGACGAGTTTGTCGCGGACCAGCGTTGCGGCGCGGGCGTATTGGGCGATGCGGCGGCCGACGGCGGCGGGCCAGGCGGCTTTGGCGATGTCCTCGGCCGGGACTCCGGGTTTTTCGAGCAGCCTTGCGACAGATTTTCCCGCGCGTTCCATGGGGTGGTTAAACAACCGATTTTACCATTCGGTGGGGGAGTTTCCGCTTCCGGCGTGGGTTAGCATCGGACAATATGCTGGTACTGGCTTCGCAGTCGCCACGGCGAGCGGATCTGCTCGCGCAGGCGGGAATTTCGTTTGTGGTGCGTCCGGCGCCGGTGGAGGAGCGGCGGGGGCCGTGGGAAGCGCCGGAGGAGTATGTGGTGAGGCTGGCGCGGGAGAAGGCGCGGGCGGCGTACGCGGCAGCCGACGAGGTGGTGCTGGGGGCGGACACGGTGGTGGTGGCGGCGGACAGCGCGGTGCTGGAGAAGCCGGCGGATGAGGAAGACGCCGCGCGGATGCTTCGGGCGCTGGCGGGGCGGGCGCACGAGGTGCTGACGGGGTTCTGTCTGCGGCGCGGGGAGGAGGAGCGCACGGGCGTGGCGCGGACCCTGGTGCGGTTTGCGGCGATGAGCGAGGAGGAGATCGCGTGGTATGCGGCGACGGGCGAGGGGCGGGACAAGGCGGGGGCGTACGCGATTCAGGGGTTGGCGTCGCGATTCATTGAAGGCATCGAAGGATGTTACTTCAACGTGGTCGGATTGCCGGTGCCGATGATCTACCGGCGGCTGCGGGAGATGGGCGAGCGAGTCGAGTAAGTGGGGAGTTACTTCTTCTCGGCGAGAAGCTTGACGATCATGTCGCGAATGTTTTTCGCCTGGTTGTTTTCGTCGTTGAAGTCGGCCTTGCCGTCGTACTGGCCGCGGATGTTGCCTTTGCGGTCGACGAACGTGAGGAAGGGGACGTAGTGGCGGGAGGTGGGATCGAAGCCCATGAAGCGGGCGGCGTTCTCATAGGCGATGGCGCCGACGGGGAAGCCGGGAGAGAAGTTCTTGATGAAGTCCGCGAGATCGCTCGACTGGGACTGGACGATGGCGCCTTCGATGACCTGCAAGCCGCGGGGGCCGAACTCTTTCTGCATGGAGGAAAGAATACGCGTGGTGGCCTGGCAGTGGGGGCAGGTGGTGAGGATCATCGCGGCGACGACGACCTTCCCGCGGTACTGGCTGACGGTGACTTGGCCGCCGCTGGGGAGATTGATGACGACATCGCGCGACACCTTCGGGACGGAGGCGGCGCTGAGGGTAGCGGCGAGGGCGAGTGTTAGAAGGGGCAGAGAAAAGCGAAATACACGCACGTTAGAAATTATAGCGGAGCCGGGGCGCGGATTCGCTGAGTCCCCGGCGCGGCGGGCCGCATCCAGTTACGCGAAGGAGTTTGGGTTATGTATGTGATCGCTGGGGCAACGGGCAATACGGGCAGGGTTGTGGCGTCGACGCTGCTCGAGGAGGGGAAATCCGTGACGGTTCTGGTTCGCGACGCGGAGAAGGCGGAGGCGTGGCGGAAGAAGGGGGCGGGGGTTGCTGTCGCCGCGCTGAATGACGCCAAGGCGCTGGGGGCGGTTCTGGCCAAGGCCGAGGGCGCTTATTTGCTTGTGCCGCCGAATTATGCGGCGCAGGATTTACTGGCGACGAACTCCCACGTGGCGGATGCTCTTGCCGAGGCGGTGAAAGCGAGCGGGGTGGGCAAGGTGGTTTTTCTTTCATCGATCGGGGCGCAGCATGAGGGAGGCACGGGTCCGATCCGAGGTTTGCATCATGCGGAGACGGTGATCTCCGCGGCTGCGAAGAATGTGACGTTCGTTCGCGCGGCGTATTTTCTTCAGAACTGGGGGCCGAATTTCGCGGGGGCGCGCGCCGACGGCGTGCTGCACAGTCTTCTGACGGCGGAGCGGAAGATCCCGATGGTGTCGGTGGTGGACATCGGCAAGTGTGCGGCGCGATATCTGGCTGAGCCGGCGAACGGGCGGCGGGTGGTGGAACTGGCGGGACCGGAAGACTACAGCCCGCGGGACATTGCCGCGGCGTTGGGGGCGGCGCTGGGGAAGGCGGTGAAGCTGGAAACGCATCCGGTGGAGGCGGCGGTTCCGACGCTAGCGGGGATGGGAATTCCGGAAAGCACGGCGAGGTTGTTCGCGGAGATGCTGGGCGGGATCAACAGCGGGCATGTGGATTACGAGGGCGCGGGCGCCAAGTTTGAGCGTGGGAGCGTGACGGCGGCGGAGGCGATCCGTGAGATGCTCGGGCAGCAGGCTTGAGGATGCTCGGGCCCATTCGCTAGACTCTCGGATGGTCCCCGGTGCAGGTTAAGCCGGGCGAACATTCATTATGAAAACCATCCGCCGCGTCGCCGTGCTCGGAGCCGGCACCATGGGTTCGCGCATTGCCGCGCATTTTGCCAACGCCGGGATTGCGTCGTTATTGCTTGACGTGGTGATACCGGATCAAGCGGACCGGAACCTGGCCGCGCGGCGGGGGATTGAGAGCGCCGCCAAGCAGAAGCCGGGCGGATTTTTCACGCCGGCGGCGATGGCGCTGATCGAGCCGGGGAATTTCGAAGACGACCTGGGGGGCATTGCGCGCTGCGACTGGGTGATCGAGGCGGTGGTGGAGAGGCTCGATGTCAAGCGCGCGCTGTGGCGCAAGGTGGAGTTGCTGCGCAAGCCGGACGCGATTCTTTCAACGAACACGAGCGGGCTTCCGCTCGAGAAGATCTCGGAGGGGTTTTCGCCGGAGTTCCGGCGGCATTTCCTGGGTACGCATTTCTTCAACCCGCCGCGCTACCTGTACCTGATGGAGCTGATTCCGGGGCGGGACACGGACCCGGAGGTTCTGTCGTTCGTGCGCGAGTTCGCCGACAGCCGGTTGGGGAAAGGCGTGGTTGGGTGCAAGGACACGCCGAATTTCATCGCCAACCGCATCGGGAGCTTTTATGGCGGCACGGTGCAGAAGACGATGATGGAGGGCGACTACACGATCGAGGAAGTGGACGCGCTGACCGGTCCGCTGATCGGGCTGCCCAACAGCGCCAGTTTCCGGCTGCTCGACCTCGTGGGCATCGACGTGTGGGCGTTCGTGGGGAAGAATCTGTACGACGCCGCGCCGGAGGATCCGTGGCGGCAGCGCTTCCTGCCGGCGCCGTATCAGGAGGCGATGCTCGAGCGGAAGTGGATGGGCGAGAAGACCGGACAGGGTTATTACAAACGGGTGGGGACGGGCGAGAAGCGGGAGATTCACGCGATCGACTGGAAGACGCTCGAGTATCATCCGGCGGCGAAGGTGACGTTTCCGGCGGTGGAGACGGCGCGGCAGATCGAAGATCTGAGCCTGCGGCTGCGGACGCTGGTGAGCGCGGACGACAAGGCGGGGCGGTTCCTCTGGCAGTTGTTCCGCGACGTGTGTTTGTACTCGGCCGAGCGCGTGCCGGAGATTTCGGACCGGATTGTCGAGATCGACCGCGCGATGCGGTGGGGCTACGCGCATAAGCTGGGACCGTTCGAGTTGTGGGACGCGCTGGGGTTTGTGGAGACGGCGCGGCGGATCGAGAGCGACGGGCAGGGGCTGCCGCGCGGCGTGGAGGAGATGCTGCGGCTGGGGGCGAGTTCGTTTTATGCGTTTGCGGGGCAAGGGGAAGCGGCGCACACGGAGTACTTCGATCTGAATTCGGCGCAGTACAAAGCGCTCGAGCCGCGGACGGGCGTGACGGTGCTGGCGGACCGCAAGCGATCCGGCGGGCTGATTCGCAAGAACCCCGGAGCGTCGCTGGTGGACCTGGGCGACGGCGTGCTGTGCGTGGAGTTTCACAGCAAGATGAACTCGCTGGGGGCCGATAACATCGCGATGCTGTATGCGGGCATCGAGGAGACGGAGCGGAACTTCCAAGCGCTGGTGGTGGCCAACCAGGGGGACAACTTCTCGGTGGGCGCGAACCTGATGATGGTGCTGCTGGCGGCGCAGGAAGGCGAGTGGGACGAGTTAGGCGAGATGGTGCACCGGTTCCAGCAGGTGAACATGGCGATGAAGTACGCGGCGCGGCCGGTGGTGGCGGCTCCGTTCGGCCAGACGCTGGGCGGAGGGTGCGAAGTGGCGCTGCACGCGACGCGATGCCAGGCGGCGGCGGAGCTGTACCTGGGGCTGGTGGAAGTGGGCGTGGGATTGATTCCGGGCGGCGGCGGGTGCAAGGAGCTGCTGCTGCGGTTGAAGGATCCGCGCAAGGTGTTTGAGCTGGTGGGCTACGCGAAGGTGTCGACGAGCGCGGAGGATGCGCGGCAGTTGGGGCTGCTGAACCGGGCGGACCGGGTGTCGATGAACCGGGACCGTCTGGTGGAGGATGCGAAGAGGCTGGCGCTGTCGCTGGTGCCGGGCTATGCGGCGGGGACGCCGCGGACGGACATTCCGGCGGGCGGGGAGAGCGTGTACGCGCTGCTGAAGCTGGGCGTGTGGAGCGCGCGGCAGGGGAACTTTATATCGGATTACGATATGGTGGTCGGCGAGAAGCTGGCGCATGTGCTGGCGGGCGGACGGCTGACCGGGCAGCAGACAGTGAGCGAGCAGTACTTGCTCGATCTGGAGCGCGAGGCGTTTCTGAGCCTGTGCGGGAACGCGAAGACGCAGGAGCGGATGGCGCACATGCTGAAGACGGGCAAGGCGCTGCGGAACTAGCGTGCGAGCGATGGGAGGAGTTGCCAAGTGACGGAAGCTGTCGTAGTGGATTGCCTGCGCACGCCGGTGGGCAAGAGCGGGCGCGGGGTGCTGCGGAATACGCGGCCGGACGATCTGGCGGCGACGGTGATCCGCGCGCTGCGGGAGAAGTATCCGGCGGTCCCGGTTGACGAAATTGACGACGTGATTCTGGGCTGTGCGATGCCGGAGGGCGAGCAGGGGATGAACGTGGCGCGGATTGCGGCGCTGCGGGCCGGGTTGCCGGACATGGTTCCGGCGGTGACGATCAACCGGTTTTGCTCGTCGGGGTTACAGGCGATCGTGATGGCGGCGGAGAGGATTCGCGCGGGCGGCGCGCAGATTGTGCTGGCCGGGGGGACGGAATCGATGAGCATGATTCCGATGACGGGCGGGAAGCTGGCGCCGAACCCGTGGATGGTGGACCACATGCCGGAGATTTACATGGGCATGGGGCTGACGGCGGAGAAGGTACGGGCGCGGTATGGGATCGGCCGCGCGGAGCAGGACGAGTTCGCCTATCGCAGCCATATGCGGGCGCTGGAGGCGCAGGCGGCGGGGCGGTTCGACGAAGAACTGGTTCCGGTGGAGGTGGAGACAACCATGCTCAAAGACGGGCGCGCCGTGACCTCGAAGACGAAGTTCACGCGCGATGAAGGGCCGCGGGCGGACACGTCGATTGCGGCGCTGGCGAAGCTGAAGCCGGTGTTTCAGGCCGATGGGACGGTGACGGCGGGCAACGCATCGCAGACGAGCGATGGCGCGGCGATGGCGGTGGTGATGAGCGAGGAGCGGGCGCGGGAGTTGGGACTGAAGCCGATGGCGCGGTTCGTGAGCTTCGCGGTGGCGGGCGTGCCGCCGGAGATCATGGGCATCGGTCCGGTGGTGGCGATTCCGAAGGCGCTGGCGCTGGCGGGGCTGAAGCTGGACGACATCGGCGTGATCGAGCTGAACGAGGCGTTCGCTGTGCAGGCGCTGGCGGTGATTCGCGCGGCGGGACTGGACCTGGAGCGGGTGAACGTGAATGGCGGAGCGATTGCGCTGGGCCATCCGCTGGGCTGCACGGGCGCGAAGCTGACGGCGACGATATTGCGTGAGATGAAGCGGCGCGAGGCCCGCTATGGCATGGTGACCATGTGCATCGGCGGCGGGCAGGGCGCTGCAGGCATTTTCGAGAGCTGTAACTGAAATCGTAAACGAAAGGCGACACCGATGGCCACGACTGCCGCAGGGCCCCGCGTTCGAGGCGGAGCGTTCTTGATTCAAGAGTCGCTACCCGAGCAGATTTTTACCCCCGAGGATTTCACGGATGAGCATCGCGCGATTGCGCGGACGACGGAGGAGTTCTGGGCGAAGGAAGTGGCTCCGAACATTGAGGCGATCCAGCATCACGAGCCGGGAGTGGCGGTGTCGGTGCTGCGGAAGTCGGCCGAGCTTGGTTTGACGGCGGTGCTGCTGCCGGAGAAGTTCGGCGGGATGGAGATGGACCTGGCGTCGGCGATGGTGGTGGCCGAGGTGGTGGCGCGGGACGGGTCGTATTCGGGCTGGCACGGCGCGCATACGGGGATCGGGACGCTGCCGCTGCTGTTGTTCGGGACCGAGGCGCAGAAGGAGAAGTATCTGCCGAAGCTGGCGACGGCGGAGATGGTGGCGGCATATTGTCTGAGCGAGCCGCAGGCGGGTTCGGACGCGCTCGCCGCGCGGACGCGCGCCGATTTGAGCGAGGACGGCACGCACTATGTGCTGAACGGGCAGAAGATGTGGATCACCAACGGGGGCGCGGCGGACCTGTACACGGTGTTCGCGAAAGTGGGCGGGGAGAAGTTCACGGCGTTTCTGGTGGAGCGGGCGTTTCCCGGCGTGAGTCCCGGCGCCGAGGAAAAGAAGATGGGGATCAAGGGCAGTTCGACGACGGCGGTGTACCTGGACAACGTGAAGGTGCCGGTGGAGAACGTGCTCGGCGAGGTCGGGCGCGGGCACATCATCGCGTTCAACATCCTGAATGTCGGGCGGCTGAAGCTGGGTCCGTTCGTGGTGGGCGGGGCGAAGGAAGTGCTGCGGGTTTCGATCAAGTACGCGCAGGAGCGGCGGGCGTTCGGGCACGCGATCGCGGATTTCGGCATGGTCCGGCACAAGCTGGCGGAGATGGCGATCCGGATTTACGTGGCCGAGGCGATGAGCTACCGCGTGGTGGGGATGATCGAAGGCGAGTTGGAGGGTTTCTCGTGGGAGCAGGAGGGCGCGGCGCACCGGATGCTGAAGGCGGTGGAAGAGTATGCGGCGGAGTGCTCTTACATCAAGGTGTTCGCGAGCGAGATGCTCGATTACGTGACGGACGAGGGAGTGCAGATTCACGGCGGTTACGGCTATCACCAGGATTACGTTGTGGAGCGGGCGTATCGCGATTCGCGGATCAACCGGATATTTGAGGGCACGAACGAGATCAACCGTCTGCTGGCGACCGGTATGTTGCTGAAGCGGGCGCAGCGGGGCATTCTGCCTTTGGTGGAGGCGGTGAAGAAGCTGCAGGTGGAGCTGCTGGCCGGGCCGCAGTCGGGCGGCGAGGCGGCGGGCGGGGTGCTTGCGGAAGAGACGCGGATGGCGGCGAGCGCGAAGAAGATTGCGTTGTTCGTGCTGGGCGTTGCGTACCAGCGTTACTTGAACGCGCTCGACGAGCAGCAGGAAGTGATGGCGGGGATCACCGACATTGCGATGAGCGCGTTCGCGATGGAGAGCGCGGTGCTGCGGGCGCGGAAGATGAATACGCCGGGTTTGGCGCACGCGATGACGCAGGTGTTTGCGCGCGAGGCGATGGAGACGGCGGAGAGCGCGGCGCGGACGGTGCTGGCGGCGTGTTCGGAGGGCGACGCGCTGCGGATGAACCTGTCGATCCTGAAGCGGTTCGTCAAGTGCGAAGCGGTGAATTCGATCGGCCTGCGGCGGGAGATCGCAGCGGCGCTGCTGGAGGCGGGGAAGTACCGGGTTTGAAAGAGCCGCGGCTCCGAGGGTCCTTCGACGCCGGTGTTTCGGAGCGGGAAGTAAAGACACTGTCATTACGACCTGCTATGCTGTGCGTCAGGAGACGATATGCGTGCTGTGAAGCGGGAACCCGGCCGGCGCGAGGCGCTCAACCTTCGCATTCGCCCCGAAGTTCGTGACTTGATTGACCGCGCCGCGGACATGGCGGGCAAGAACCGAACGGAGTTTATTCTCGAAGCGGCGCGGCGCGAGGCCGAGGATACGCTGCTCGATCGCACCGTGTTTACGGTGAGTCCGAAGGCCTATCGCCAGTTCCTGGCGCGCCTGGATGCTCCGCCAAAGCCACGGACGCGGCTACGGAAGAGCATGCAGACTCCGGCGCCGTGGGGGTGAGCGTGCCGCTCTCGGCCCCCGAGCCGCTCAGGGAAGATCATCAGACCGACAGCTTCGACTCCGGTGAACCGGTACTGGACGACTGGCTCCGCCGGCGTGCCCGGATCAATCAAGCGAGCGGCGCATCCCGGACCTATGTGGCGTGCGAAGGGCGGCGGGTTGTCGCCTACTACGCTCTTGCCTCGGGCGCCATCGCACACGGGGTGGCTCCAGGGAGGGTCCGGAGAAACACGCCCGATCCGATTCCGGTTGTCGTGCTGGGCCGGTTGGCGGTTGACAGGGGCTACCAGGGACGAGGAATGGGGCGCGCGCTGTTTCGCGATGCGGCCCGGCGCGTTCTGCAGGCGGCCGACACGATTGGGATTCGTGCCATCGTGGTCCATGCCATTTCGGACGAAGCGCGAGAGTTCTACCTTGCGCTCGGCTTCGAGCCGTCTCCAGCGGAGGCGATGACGCTGGTGGTGACACTGCGGGATGTTCAGGCCGCGCTCGAATCCCGGTGAGGGGCGCTGCGCGGGCGAATCGCCGTCTGCGCTCATCGACGGTGTTTGACAGACTATTAAGGGCACGCATCATGTCTGCTCCAGTGTCCAAACGCAACGTTTCCTGCACGCGCTGGCGGAGGGCCGTGGGCAACGAGGAGTGGGTAGCGCCATGACGCAAATTCCTCCTTCAAGGATCATTCTCGCGGTGGGGCTGCCGGGGTCGGGCAAGACGAGTTACTTGCGCGGGCTGGGCGTGAACGCGATTTCCTCCGATGAGGTCCGGCGGATGCTGGCTGACGATGTGACGGACCGGACGCTGAACGGGCGGGTGTTTCAGACGGTGCGGTTTTTGCTGGCGCAGCGGCTGCGGGTGAGGCGGCCGGAGACGTATATTGACGCGACTAACCTGACGCGGTGGGAGCGGGAGCCGTATGTGCGGATGGCGCGGGCGTGCGGGGCCGTGGTGGAAGTTCTGTACTTCGACGTGCCTCTGGAAACGTGCCTGGAGCGGAATCGCGGGCGCGAAAGGACGGTTCCGGACGAGGCGATCCGGACGATGGCGGGGAAACTGGAGCCACCGGTGCTTGAGGAGGGGTTCTCGCGGATCACAGTATTCAAGGGCTAGCGGCGGCGCTGGCGGAATTCGACCCAGGAGAGGACGGCGAAGCCGGCGGCGATGGCGGCGCGGAGGGCGACGCGCCAGTGGAGATCCCCGAGGAGGCCGGAGCGGACGGCGAGCAGGACGAAGCCGACGGCGATGGCGAGGTACCACCATCCGAGGAGACGATGTGAGAGTTGGCGCATGGGGAATCCTTATTTTGGGGGTATGGACGGCGCAGGGCAAGTGACATAGAATGTCTATGTGACGGTCGGACGGAGCGAGCGCGAGGAGATTCCGCGCGGGACGCTGGACATGCTGATCCTGCGGACGCTGGGGCGAGGGGTGCCGCTGCACGGGTTTGAGATCGCCGAGGAAATCGGGAGGCGGTCGGGCGAAGTGTTGACGGTGGAGGAGGGGTCGCTGTACCCGGCGTTGCAGCGGCTGTTGATCGAAGGGTGGGTGAAGGCGGAGTGGGGGCGGACGGAGGAGAACCGGCGGGCGCGGTATTACCGGCTGACGCCGGCGGGGCGGAAACAGCTCGAGCGCGAGATGGAGCGGTATGGGCGGGTTTCGCGGGCGATCGCCGGGGTGCTTGAGGCGGAGGGAGCGTAGATGTTGGCCTGGTTCCGGAGGTTCGGCTTCTGGCTGCGGCGCGGAAGGTTGGCGCGGGAACTCGAGGAGGAGATGCGGCTGCACGAAGAGGAGCGGGCGCGGCGGATTGCGAGCGAGGGCGTGACGGAGGACGAGGCGCGGCGGCAAGCGCGGCGGCAGTTCGGGAACCGGACGCGGGCGGCGGAGCGGAGTTTCGAGACCTGGGGATGGACGTGGGTAGACCGGCTTGCGCAGGACATGCGGTACGCGCTGCGAGTGCTGCGGCGGAGTCCGGTGTTTACGGCGTCGGCGGTGCTGACGCTGGCGCTGGGGATCGGGGCGAACGCGGCGATTTTTTCGGTGATGTACGGGCTGCTCTGGCGGCCGCTGCCGGTGAAGGCGCCGGAGCGACTGGTGCAGTACGGGCTGCGGACGACGGAGTTTCAGGCGGCGCTGAACTACCCGGCGTTCGAGGCGATCCGGCGGCGCGCCCGCACCGCGGAGGGATGGTTCACCTGGAATCTGGCGGACTTTACGATAGGGTGGGGTGTCGACGCGCGGCCGGTCCGGGGCGCGGTGGCGAGCGGCGAAGTATTTCAAACGCTTGGCCTGCGCGCCGAACTCGGCCGGCTGTTCGGTCCCGAGGACGACAGAACGGGCGCGCCGCTGGTTTGCGTTATTAGCGAGGCGTTCTGGCGGAGCGACTTCGGCAGCGACCCGCGCGCGATAGGACAGCACCTAACGCTGGACGGGCAAAAGTTCACGGTGACGGGCGTGGCGCCGCGGGATTTTCTCGGCATGACGGCTGGTGATGCGCCGCTGGTGATGATCCCTATTCACGCCGATGCCGCGTTGCACCCCGGACGCGAGACGCTGACGTCGAAACAGGTCTGGTATCTGCTCATCTTCGGCCGGCTGAAGCGGGGCATCAGCCAGGGGCAGGCGCGGGCAGAGGCACGGACAATTTCAGACGGTGTCCTTGCAGACGCCGGGATGCTCCACGCGATCTGGATGGACGGGAAGGGACGCGAGACGACATCGGCGACGCTCGACGCGCGGCCGGGCGCGGCCGGCGGTTCGTGGCGGGGCATTCATTATCGTGAGGGGCTGTTCGCGCTGATGGGTATCTCGGCGCTGGTGCTGCTGGCGGCATGTCTGAACCTGGCGAACCTGATGCTTTCGCGCGCGGCGGCTCGGGAGCGGGAGATGTCATTGCGCGCGGCGCTGGGCGCGGGGCGGGCACGGCTGGTGCGGCAACTTTTCACCGAAAGCGTGCTGCTGACTGCAGCGGGGGCGGGGCTTGGGTTCGCGCTGGCGGCATGGGCCAACCCCGCGCTGTTACAGTTCCTAGATTTGTCGGTGGATTTACATCCGGACCTGCGCGTGGCGGCGATACTGGGGCTGCTTTGCGTGGCGACGTCGGTTTTGTTCGGCCTGGCGCCGGCGATTCGCGGGACGCAGGTAGAGCCGAATGATGCGCTGAAGTGCGGGCGAATCGGGATCGGGAGCGGAAGGCGCTGGAATCTGGCGAAGATGCTGGTTCCGGCGCAGGCGGCGCTATCGGTGGTGCTGCTGGCGACGGCGCTGTTGTATGTGCGCACGCTCGAAAATCTGCGGTGGCAGAGGCTGGGATTCGATCGCGACCAGGTGCTGTTGGCGCAGATCGGGACCGAGAGATCCGGGATGAACGCAAAACAGGAAGTGCAGTTCACCGAAGAAGTGCTGGCGCGGGTGCGCGCGCTGCCGTTCGTTCAGGCGGCGAGCGCGACGGGGATTGTTCCGATCGGCGGTGGATGGCAATGGAACAATCTCCCGGCGGAGTTTTGGCCGAACCTGAACACGGCCGAGCGGACGCTGTATGGTCACCGGGTTGCGCCGGATTATTTCCGGGCGATGGGGACGAGGCTTCTGCTGGGGCGGGATTTCACCGAGCAGGACGCGGCGGCGAGCGGCGCGAAACCGGCGCTGCTGAACGAGCGGGCGGCGCGGACGTATTTTCCGCACGGCGATGCTGTGGGCCGCGTATTTCAGATCGACGAGGAAACGCAATTCCGGATTATCGGCGTGGTGGAGGACGCCAAATACGCGAACCTGCGCGATGGGGCGCCTCGCACAATTTATCGACAGATCGCCGGCACAGACGGAATGGGCTCGACGTGGAATCTGGTGATTCGCACCACGCGTGACTCGGGGCTCGTCGCCTCGGCGGTGCGTTCGATTCTCAAGGCGACCGGCAAGAACGTCACGATGGAAGACCTGCACGCGATGAGCAAGCAGATTGACGATGCGCTGCGGACGGAGCGGCTGGTGGCGACGCTGGCTTCGTTTTTCGCGGTGCTGGCGGGGGCGCTGATGGCGATCGGGCTGTATGGTGTTTTGAGTTACACGGTGCTGCGGCGGACGAGCGAGATCGGCGTGCGGCTGGCGCTGGGGGCGACGCGGCGCGAGGTTCTTTGGATGATGCTGCGCGACGCGCTGGGCATGGCGGCGTTGGGGACAGCGATTGGCGTGCCGGCGGCGGTGGGGTGCGGGCGGCTGGTGGCGAGCCAGTTATACGGCGTCACGCCGCGGGACCCGGCGATGCTTGGATTGACGATTGGTCTGCTGATCGCCGTGTCGCTGGCGGCGGCGTTCGCGCCGGCGTGGCGGGCGTCGCGGCTGGACCCGATGCGGGCGCTGCACTACGAATAAATCAGGAACGGGGGACGGCGGCGACTTCGACGCCGAGAGTAGCGTCGAGCGAGGGCAGTCCTTCGAAGGGCAGGCGGGTGGCGGCGGGAGGCTGCGCCTTGCCGGACAATTCTTCGCGGACGGCTTCGGCGGGTTTGATCGTGGAGCTGTAAAGGAAGTAGTTGTCGAGAATGACCACGTCTTCAAAGCCGGCGTGGAAGGCTTCGAGGGCTTTGTTCAAGCGGCCGTAGCTGTCGCGCACGTCGTTGAGTTGGCTGCCGAAGGCCATCTGCAGACCGCTGAGCACGATTTTGGGCGCGCTTACCAGGACAGCGGAGGAACGGCCATTGGCGGGATCGAGGTAGCGGACCGCGGGGTTTGCATCGGCGTTGAGGCGGGCGACAGCGTCGCAGGCGGCGGCGGGGCCGACGGGTTCGCGCATCATCTGCACGACGTCGACGGCGGCGGAGGAAAAGCGCGCGAGCGGGGCGCGCCAATCGCCGGCCGAGTCGAGCGAGTTGACGTAGCAGGTGACGCGGAGGGCATCGGCGTCCTGGAGGCCGGCTCTTGCGAGGGCGGCGGAGAGGGTGGCGGAGGCTTCGGCGAGGCTTGCGCCGGTTTGCGCGGAGAAGAAGCCGAGGCCGTGGGGATTCACTTCGCGATCGCTTTGCGAGATCACTTCGAGCCAGATCTGGGCGCCGGGCAGAGGCAGGGCGCCGGCCTGGATGACGCTGAGGGCCGGAAGAGGCTGATGTTTGTCGGGGAAGACGTCGCCTTCGAGGTCCTGCACGCGGCGGACATCACCGGAGCCGGCGACGAAGGCGCGGAGTTTGACGATGGTTGTGCCGTGATTGGCGGCGCGGATGGCGGCGCGCATGGCTTCGCGGGTTTGCTGCGAGAGGAGGCCCTTCGCGCTGAGGGGCACGAGGGAGAAGACGAGGCGGTCCGTGTCGGCGAGGACCGCGGGAGGAGGGTCTTTTTCCGGAGGAAGGACCTGGTTGGGCATACCCTGGTCCTTGGTTTGGACGATGGGAAGTTCGGAGTAGGCCTTGTTCTTCTTTTTGTCGATTCCCTGCGCGAAGGCCACGAACGAGGCGAGGAAGAAAAGCAGGAGGGAAACGCGACGAAAATGCTTGGGCGTCACGGCTGAAGTTCCTTCATGCTATCAGAGCACGCGGCAGACCATATTGGCTGGCCTCCGGGATGCACGATCCATGCCAATATGGTAGGCTCTTTTCATCGGAGATGTTGCGGCGCAGTGAGTTGAATTTGAAGTCGGCGACCCCGCTTTACCGGCAGGTGAGCGAGAAGATCCGCGCGCTGATTGAATCCGGGGCGCTGCGCGATGGCGAGCGGCTGCCTGCAACGCGGGAATTGGCTGGCCGGCTTGGACTGAACCGGACGACGGTTTCGGCTGCGTATGAACTGTTGGAGGCGGAGGGGTTTCTGCGTGGGCATGTGGGGCGCGGAAGTTTTGTCCATGCGCCGCGCAGAATTGGCGGGGTGAAGTGGGCCGAGAGGCTGGCGCCGGCGGAGGCGCCGCGGAGCGCGCCCGAGAGTGACGGGGAGATCAGCTTTGCGAGTTCGAAGCCTTCAGAGCTGCTGTTTCCGTTGGAGGAGTTTCGCGCGACGTGCCGCGAGGTGATCGAGGGCGACGAGGCGATGGCGATCCTGCAGCTTGGGGCGCCGGCGGGCTATGCGCCGCTGCGGCGGTATCTGCTCGAACGGGCGCGGGAAGAGGGAGCGGCGCGGGCGGGCGACGACATTCTGATTACGAGCGGGGTGCAGCAGGCGTTCGATTTGATTCAGCGGGTGCTGGCGCCGCCGGGCGAGACGGTGCTGATGGAAGATCCGGTGTATCCGGGGCTGCGGAATGCGTTTGCGCGGGCCGGAGCGCGGGTGGTGGGAATTCCCGTGGGCAAGGACGGCATCGACTTGCCGGCGCTGGAGCGGGCCTTGGCGCGGGAGCGGGCGCGACTGGTGGTAGTGACGTCGAATTTTCAGAATCCGACGGGCGCGACGCTGCCGGTGGAAGCGCGGCGTGCGCTGGCGAGGATGGCGGCGAATGCGGGCGCGGTGGTGGTGGAGAACGATATTTACGGCGAGTTGAACTACACGCGGGAGGCGCTGCCGACGCTGAAGCAGATCGACGCTTCCGGCGACACGGTGTTACTGCGGAGTTTTTCGAAGCTGGCGTTTCCGGGGCTGCGAGTGGGATGGGTGATTGCGCCGCGGGCGCTGGTGGCGCGGCTGACCGAGGCCAAGCAGTACACCGATATTCACAGCGACCAGCTTGGCCAGGCGGTGGTGCATCGCTTTGCGGCGTCAGGCCGGCTGGAGGCGCATCGCGAACGCGTGCGGGCGGCGGGGGCGGAGCGGCTTCGGGCGGTGCTGACGGCGTGCGAACAGATGCTGCCGCAAGGGAGCAGTTACACGCGGCCGTGGGGCGGGATGAGCCTGTGGGTGCGACTGCCGGAAGGGCTGGACGCCGAGGCGTTGCTGCCCGCGGCGCGGCGCGAAGGTGTGAGTTATTTGCCGGGGCGGACGTTCGCGGTGACAAACGCGGAGCCGGGCGCGCTGCGGTTGAGCTTTGCGCAGCTTCCGGTGGATAAGATCCGGCTTGGCGTGGAGCGGCTGGGGCGCGTGTTCGCGCGGGCGGTGGAACAGGAGGCCGAGGCGCGGGAGTTCGAGCCTGCGGCGGCGCTGGTGTAGCGGCGCGGAGAATTTGTTTCGAGATTCTTGAGGAAAGGATAGACGACGATGTTTTTCGATGAGCAGTTCCGGTTGAAGGTTGGCCTGGCGGAGATGCTGAAGGGCGGCGTGATCATGGACGTCACCAACGCAGAGCAGGCGGTGATCGCGGAGAAGGCGGGGGCGGCGGCGGTGATGGCGCTGGAGCGCGTGCCGGCCGATATTCGCAAGGAAGGCGGCGTGGCGCGGATGGCTCCGATATCGAAGATCCGCGAGATCATGAGCGCGGTGAGCATACCGGTGATGGCGAAGGCGCGGATCGGCCACTTCACGGAGGCGCGGGTGCTGGAGGCGCTGGAAGTGGACTACATCGACGAGAGCGAAGTGCTGACGCCGGCCGATGAAGAACATCACATCGCCAAGCGCGATTTCAAGGTGCCGTTCGTGTGCGGGGCGCGAAATTTGGGCGAGGCGCTGCGGCGGATCGCGGAGGGCGCGGCGATGATTCGCACGAAGGGCGAGGCGGGTTCGGGGAACATCGTGGAAGCGGTGCGGCACATCCGGACGATCGTGAAGGAGATGAAGCAGCTCACGGTGCTGGGCAAAGAGGAACTGGTGCACGAGGCGAAGAATTTGCAGGCGCCGCTCGAACTGGTGGAATGGGTGGCAGAGCACGGGAAGTTGCCGGTGCCGAATTTTTCCGCGGGCGGGATTGCCACGCCGGCCGACGCGGCGCTGGTGATGCAGCTTGGCGCGGAGGCGGTGTTCGTGGGGTCGGGGATTTTCAAGTCGTCCGATCCGGACGCGCGGGCGAGGGCGATCGTGAAGGCGGCGACGTACTACAAGGATCCGGCGAAGCTGCTGGAGGCGAGCGAAGGCCTGGGCATCGGGATGCCGGGGCTGGACGTTTCGCAGTTGCCACAGTCGGAACTGCTGCAGACGCGGGGCTGGTAGGCGATGGTGGTTGCGGGAGTTCTCGCGCTGCAAGGCGATTTTGAGGCGCACGCGCGCATTTTGCGGCGGGCGGGCGCGGAGGCGATCGAGGTTCGCACGGCGGCGGACCTCGATGCGGCCGGCGGGCTGATCATTCCGGGCGGGGAAAGCACGACGATGCTGAAACTGCTGCGGGAAGAGGGGCTGTTCGAGGCGCTGCGGGAGTTCGGCGGGACACGGCCGATTTTCGGGACTTGCGCAGGCGCGATTCTGCTGGCCAGGCATGTGACGGCGCCGGCGCAGGAGTCGCTCGGGCTGATGGATATGGACGTGGAGCGGAACGCTTACGGGCGGCAGCTTGACAGCCGGATCGTGACGATTGCGGCGCCGGGGCTCGACGGCGGCCAGATCGAGGCGGTGTTTATCCGCGCTCCGATTATCCGGCGGGCCGGGCCGGAGGTGCATGTGCTTGGGCGGTACGGCGGCAACCCGGTGCTGGTGGAGCAGGGTCGGCATATGGCGGCGACGTTTCATCCGGAGTTGACGGGCGATTTGCGGGTGCATCGGTTCTTTTTGGATAAGGTGGAGGAGAATGCCGCGCAAACGCGTCCTGTTTCTGTGCATCGGTAACTCGTGCCGCAGCCAGATGGC
>DAIDIH010000134.1 GCA_027459465.1 Bryobacterales bacterium | reverse complement strand
GGACGCCGGCGGGGAGGTTTTCGAGGCCTTCGACGGTGACGCGGACGCGGGAGACCTGGAGGAGGCGGGCGGCCCATCGGCGGGCGAGGGAGATCTGGCGGGAGCCGTCGATGTCGAGGAAGGAGGTGAAGAAGCTGCGGGCGCCGTAGAAGATGGTAAAGAAGATGATGAGCGGGTCGGTGATGAGGAGGGCCCGGAGGAGGGACATCAGGATTTATTGTAGGGGGATGGAGGCGGGAATCAGGAACGAGGGGGATCGGGTGTTGGCGTTGGTGCTACGACTGCCCCGCAGGAACGACGGAGCGAACCCGGAGGTTCCTCCAGCCTGCGCGCGATTCCCAAGCCCTTATGGCGGTCCCGTTCCGCTCGGGGCACGCACTGACCGAGTGCCCGATCTTACCTTGCTCGCTCAGTTTCCTGTGGTCGAACCAGTAGTGGTCGCTAAAGGTGACTGATAACGGCGCAAATTGATCGTTGAATTCGTAGAGGGCCCAGTCGTCAGCGGTCCCGTTGGGGTCGGCGACCTCGCGTGTCATGACCTGGAAATGCTTTCGATCGGCGGCAATGTGGATTACGCCGTTGTAAGGGGTTCCCAGGATCGAGCTGACCTCCGAGTGCGGGAAAAGGAAATAGTGATCCGGGTTCCCGGCTGGACAGGAGTCGCAACCCGGCAGCGAACCGTAGGCGGGAGAATGGCCCGAGGGCTTGTCCACTCGCAGCACGGCGAGGAAGCCGCAGTCGCATTCGTTATTGATCCCGCCCTCTAACAGGAACGAACCGCTGGCCGTTCTGAAATCGTACAGGACGTTGATGTGGCCGAAATTCACGAAATACGTCGCCTGGCGACCATCGGAGTTAACACGCTGTAACAGAGAAATCGACATAGGGAAGCTATCCAGGGCGACCCAAACGTCTCCGGGCTTGGCGCCATTGGCGGATAGAATCAGCCGGGCCTCCCAGCGCGGCCCAGCCCGCTCGCCTGCGAACTCGATGTGCTGATTGAAGTCGTCGTGCCAGAGCAGCTTTCCGTCCGACGAGAATGCATACAGCGCGTCTGAGCTATCGCCTTCCTCCTGGCCGGACAAGAATGGAACGGCAGCGAGGACCTCCCCGCGCGGCGTCGGACTCGGGGCGAAAATCAGGACGCGCTCGCGCAGGAGCTTCGGGTCCAAAGGGAGCAGCGGCTGATCGAAATGATACGACCAGACCACTTTCCCGCTCGCCCACGCTTGCAATTCCTGGTGCGAGAAGGTAATAGCTCCTACCCTTACAGGGCTCTGGCGAAACCAACCGAAATAGACAGAGCAGATAAGGACCGCAGCGGCCGTGCCGCCGGCCGCCAGGCCCGCGGTCCGCCACGGGCGTCCGGCGGACTGTGGCGGGGCTGACGCCGACCTCTGTTCTTGAATCGTTGCTATCGCCCCGGCGTTGGGCATTTGCTCGCGGCTTCGAAGCCACCTGTCTAAGTCCACCGCGAAGGCGAAGACTCGATAACCCTTGCTGCGGCCCGCATGGTGCACCGGCAGGCCCATCTCTCGCTCCCACCGTTGGGCGGTGCGGATGGAAGTTCCTAAGTAGTGCGCGATCGGTCCCCAGCCCTCGAGGCGTTCGACGCAAGGTGTGTCTCCACCCATTGGCCCCTCCAGGCCACCGGTTACTCAAAAAACTTCTGCATGTCGTCAAGTGACGCGATTTGTCGCTTGATCAGACACATTTGAGCAAAGTAAGACTTATCTTGTCAACGGTATTCAGTTGCGCGTTGGAGCGGCCGTGAAGCGTGTCATTCATCCGTACGCGTTCGAGGTGGCTGAGGCAGTCGCCACAGCAATGCGGGAACTTCGAGTGGGTGTTTCGCCGGTCTTGGGTGGTCCCGGCGCAACGCTTCAGACGGGAACGCATCGCCGGGCGAGGCATCGGAGGGGCCGTCTGTTTTTCTCTAGCTCACCAGCAATTTGCTCCCGGGCCCCGTGGTACGCACCGCACACGTTATCCTGCGGAGCCTGCGGCGCTTTGATGAACCGCCAGGCGTGTTTCTTTATGTCCAGCGCAGGACACCCGGCGCCTGCTCGTCCGGGGTCCTTCGCTCCTCCCGCGAGGAATCCCTACTCACTGCCATGCGACAAGGAGTTGAAAAGATGACATATTCGGAATCCAGTTTTGGTCCGCAACTCGGCAAAAAGACAATTCGATTCGTCGTGGCGGTCGTGGGACTACTCATTCTGAAGGCTGTAGTTGGGGCGCTGCCGATGGTGAAGCATGCTTCGATCATTGACGGCACTCTTTTATCGCCGGCGTTAGTGGCCACCGCGATTGTGGACACGCTCATTTTGGCTGCCATCGCCGGGTTTGGGGCAGCGGTTGGCCGCGATCTCGGGCGACGCTACCCACACGCTCCCGACGCTGCGCGTGCCGTCTCGCTGCTAGCCGTATTCGCGGTGGTTGTACTCGCTTACCGGGTATATCAGTTGCCGTTAGCGTGCCTCCTCAATTCGCCCCAGGATCTGACGAGTCTCGGCAGCGCAGCGGGAGCCGACTACTCCCAGATCGGAGGGGTTTTGGGCGACCTTGCACGGCAGGTCATGAGCGGAGCGACGGCCCAGCTAACCGATGAGATCAAGAACAGTACGGGGACCATTCTGCTGTCGTTTCAAAAGATGGCCGTGTACAAGATGAGGCAGTCTCCCGACGTATACGGATTGGTTTTCCTCGCCCTCGCCGCGATCCCGGTCGTTGGCTTGGTTGTCATTGGTTCGAGGAACCTGGACGGAATAAGCGATGGTCTCTTTCGCGGCGCCAGGGCAGTTAGCGCCGGGCCGCGGCCGAATCCGGCGAGCGCCGGCTCAGGCGGTCAACGGAGAACGGGTGCGACGGCTGGAGGAGGGCACAGGGAGCTGTCGCCTGAAGATATGGACAAGCTGATTCGCCTAAAAACGCTGTTGGATCAGGGCGCCATTACGCAGGCGGATTTTGACGCGCAGAAAAGGATCATCCTCCGAGAACCGTTACCGCCCGAGGAACCGATTGAGCTCCAGAGGCTGAAGCAGCTTCTGGATGCAGGAGCTCTAACGCAGGACGAGTACGATGTCCAAAAACAGAGCTTCCTGTCGCGGATGTGAGCTTTTGGAAGTTGTCCACTCGCCGGCATACGGACTTTGTCCCGATGCGAGGGACGGAGAGAGCAAGAGAGGGTTTGAGAAATGAGCCGCCTGATGCTTGTTGTCCTGTTACTTCTCTTATCGTCCGGTATGCGTTCCTGGGGCCAGGAGGCGTTAACAAACGATTCCGTGGTCAAACTGATCAAAGCCGGGGTTTCGGAGAGTGTGATCTTGAGCATGATCACCAGTCAACCGGGTAACTATACCGTTACGGCGGACGCGGTGATCCGCTTGAAGGCAGAAGGGGTCAGCGAAAAGGTCCTGGCCGCAATGATAAGTAAGGCGGGTGCGGGCCATGCGCAGGCCGCGTCCGGGGCTTCTCCCGTTGAAGGTCCGGCCGACTCCGACCTCCCAAAAGACATGGAAATAGGCGCTTACTACAAAAAAGGCGGCCGATGGTTGGAAATGATGCCCGAGGTGGTCAACTGGAAGACCGGCGGCGTCATCAAGACGGTTGTGACGGTTAATGTCGTGAAGCCCGATATCAACGGGCACATACAGGGACCGCACAGTAGCAATTCCGCGACAAGCCCGTTGGAGGTCGTCATCTACACGCCTGAGGGAGAGGCAATTACGGAGTACCAGCTCATTCATTTGCGCGAACAGAAGGGCAGCCGCGAATTTCGCACGGTGACTGGCGGGGTATTTCATGCCTCGGGAGGCGCTACGCGGGATGTGGTTCCTTTCGAAGAGAAAAAAGTAGCGAATCGTATCTACCGCGTGCTCTTGCCGAACCTCGGCGCCGGCGAGTACGGTTTCCTCCCGCCAGGTGCGATCAGCTCCGCTAGCAGTGCCTCGATTGGGAAGATGTACACATTCCGGTTAGTCGAGTGAGAAACAGATGGCACCACGAAACGGGTCAAACACTTCGGCGGGTGAAAAGCTCTTGGGCCTCTTAAAGCATGTGCCGCTCGTGGGCCTGCCGCTCGAATTGGGGCTTTGCATGGGGGACGCTTTTGCGATCGTTTGGGCAGGGCACAAGGCGCTGGCAGCAAGGCGGATGTACGAAAACAAAGAGATCGCCGCCGAGGACAGCCATCGAAGCCGAGGCCGGATGGGCGTCGGCGCGCGGAAGTTATATGCGCTGGAGGCCCGCGGGCGCCAGGATGCGATGGAACTCGTCGAGCACATTGTCGATCCGTTTCGGCTTGGCCGCCTCCTAAATCGTATCCCTCGGTACGTCGCACCTCATATCTTTCACGCTGTTCACGAGGGCGTTTCAGAGGTTGAACCAGGGTTGGATTCGGATGCGATCAACCATGTAACGGCACAGATCGTGTTCGAGATCGAGAACGAACGGCGAAAAATCCTCCGCTCGGAATCGCGGAAGCGCATTGAGGCCGCGCGCGATAAGCAGGCTGGGTCACGGAGATTTGCGTAATGCGGGCTGCGTCGTGTCTGATTCCACCGTTGCCACATGAGGATCGTCCATGAACTTTCGATACGCCTTTTTCGTGACCGCGCTCCTCGTCTCCGCCGTGGCTTGCCCGGGATTGGCGGACGCCCAGGAGTTCGTCCAGATTGCGCCGCTGTATTTCACGATGACCGAGGGTGGGCCGAATCCACTCCAGCAATGGTTGACAGTTACAAGCACGGGTGCGAACTTTGCCTCCTTCGTGACTGTGCAGACCATGTCAGGCGGTAGCTGGCTACAGGTGAATAGCGGTTTTATTGGCACTCCCTCCATTGTTGAGGTTAGCGTGGACGCCACAACCCTTCCTGCCGGGACCTACGCTGGGCAGATCGCCTTCGCCGCCGGTGCGACGAATATGACCGTCGCGGTTACCCTGACCGTCGCGTCGCCGGCGACGGCCTACTTTGGCGAAATGCCGCCTGAGCTTGGCTTCGTATTCGGAGGCGGGATCACGCCGGCTCCGCTGCCTCAGGCTATTCAGATAACTAACGCGGGAAGTGGGACGCTCAACTGGACATTGGCGGCTGCGACGTTTGCCGGGGGCAGTTGGCTGAGCGTCTCGGCAGCCAGCGGAACGGCGCCGTCCATTGTTACGGTCAGTGTGAATGCTGGGAATCTCCCGGCCGGAATTTATACCGGTCAGCTTCTCTTTCAAACCGAGCGCGCAAGCTTCACCGTCCCGGTCGCCCTCACCGTCGTAAGTGGCGACGTTCCTATGTTCGATCAGATCCCAGCGCTGAACTTCACAATGCCTGTCGGCGGGCCCAATCCACTCCCGCAGTTGTTTACGGCCACGAGCACGGGGCCTAATTTGTTCTTTTATGTTAATAGCGAAACCATGTCCGGGGGAAGCTGGCTGCAACTGATTAGCGGCTTCGTCAACACCCCTGCTGTCCTCGAGGTTAGCGTGAATGCCGCGTTGCTATCCGCCGGCACCTATACCGGACAGATCGACTTCGTTAGCGGCACAACGACGATGACTGTCCCCGTAACCCTGACGGTGGAGCCGTCCCAGGCAGCCTTCTTCGGCGACCTGCCGACTGAGCTCGGGTTTGTCTTCGGGGGCGGGATCGCAACCACACCGCTGCCGCAAGCCCTTCAAATAACCAACGCGGGAGCGGGAACGCTCAACTGGAGGCTGGCCGCAAACACGTTCGGCGGCGGCGATTGGCTCAGCGTTTCCGCCACAAGCGGAACGGCGCCTTCCATAGTCACCGTCAGTGTGAACGCCACGAATCTCCAACCCGGAATCTACACCGGCCAAGTCATGTTCCAAGCCCAGAGCGGTAATGCTACGGTTCCGGTCACTTTGACCATTGGGAGCGGCCCCCCGATGTTCGATCAGGTCCCGGCTCTGTACTTCACTGTTCCTGTTGGCGGGCCTAACCCGCTCCCTCAGTTGTTTACGGTTACAAGCGTGGGTACCAACCTGTATTCCTACTTGAATAGCGAAACCATGTCCGGCGGGGACTGGCTGACCCTTAATACGGGGGCCATTCTGACGCCGTCCGTTGTTGAGGTCAGCGTGAATGCCACGTCGCTTCCTGCAGGGACCTACACCGGCCAGATCGGGTTCACCTCCGGCACGACGACGATGACCGTTCCGGTGACACTGACCGTGGTGCCCGCACCCGTCATCGCGGGACTGCCCAGCGAACTGGCGTTTGTCTTCGGAGGTGGAACTGCAACGCCGCCGCTTCCGCAAACCATTCAGATCACCGACGGGGGAATGGGAACGCTCAACTGGACGGTGGAGGCGAGCACGTTCGGTGGCGGCAACTGGCTCGGCGTCTCCGCCACGAGCGGAACGGCGCCATCCGCTGTTGCGGTTAGCGTCAGCGCCCAGAAACTTCAGGCCGGGACCTACACCGGTCAACTTGTCTTCCAAACCGAAGGGGGAAGCTCCACCGTCCCCGTAACGCTAACAGTGGTCGATCCGCCAAACCCGATGTTTAATCAGGTGCCGGCCCTGACGTTCTCCATGCCCGCCGGAGGCCAGAATCCGGCGCCTCAGAGTGTTTCGGTAACTAGTACGGGTCAGAACTTCTACGCCTATGTAAACGCGGAGACGATGTTCGGCGGAGACTGGCTGACCCTTAATACGGGCGCCATTCTGACGCCGTCCGTTGTTGAGGTCAGCGCGAATGCCACGTCGCTCCCTGCCGGGACTTACGCCGGCCAGATCGTATTCGCCGCCGGTGCGAACATAATGACCGTGCCGGTGACCCTCACGATTACGGGTGGGCCCTCCATTAGCGCGGGAGGAGTCGTGAACGTCGCCAGTTACGCGTCCGGCCAGGCTGTTGCGCCCGGGAGCATTGCGGCGGTCTTCGGCACGTTCCTGCTTAGCTCGGCGGCGGGCGCTACGAGCTTACCGCTCCCGCTCAACCTTGCCGGACTTTCCATGAGCTTTTCTGGCGGTTTCCAAACGCCGCTGTTCTACGCCGCTGGCGGTCAAGTTAACATACAGGTGCCGTGGGAGCTGGCCGGACAAACGCAGGCCTCGCTGTCGGTGACCTCCAGCGGCCAGACGAGCCCTCCTCAGACGGTTAGTCTGGCGCCTTACGCGCCGGGCATTTTTACTACAAATTCGCAAGGAACCGGGCAGGGTGCAATTCTGGATTCGAGTTTCCGCCTGGTTGATGCCTCGAATCCGGCAACCCCTGGGAGCACCTACATTCAGATTTTCTGTACGGGCCTAGGACCGGTGACAAATCAGCCGCCGACGGGAGTTGCATCTCCTTCAAATCCGCTCGCGGCGACGACAACGACACCTACCGTGACTGTTGGCGGTGTTCCCGCGTCGGTCCAATTTTCCGGTCTTGCACCGGGTTTCGTAGGTGTGTATCAGATCAACGCGCTCGTTCCTCCGGGGACTCCAGCGGGAAGCGCGGTGCCCGTGGTCATCACCATCGGCGGCGCGATCTCCAATACAGCCACCATCGCCGTCTCGTCGTCAGGTGGTGCTTCCCGCCAATCAACCGAACTTCGGGGTAACTTCGCAAACAATGGCACCCTAACTTCGGCGCTCTGCCGAGATGACTCCTCGCCCCCTGATGCAGTTGCCATTCCAGTTTGGAAGGGATTTGCCGAGTCTTGGAGTTCCTTTTCGAGTTCAGGGCCGACCATGTCGAGGAGACCCGACATTGGCGAGCGGGGACAAGCCGAAGTGATCGCTCGCTTCAGAAATGCAGCCCGTGATTCAGCCTCGCTGGCTGGCGCTGCAAGCTCGACGGGATAGTGCGCGGCGTTAAATAGCACGGCACCTGCCCGTCCGGCGGTCTCGAAATGTAGCTTTGCTGTCGGAGATGGCCCGACACCGCGGAAGATCAGAATGGTCCGCCAGCGGGTGTACCGGGCTGAATTGTCCGAGCTTGGAACTTCGGCTCGGTCGCATTGGCGCCCTTGCTTCATTCGCGTGCCGCGCATTGATCAGTTTTACGAGTCGCGCGATCAAGTAACGTCGCACGGCGAACGTGTCCACACCCCCATTGCCACAAACGGTACGCTCTCAAGCTCCGCTCGCGCGCCGGTTTTTTAGATTAGTTAGAAGGATCCGCCATGAAGACAACCATAAAATGCCTGGCTTGCATCTTTTTCCTGCTCCTTTTCGGCGCTGCGACTAATTTCGCCTATGGTCAGTGCAGCCCATCTGACCCCGGCGCATCCTCTTCGCTCATCCTGGTGAGCGGCACCGTGAACGGGCAGAACGTCACACCGTCGGGCCGGATCGTGACCGTTGCGCCGGGTGCACCGATTAGTGGCAGCCTAACGGTTTCCATCAATTCAGCGTGGTCTTCGGCCGATGTCATGGCGATGGCTTGGACGCCTACCTGGGGTGCGTCAGCCACGAGCTTTGTTGACTTGGGCGGTTTCGAAACTCCGGTTACTGGCTTGCAACGCACTTTCAGCTTTAATCTTAACGCCCCGACTTCCGCAGGAACCTACTACATCATCGCCGCCTTCCGAGCCGAGTATACGGCTGGCCAGGTGATGTCCGCGACCAATTGGTCCCTTGGATACCTCGACTGGAACACCGGCTACGCCGTCGTCGGCTGGTCCTCTTCCACAATTAACACCGCGGACTCGGCGGGGACAGTTTGCGTCAACTACACCTTTCCCAGTGGTGCTTACTACACGTCCCCGCCCGCAGATTTCCCCGTCTACGTGCCAGCCACCGCGATTCAGATTCAGGTAGCTGGATCGAACACCAATATTACTGGTATCCAGAACGTGGTTGCCCTCAGCAACGTGAGCGTCACAAGCTCTGCGGCCTGCAGTTTTCCGCCTCTGTCACCACTCAAAGAGTGTTTCTCAATCCAGCAGAATTTCTACGTGGCAAATCACCCGGGTGACACGCAGTTTGAGGGCTACTGGATCCAGAACGCGCTTCTGTTTTCGTACGCCATCGGAGCGAGAGGTTTGGGTTGGTACGTTCGCCCTGCTTACTGCGTTTTGGCGAACAGCGTCGGTGGCGTAGTCTACTGTCCAAGTGTTGACTGGTTTCAGTCGGTCCGGTCATCGCAGCTGCCTGCCGTGGGGCTTAAGGCTGAAATTTCATCGACTGGAATTCTGACGCTAACATCAACCATAGATGACGGAAGCACAAAGTACGTCTACACCTACTCGACCGGTCCCTGCTCCGCTGCAACTTGTAATGAGTTGATGTACAACTCGGTCGCGACTTCTGGGGCGGGCACGCCTATCCCGGTCCCGAAAATTCTCTCGCTGGATCCCGGCGCATTCATAGTGGGGGCCACCATACCCGGATACGCACCAGACAGTGTGGCAAACCCCTCCGCCGCGGATGAACCCGAATTACTAGTCGTGGGGGAAGGCACCGAAGCGGGGGGATCGGGAACGAACGCAGAGTTTTCAGGCGGCCTAGGAATCGTCAGCGCCGAGGTGGAACTCCCGTCAGGCTGGCAAGTACCAGTTGACATTGTGCCCAAATTTCAGGAGGCGTGTCCCACTGACTCGATAGAGACGGGAACCGGCCTCTCGTGGTCCCCGGACTCGGGCGGCATCGCTTGGCTGCTCGCCAGCCCGAGCTCCGACCTGGATGGCATAAAATTCGCCCCTGGCCCGTTACCGGATCTGACCCAGTGCTCTAAGTAGGCCGTCGGTATGGTGGATGGCATTCGCGGTTAGTCATCCGTCGTTGTGCCATCTGGACGCTGGCGGAGGGCAGATGTCTAGGGCGTAGGAGGCCGGACCACCGCCTCGATGAAGGCCGCGTTCACGCTGTCCATGGAGGCATTGTTCACCTGATCGATGGGTAGCGCAGAACCCCGTGTGAACTTCGGAGTGAGGTCACAGGTTTGACCAGGATCCGCCGCTCCTGGCTCGGGTGGAAGTGTCCTAGGGCTTACCCTTGGGGCAGGCCAGCGGATGGCCTAAGACAGGAGAGATAGGAGCGACCTGGCGGGCAGGGTCGCCGGGGCGGAGCGTGCCGTCGCGGGAGCGGCCGCCTTCGGGGAAGATGAGGAGGCTGACGCTGCGCTGCTGGATGGTTTCGGCGGCGAGGGTCATGGTGCGGAGGGCCTGGCGGGGATTGCCGCGAAAGACGGGGATGTGGCC
>DAIDIH010000133.1 GCA_027459465.1 Bryobacterales bacterium | reverse complement strand
GCTCGCCGCCCCGCTGATCTTCTGCTGCGTCAGCATCGGCTGCGTCTCCCGGTGCCCCAGGTAGCCCGGAGGCGCGCCCACCAGCTTCGCCACCTCGTGCTCCATCTGAAACTCCCCGCAATCCACCTTGATCATGTTCTTCGCGCTGCCATGCACCAACTCCGCCAGCGCCTCCACCGTCCGCGTTTTCCCCGTCCCCGTCGGACCAAGCAGAAGGAACACCCCCACCGGCCGCCCCTCCGGCGCAAGACCCGCCTTGTGCATCATCAGGTACGGCACAATGCTCGTCACCGCCGCCGGCTGGCCAACCACTTTCCGCGCCAGCGCCTCGGCCAGGTCCTCCCCCAAGGGGGGTCGAACATTCCGCCGGTTCGGGTCAATGTCGGTTCTTATGAGCACGTTTCTCCTTCCTGCGAAAAGTGTACCCGGCACACTCCGGATCCCCGTACGGAAAGCCTCGCAAAACGCCCTCAAAATCCGCTTTTCAGAAATTCATTATTTGGTTACAAATGAGCAAATTACGTCCGATATCCGCCCGCTCGCCCGGCCATCTCCGTATGGATTGTGAACGGCCGACATCGCCGCATACATCCGCTCATCGCCGATCAGCCTCCCGGCCTCGCTCACAATCCGCTCGACGTCCGTCCCCACCAGCCTCACCGTCCCCGCCTCCACCGCCTCCGGCCGCTCCGTCTTCTCCCGCAACACCAGCACCGGCTTGCCCAGCGACGGCGCCTCCTCCTGAATCCCGCCCGAATCCGTCACAATCACATACGCCCGCCGCATCAAATCGACAAACGGCACATAATCGAGCGGCTCAACCAGCACAATATTCGCCCGCCCCCGCAACCGCCGCTCCACCGGCCCCCGCACGTTCGGATTCGGATGCACCGGGAAAACAATCGTCACCCCCTCCCGCTCCGACAGCCGCAACACCGCCTCGCAGATCCGCTCGAACCCCTCGCCGAAACTCTCCCGCCGGTGCGCGGTCACCAGAATCATCTTCCCCAGCCCATCCAACTCCGGCCATTCCCGCCCCTTCAGCCGCCCTCTCTCCAACCCGTCCCGCACATGCAGCACCGCGTCGATCCCCGTATTTCCCGTCACCGTGATCGCCGCGGGATCCACCCCCTCCCGCCTCAGGTTCGCCGCCGCGCCCTCGGTCGCCGCGAAATGCAGGGTCGCAATCCTTCCCGTCAGCACCCGGTTCAGTTCCTCCGGAAACGGCTGCGACAAATCGTGCGTCCGCAGTCCCGCCTCTACATGCGCCACCGGCACGCGCCGGTAAAACGCGCTCAGCGCGCCGAACAAGGTCGTCGTCGTGTCCCCTTGCACCACCACCAACGCCGGTTTCTCCTGCGCGAGAATCGGATCCAGTCCGGTCAGCATCCGCGCCGAAGCCTCCCCGAGCGTCTGGTTCGGACGCATCAGGTCCAGATCGTGATCCGGCTTCACTTCGAACGCCGCCAATACCTGGTCCAGCATCTCCCGGTGCTGCGCCGTAACGCACACGCGCACGCGCACCTCCGGCTCCCGCGCGCGCAGCGCATGAATCAGCGGACAAAGCTTAATCGCCTCCGGCCGCGTGCCGAAAATAAACAGGACTGTGGGAGCGGGCGCGCTCATGCCGTCAACCGGCGCTGGCGGCTACTTGTGCCGGTACGTGATGCGGCCCTTGGTGAGATCGTAAGGGGAAAGTTCGAGGGTGACCCGGTCGCCCGCAAGCACCCGAATCCGGTTGCGGCGCAACTTGCCGGCCAGGTGCGCCAGCACCAGCCGGTCTTGATCCAACTGAACGCTAAATTGGCCCGCGGGAAACTTCTCCACCACGGTGCCCGTGACTTCAATGCAATCTTCTTTACTCATTCGCCTCCAAAGGAATAACGATTCCGACGCTTTTATCCTACCAGAGCGCCCGCAAGTCAACTTCCCCACCGGCGGCAGCGCCTTGCTATGCCACCTCATCCCGCCCTCACGAATTCTCGATCACCAGCCCGATCGCCGCCGACAGCCGCCTCCAGTTCGCCTCCTCGCGCTCCAGGTACTTCCGTCCCGCCGGAGTCAAACGATAAAACCGCGCCCGCCGGTTGTTCTCCGATTCCCCCCACTTCGCCCGGATCCACCCGTTCTGCTCCAACCGGTGCAGCGCCGGATACAACGCCCCCTGGTTCACCTGCAGCACCTCGCCCGACGTCTGCCGGATCCTCTGCGCGATCCCCCACCCATGCATCGGCTCCAGCCCAAGCGTCTTCAACACCAGCAGGTCCAGCGTCCCCTGCACCAGATCCGAAGGTTTACTCATCGCTCCTCTCGATAACTGACAAAAATCATACGCCCCTTCCTGTCAATAATCAAGAGGAGACCGCGCCGCGCCGCGAGCGTCTACCGGTGCCGGTCGATCCGGAACAGCAGCCGCCGGAGAGATTGGACAACTGGCGGATCGCCCGTATGAGCTCCCGTCCAGCCTCCTTCTTTCCGCGATGACTGCCTTCAAGGACCTCTAGGGACCGCTCACGGCACAACCGCAGCGCGTCTATCGCTTCCCGCACATTCGCAACCAGCAAGTCCTTTTCCGCCCTCCGGTCGCTGAGCTGGGAAGTCACGAACAATGCGATCAAGACTGTGACAAGAAGAGTCGCCAGCTCCACAATCCGGACTTCGCCGTTCAAGCTCAACCCGGCCACATGGAACTTCGCCAGAGCAATCACCAGGGCGAAAATCGCCCCGAAGAGAACACCCTGGCGCGCGGTCATTTCATGCGGGCTTCGCGGACGTACTTTTCGATTTCTTTCACTAAGAGCGGCTCGTCTTCTGACTTGAACCGCAACACCGAAAGGACATCCTCGGGCTCGTACCTTCGCGCAAGCTCGCCGAACGAGGCATCGAGGAAAGACGTAGCGTATCCTTCCGCCCCATCAAGGTCAACCTACAGTTGCACGCCATCCCTGCGGGCCTGCTCAAACCGGGGGAGCAGGATTCTTTCCAGGAACTCCTCTCCCGAAAAATCCCCCTCATCGCGCGCCCGAGGACCCGGCGTGTCGGAAAATTCCTTCGCCACGGAAAGCCTCAGCCCTTGTGCGAGGCTCATTTCATGTCTCCCAGTGCCGTAGTGCACCGCGGAAGGAGTTCCGCATCAGGCGATATTCCTCCTTCTCCACGTTGCCGTAAACCTCATTCGCAAGAATGACAACCCGCCCGTCCAAGAGGTCACGAAAGACACCTCATCGCAGCGGGAACCAGCCGGCGTATTGAACTCCAACTCCGCGGGTGGCCGGGAAAGACTCTACATAAGGCCGAACGAATCGAACCGGGCGCTTGGAGATGCCGGCTTCGGCCGAGTCTACCGCGCCGGCCCGGCGATATCGAAATCGGTCCACTGCGCCACCGCCCGCTTGCCCGCTCTGTCCCACGCGGCCACCTCAAGAATGTAGCTGCCGGGCGGCAGAGACGACAGCGGTACGCTCCCGCTCACCAGCGTCCCGGGACTACCGCCCGCCCCGGCCTGCAGTGCCGGCTGCGGCGGCGCAAACACTGCCTTCCCCTCCTTGAGGACCACGGCGCGGGCTTCCAGCGGCGCGGTACCCGCCTCGGCCTGCGGCGCATTGAAAATACGGCACGCGTAGTCGAGCGTGCTCGAATTCTCAAAGACCCGGTAAGCGGCCACCGCCGGCGCCTCTTCGCTCCGCGGCGCCTCAGCCGGACCATAGGCAAGCAGACCGGACATGGCCAGCCGCCCGGATTTTACGTCCGGGACGTAGACCCAGCCGCGCGCGCTTCCCACCCTCCCGCTGCCCTTGTCTTTGACCGCGACCTGCGCCTCGTAATAACCGGAGTGCGGCGCCGCCACCGACGCCTCATACAGCAGACCTCGTTGGGTAACACGCCGGAAGTCCGGATCGGAGAACTCCAGCGGTATCGTCCGGTCAGGCTGGCCGGCGCGGGCGCCCTTCTCATCGGTTATTCGGGTGGCCACCTCCAGCGCGGCGCGCCATCGCCCGCCTGCGCCAGAGGTGAACGAGATGTCGCGCGCCCCGACATGGACCAGCAGGTCGATCTCGGGGGCGCCGGCGCGCCGCTCATTGAAAATGGCGGTCAACCGCAGCGGAAGCGCCGAGCTGGAGAAGGGGGACTCGAGCGCCTGCGCCAGCCCAACCCCGCCGCCGGTGAGGAAGCCGGGCTGTTCGTTCCTGCCTAAATATCCGTCTGCATAGCGGACGCGCACCCGCCTCCGCCTCACCCGGATTTTCAGCCGGTGGAAGGGCGGCGGCGCATCCTTGGCGGGGGCGAAGAAGTGCTCGGGAGCGCCCGGCTTGAACTCGACCACATAATAACCCCCAAGGTCGCCCAATGCGCGCGACATCCCAAAGGCGATATCGTTCGTGTCGGCAGTCAGGAAGCCGCCGGTACCCTCCGCCAGAGCGCGCATTCCTTCATGAAACATCTCGAGCTCGGCGAGGCCAACCTGCTGGTACTGTTGGGGAAGCTGGGCGGCAATTCCCGGGTTGATCCAGTATTGGATCCCGAATTGATTCTGATAGTCCTGGGTGACGTCGTAATCCGCGCCGGGATTCATGCTGTCAAGTGGCGTGGGGTCGACCGGATAAATGGTGGCCCCGGCGCGAATCGCCCAATCAACCAGCCTGCCGGTATCGGTTGCAACCGGCAGATCCCACTTCGGGTCCGTCACCCAGGTCCTATCCGCGGTAATCCAGCCTTGTGAAATCAGGATCACCGCCTTTTTCCCCGGGAGCCGTTCAATCGCCGCCATCACGCGACCGATCCCAGTCCAGCTCCTGGCATAGGAGTCAGCCTCGAGAAATCGGGCATCGCGCCGGTCCATGGGCAGGCTGCCGCGCCGGAATAGCAGGAGACCGCGGCCCCCAGGCAGCCACCGAATCCTCGCGGCCGCGGCCAGCAGAATCCGCCGGTCCGAGGTAAACTGCTCCAACGCTCCCTCCCCGCCGCTGGTCCGGATCACGGCCGCAAGATCGCCAGGCCGCAGGTCGTTCTCCACCACAGTCTCAATCCCGCGCCGGACCAGCGGCGCCACCTCGGGGGCCAGCGACTCGTCGTCAACCAGAAAAACGATCGTCCTTCGCACGTCGCCGGGTGTAAGCCGGTCGCTCCCCGGTAAAATCGCCAACCCGGCCGCGGAATCGGCCGATGGCCGGCGTCGCCGCCGAACCGGCAAGCCCGCCGCCAGAGGCGCGGTCTGTGGGACGTAACGGGCTCCCAGAATGCTTTGCGGCTTTCCGTCGTCCAGCACTTCGAAGTCTTGGGGCCCGAGCCCGGCCACTCGCCGCCCCTTCGAGTCCGTCACGACGACGTCGACCTGAACGAGATTGACCGAAACCCGAAACGCCGGCCGCCCCCGCTCAGCCGGCGCGGATGCGGGCGCTTGCGCCATCGGAACGGCCACGGCGAGCGCGGCCAAGCAAATGGAAGCCGGAAGCGTGGCTGCCTGTGCCATCAACACGCCCAGATGGCGGTCTCCCCTACCTTGCGGCGTCCAGCAACGTCCGTAGCTTTTCCAGGCCAGCCATGCCGGCCTTTCGGGTCCCGTTGATGAAAACTGTAGGCGTCGCATCCACATGGTACAACTCGGCAAGCCTCTCGTCGCGCGCGAGAACCCGCTCCGCGCTTCCTGAGATGAGGCAGGAGCGCAGCCGGGCTAGGTCCAGGGACGGCGAAGTCTGCGAGCCGAAAGTTTCCACCTTCTCGTCCAGATTATCGGCCCTGATCGTAGCCTGGTTGGCGAACAGAAACCTTTCCAGGCGCCAGAACGTGTCCCCGCCCTGAAGGCTCGCGCAGATCGAGATAAGCGCCGCGTGGCGCGCCCATGGGTGCATCGCCAGCGGACGCTGCTTGAACACCGTCCGTACGTTACGGCGCTCCGCGGGGGGAAGCTCATCGAAAGACTCCGCAAAGCGCTTGCAGAAAGGGCATTCAAAGTCGGAAAACTCGACCACCGTCACTGGAGCGCCGCCAAGCCCTCCGGTCGGCGAGGCATCGGCTAGAAGAGCCTGCTGCGTAGCCTGGGCTACCCGCTCGCGTTCCTCGCCAGGGGGTCGCTGGCCATGTCCAGCAGAGTCTCCGACAGGAACCGCGCATCGGGCGACAGAAACAGCCGGAGGGTCTCCCTCGGAGCCGCGGCTAAGACGTCGACCCTGCGAAAACACGACGATCCAATGGTGCCCCTATCCTCGATCCGTAAGTCGGGAGCAAGCCCGTAGCGCGCGGCCACATACGCGGCGACGTTTGCCCGCGTCGCCGGCGTTAATTGCGCGCACTCCTGGGCCATACCGCGGAGGCCGAAGAGAGCTATCAGCCATGGCGCCAGTATGAAGATAGCGCTCGCCCGGCCGCCCCGCGTCACACGCGAGCGCCTGCGGACACTGGGCATTGCATTGCGCCAGCGACTGATTGCACGAGGTTAGGCACCCACTCTCCTCGTCATTACAGGACGTGACCTGGAATCCGTCGTCGGCGTTACAGGTACTTGTGGCGAACTTATACTCCTCCGTGCATCCCTGAAGCTCGCCGTTAAGGGTGTCCTGACAGGCGGGTGCACAGTTTGACCCGTTCCCGCTCGTGCCACAGTTATCAATGCAGAGGTTATACTCGCCCTCCGCCACCGACTGACAATTCACGCTCGCCGCTTGCGCCTGATTCATGCAGTTCTGAAAGGCGCTGTTTGCAGCGCTGGTGCAGGAAGAGTACGCGCTGTAACACTTACTGGTGCAAGAGTTAAATGCTTTGGTGCAAGTCGTTGGGCACGAGTCTTGCCCGACTAACGGCGCCCCTCCGCCTAAGAACAATAATAGACAGATAAATGCATACCCCCCCCCACCTCTTTCGAGTCCAACCGGAAGATAGGCGCATGAACCACCTCCAATGGGCCATGACATCTACTGATCTGCGATAACATAAACCGAAAGTGGCCCCAACGTCAAGACCATTTTTCGGCCGCAGTAAGTTAAGTTAAGGATCGGCAGGCCTGACTTTCTTCGCCCGGCCGGCTCGCCCCCGGCGCATCGGTACTGACCTGGGCAACATTCTCCAAACGGCGCCCTATATCGTTCGTCCTTGAAAGGATCACTATTTTGACCGCCGAGTAGCGCTTCTAACTCATCCGCACCCGCAGTTTCGTCCGCTAGCCGAATGCCCGAACCGCTCAAGGGCCGCCACCGTTGCCTGCTACCCTACCCACCAGGAGCGCCCCCATCGACCCCGAACCGGTCCGCCTCCCCATCACCGACACCCTCGACCTCCACACCGTCCCGCCGCGCGACGCCCGCGCCATCACCGAAGAATTCCTCTATCAGGCCCGCCTCCACGGCCTCCGCGCCATCCGCATCATCCACGGCCGCGGCATCGGCGTCCAGCGCGAAATGGTCCGCTCCGTCCTCGCCTCCACCCCCTTCGTCGAATCTTTCTCCGACGCACCGCTCGAAGCCGGCGGCTGGGGCGCCACCATCGCCACGCTCCGGCTGAAATGAAAATTTCGGGAACCTTTCCGCGCCCGGCGCCGAATACAGTTTGAACGCCGCAACCTCGCGATGAACTCTCAGGACCGCCCCGCTGACGCCGAACTCCTGGCCCGAATCCAGGCCGGCTGCGAAGCCTCGTTCACCGCCCTCTTCCGCCGCCATCGTCCCGCCGTGTTCCGCTTTGCCTATGCCATGACCGGCGACGCCGCCTCGGCGGACGAAATCGTCCAGGAAGTCTTCCTCTCCCTGCTCCGTCAACCGTCGGCCTGGAGACCGGATCGCGGCCCCCTCGAAGCGTTTCTGCACGGCATCGCGCGCAACCGGGTCCGCCGCGCGGCCGAACGCGAAAGCAGGTACGTCCCGGCGCTGGACGCGGAAGAGGTCGAGCCCGCCGCCGGGGCCCTGGACGGGCTCGTGTTAGGCGAGCGCGCTGATCTTCTCCGCAAGGCCGTGCTCTCGCTCCCCGAGCTCTATCGCGAAGCGCTCGTGCTCTGCGATCTTGAAGAACTGAGTTACGAAGAGGCCTCGCGCCGCATCGGCTGCCCCGTCGGCACGGTTCGCTCACGCCTCGGCCGGGCGCGGGCCCTGGTGGCCTCAAAACTGAAATCCCAAATCGGGTGCGCCTCATGAACGATCAAGACAAATACTGGCGCTCGCTGCTCCTCCCCCTGCGCGAGGACATCGCCCGCTCCGCCGAAGCATCAGATTCTCCCGCTCACATGCTCGACACGTTTCGCCGCGTTCGAGCCTCCCAACAACGCCGCCGCACCGCGCTCCGCTGGCTTATCGCCGCCACAGCCGCCGCCGCATGTCTCGCGCTTTACGTCACGGCCCACCGGCCACTCCCGCCGCCCCCGCCGCCTTTAGCCCATCTGGCCATCCCACCCGCCGCTCCAACTCCCCCGGCATCGCCCACCGCGCCCAACACTCGCAGGTCCGCCCGCGCCTCGCGCCTCACTTTCTATGCCCTCCGCGGACCCGCCGCCGCTGCGCCCATCGAACACGGCCAGGTCTTCCGCCTCGTTGTACCCGGTCTCTCGCTCGCCGAAGCCGGCGTCCCCGTCAGCCCCGATCGCTGGTTCGAAAACGTACAGGCCGACGTCCTATTCGCCGAAGACGGCTCCGCGCGCGCCGCCCGCCTGGTGCCGCAGCCGGCCGCTTGGCACAGGTAAACCCCTGATGAAACCCAGTTTCCAATTTCCACTTCGATTAAAAGGAGAGTCTCTCATGCAAACGTTTCTTGCCGCCTTCTGTCTTCCCATCGCGGTGTGCCTCGCGCAATCCCCCGTCCCCGCTCCCCAGGTGGCCGGAGCCAACCAACCCGGAGCCAACCAACAAGGCGCCGTCATTCACTACTTTCCGAACCCTGGCGCCATGAACGTCACCTACCGCGCCGGCGAATTCGGCTTCGACGGAAAAGTCGTCACTGGCGTGCCTTACACCGCGCAAGCCGTAACCACCATCACGCAAACTCTCGCCGACGGCAATCGCATCACCAACACCAACACCGCACAGGTCGCCCGCGACAGCATGGGCCGAACCCGCCGTGAGCAGACGCTCCCTGGTTTCCCCGGCTCTCCCGCCGGCGAATCGAAAAAGCTCGTCTTCATCAACGATCCCGTCGCCCAGGTGAACTACGTCCTGGAGCCCGGCCACATCGCCCGCAAAATGCCCAAGCCCCAGGTAATCCGGTTTCAGGCCGGCCCGGCGCCCGGCGCCGCCGCCGCAAGCGCCCAGAGCTCGGACCACATCGTAGGCGTACTCCCACCAGAGCCGAGCGCCGCAATGGCTATGCCCCTCCAGGTCGCCCTTAGCGCGCCCGATCGCGGCGCCGATTTCCCAACCAACACGGAATCCCTCGGTTCCCAGGTCATCGAAGGCGTCCAGGCCGACGGCACCCGCACCACTACCACCATCCCCGCCGGCAAGATCGGCAACGAACGGCCCATCGTCATCACATACGAGCGCTGGTACTCGAGCGACCTCCAGGCCGTCGTCAAGACGAAACAGTCCGACCCCCGTTTCGGCGAAACTACTTACGAACTTACTAACATCCAGCGCATCGAGCCGCCTGCAAGTCTCTTTCAAGTACCGCCGGACGACAAAATCGTCAGCCCAACTGAGATAATCAAGCAAATCGTCATCGAAAAATAACATGGCCCTCACAGCCACTTTCCCCTCGATACCCGGCGCCCGTTCCGGCCTAAAGTAAAAAGAAGGAGGGCCCCCATGCGTACCCTGCTCGCCGCCGTTCTTCTCCCCGCCGCAATTTCGCTCGCCCAAACCCCGGCGCCCACTCCCGTCCCCGCCCGCGCCGTCCTCGGCGGTTCCGGAGGCAGCGTCATCACCACCGCCGCGGCAGGCGCCGGCTCTGTCTTCTACTTCCGGAGCGAGGCGCCCGGCGCCGGCGGATCCATCGTCACCGGCCTGCCCTACACCGCCGACGCCGTCACCACCCGCTCGCAAACCCTCGCCGACGGCAATCACATCAACACCACCACAACCACTCACGTCGCCCGCGACAGCCAGGGACGCACCCGCCGCGAAGACGTCCTCCCCGCCCCGCCCGGCGCGCCCGCCGAAGCCCAATCCCGCACCATCGTCTTCATCAACGACCCCGTCAACCAGGTCACCTATATCCTCGAACCCGATCACACCGCCCGCAAGCTTCCCGTCCCGCCGCCGCTTCCCCAGCCCGCCGAACCCACCGCCGCCGCCCGCGCCGGCTTCTTCACCGAGGCCCTCCCCGCGCCCACCGCCATCGGCCGCAACCAGTCCTCCACCGAATCCCTCGGCGCCCAGATCCTCGAAGGCGTCCAGGCCGAAGGCACGCGCACCACCACCATCATCCCCGCCGGACAAATCGGCAACGAGCAGCCCATCGTCATCACCGACGAACGCTGGTACTCCCCCGACCTGAAAACCGTCGTCCTGACCAAACACTCCGACCCCCGCTTCGGCGACACGACCTACCAACTCACAAACATCCAGCGCACCGAGCCGCCCGCCACCCTCTTCGAAATCCCTCCCGACTATACCCTCGCCCAGCCCGGCGACGTCGTCAAACGCATCCAGCCGTAACGCAAAGCCGCGCACCATGCGAGCGTGCCATTTCGCCCTTCTCCTCTCCCCGCTGCCCTCCCTCGCCTTCGCGCAAACGCCATCAAACATCATCCTCAACGGAATCGAATCCCTCCCCAACAAACCTTTCCTCGCCACTTGCGTCTACACCCGCACGCACGCTTCTTCCTCCGGCGTCGCCGCCACCGATGCTGTCACCCTCCGGGCCGCCCGCGACAGCCAGGGCCGCATCTATGCCGAATCCCCCCGCGCCTTGCCCCGCCGCCTCACAGCCTCCCGGCCCCTCGTCTACCTCTACAACCCCACCGCCCGCGCCGCCTATCTCCTCGACCCCGCCGCTCACGCCGCGCAACTCACCCCCGCCGATTCCTCCGCCTCCGGCTGTCCCCACACACCCAACTCCACCGAATCGCTCGGCGCCCGCCTCCTCGACCACCTCACCGTTCAAGGCGTCCGCACCACCTGCACCCTCCCGCCCGGTGAGGCCGGCGTCGCCACCACCGTCGTCGTCACCGAAGAGCGCTGGTACTCCCCCACGCTCCACCTCTTCGTTCTCACCCGCTCGAACGACCCCCGCACCGGCGAAACCACTCGCCACTTCCTCCACATCCGCGCCATCCAACCACCCCCCACTCTGTTCCTCCTCCCGAAACGCTACCTCACCGCTCCCTCACCCTGACCTCGCGCTCAGGCCGGCTTAACGATATGATGCTCAGTGCAACGGAGCTCATATCATTGCCTCACTCACCTCTCCCTTCCCCCTCCACCCGCCGCCAATGGCTGCGCGCCGCCGGAACCACCGCCGCCGCTTCCTCCCTCGCCAACGCCGCTCCGGACCCGCCTTCCAAACCCAACATCGTCCTCATCATCTCGGACCAGTTCCGCGCCGATAACCTCGGCTGCCTCGGCCACAACCCCCTCGGCCTCACCCCCAACCTCGACTCGATGGCCCGCCGCGGTACGCTCTTCCGCTCCACCTACTGCAATCAACCCGTCTGCGCCCCGGCCCGAGGCTGCATCTTCACCGGCCTTTACCCGGCAAAGCACGGCGTCTGGCGCAACGGCCTCGGCCTCCGCACCGATGCCGTCACCCTCGCCACCGAACTTCGCAAAGCCGGCTACAGCGCCAACTACATCGGCAAGTGGCACCTCTCTCCCGAAACCAGCCCGGAGTCCCGCGGCCCCGTCGCCCCTGAACACCGCGGCGGCTTCCTCGACCTCTGGGAAGCCTCGAACGTTCTCGAATGGACGTCCCACCCCTTCGAAGGCGACTTATACGACGGCGACGGCCGCCCCATCCACTTCTCCAACATCTACCGCGCCGACTTCATGACCGAGCGCGCCGCCCGCTTCCTGAAATCGGCCCGCGGCCCCTTCTTACTCGTTCTCTCCTACCTCGAAGTCCACCATCAGAACGACATCGATAAGTTCGTCTCTCCGGCCGGTTACGCGGACCGCTACCGGAATCCCTTCATCCCGCACGACCTCCGCCCCCTCCCCGGCTCCTGGCCCAGCCAGTTATCCGATTACTACGGCTGCGTCGCCAAAATGGACGAAACCGTCGGCAAAGTGAACCAGTTACTCGATGAAAACGGCTTCGGCCAGAACACCATCGTCGCCTTCATCAGCGACCACGGCTGCCACTTCCGCACCCGCAACACCGAATACAAACGCAGCCCGCACGACAGTTCCACTCACATCCCCCTCGTCATCGCCGGCCCCGGCTTCAACCGCTCGCTCGCAATCGACGAACTCGTCAGCCAGGTCGACCTCACACCCTCCCTGCTCTCCGCCGCCGGCCTCACCCCGCCGGACACCATGCAAGGCCACAGCTTCCTCCCCTTACTCGACCGCAAAACCGAAAATTGGCGCAACGAGGTCTACTTCGAAATGCACGAGTTCGTCACCGGCTGCGGCATCCGAACCCCATCCTGGACTTACTCGGCCACCGCGCCGAAACGTCCCGGCTGGCGCTCCGCGCCTTCCGCCGATCTCTACGTCGAGTCCGCCGTCTACAACAACGCCGCCGACCCCTTCCAACACGTCAACCTCGCCGGCCGCGCCACCGCCCGCGCCGATGCCGAAAAACTCCGCGCGCGCCTCCTCGCCCGTATCCAGGAAGCCTCCGGTCAAAGCCCCTCCATCGAACCCGCCTGGTTCCCCTACCCGTAACAATTCCGTCGCGTTCAACCAACGGGACGGTGTCCAAATCCTTGCGCCAGTTCTTGGGGCCCTTTCGGGCCCGTCGCTGCAAACGTAATCTTGCTAACCATCTGAAGCGCAGCGAGAACCAGCTTCCTACGGGGTACGCCGGATCGCAACTTAGGCCGTTGGTTCTCGACGTGCCACTTCTTTGGCTGAGACGCAAATTCCGTAGAGGAGGAACTTTGCTATGTCCAAAGAACGCTTTCGCGGGACAACTTCCAAGTGGAACGTCCTGCTCACTTCGGCTTCCCTGCTGGTGCTTCTCGCCGGCACGGTAGCGTCCGCCCAAGGCAGCGGCTCGGGCGGCGGCGGCACCGGCGGTGGCGGCGGCAAGCCAGGAGGAGGGGGAGAGACGACCGCCGGCAACAACATCTCCTACCCCGTCTATTTCTACGGTACGGCCCCGGCGACACTGCTCACTCCGGGAAGCTACGAGTTGGGTGCAACGTTCGGGAACGGCATGAGTTACGGCTGCCTTGCTCCTGAAACAATCTCGACTACAACGTACACGAACACTTCCTGTGTCACATCGGATGGAACCCCTCAGGATTACGCTACCTGCCAGACAAGATGCGCAGCCCTGGGTGCGCCAACCGTGGAGCGGATCTATTGGCAGAAAAACGCTTCCAACATTTGGCAGGCGGGCTTCTACGGGTCGACCTCGGTAGCGCTTCCCGTGGGTAACATAGACTGGGGCGACAACCTCGAGAGTAAGTCGTGGCCGGTTGGAACCATACGCGTTGAAACCAACACCTTCGCACGGTTGCCCTCTGCGACATATCGGTTCGATATGTGGCACGTATTCGGTCAGGGAACCAACGAACTTTGGGGCGTTCATGCTACCGACACAGCCACGCCTCTCCCATACGTTTATTGGGACTCCGCCACGAATACTCCGGGCTGGCCTTTCGGAGTGAACAATACGGCCAAGGCGAGACTCAATATCGCCAAACTCGGCACATCAACAATGACTTGCCCCAAGGAGCCGACCGGCTTAGATCTGTCACCCTTCGGGCCCAACGGACAGACGCCCTTGACCTCGTGGACATTTAACTCCAGCACCGGCACTGGCGCCTGGGCAGGCGTCCCTTACGCCACCGATCAGGTCTACACCGCTGAGCTCAGTATCAAGGGGAGCTACGTCTACGGCTTCAACTGGGCCTTGAAGAACGAAGCGGTGCCGCCAGAGGTAGGCAAGACCGGATGGTGGCGCCTGACCTTCTACACTTCGGACAAGTCCGTTGACTTCACGAACTTTACGAATCTGTACAAACCTCCGGTCCTGACTAATCCAGACGTGCGCACGATTGCGGGTACGCCTCAGCCTGTGGGCGTGGCGCCCCCGCCTCCGAGTGAAACCAGCTTGCCGCTCTACGTCGGGGAAGTCGACAAGGGCAACCAGTTGGCCTATCTCGATGTCTGCATCATTGGAGGGACAGGCGGCGGAGGCGGCAAAGGCCGGAATAAGTAAACAGATCC
>DAIDIH010000132.1 GCA_027459465.1 Bryobacterales bacterium | reverse complement strand
CGTCGGGTGTCACTTCGCCTGCAGCGGGCCGCCTTCGCTTTAGCCCACTTCTTTCAGTCTATCGAAGACATGGAACAGCGGGAGAGCGACCACGGCGTTGAGCAATCCGTAGAGCAGAGTCTGTTGCGGATCGAAGTGGATATTTTCGCCGAGGAGTGCGCGTGCAAGAACCCAATAGAAGAACTGATGAAAGAAGTAAAAGAAGAACGATAGCGTAAAGGTGACGACCGGATGCTCGACCTCGAAGCGCTGGCTGACGCTGGCGGCGAAGTAAGCGACGAGTGTTTTAACGATACCGTACATGCCCAGCGGGAAGTGGGAGAGCGAATCCTGTATGAGGCCGACGGCGCAGCCATAGAAGACTGCCGGAAGGGGGTCGCGCCGGCGGAGCGAGTAGTGAAGCGTGACCAGCAGCGGGAGTTCGAGATAGGCGAGAAACGGGAAGAAGCGCGGGACGTAGACCTGGAACAGGATGGCCGCCAGCGGAGCCAGGACGATCGTGAAAGGCTGAAGGCGCTCCCCTTTGCGCCGCCGCGGCTCGGTGAGAAGCCGCTCGCTGAAATCGCTCATTGCGGTTTGGGCGCCGGGGGCGCGGGCTTGGGGGTTTGAGCCGAGGCGTCAGGAGCGCTGGGGTCGGCGTCGGTCGGGTCGGGGATGAGGAGCGGCGCGGTGATTTTCTCCGGCGCCGGGTTGGTTTTTTTCGCCGCGATTGCGGGCGGCTTGTTCATGGGATTCGGTTTTACCGCCAGGGTCGAAGGCTTAGGGGCGCCGGCTGGCAGAGCCATTGGTGGCTTGAGAATGGCAGGAGTGGCGGCCTGCTGTCCGGCCGGTCGCGCGGCTGTAGTGGAGTTTGTCGGGGCGGGTTGGACGGTGGCTGGCGTGAAAGTGGGCGGGGCAGGGGCCTTCGCGTTGAAGTTCGGGATGCTACCGGCGGTGCCGTACTGATGGTTTTCGACCCGGCCGATGCGCTCGTAGACCTCACGCAACTGGTCGGCCGGAGTGGCAAGGGCGGGCGGGCCGGCAGGCACGGCGCCCGGCGCCGAGGGGGAAGCGGCTTCTTCCGGCAATGGCATCATGTGAACGCCGGGTGAAGGTGGAGGGTTTTCCGGAATTTTGCCGTGCACTCCCTGAAGGACGATCAGCACTTCATCCGGCACGCCTTGCAGGCCCGAGAGATTGAGGAAAACTTGCTTGCCGTTTGGGCTGTTGCGAGCGACTGTGACCTGGCCGACCGGGAAGCCTCGGGGGAAGACCCGGTCGTAGCCCGAGGTGTAGAACCACTCGCCCGCGTCGACCTTCTGTTCGTTCTGAATATAGTCGATCATTGTGGTGCCGTGGCCCATGCCCTTCAGGGTTCCGGAGACGTGATTTTTCTGGGAGACGACACCGGCAGCGAAGGTAGGGTCGGTGGCCAGCAACACAAGCGAGGCGTTTGGATAGGCGGCCACGACTTTGCCGACGATGCCCTCCGGGGTGACAACAGCCATGCCGCTTTCGACGCCGCTTGCGGAGCCGCGGTCAACGAAGACGGTGGCGGAGTTGGCTCCGGTTCCGTTGCCGATGACGCGGGCGGCGATGGTGCGGGACGGGGTTTCGGCTTGAAAGACCTGGAGGGCGCGGGCGCGGTCGGCATCGGCCAACTCGGTGCGAAGAAACTGGTTATCCATCGTCAGCGCGCCGACCTGCTCCCGCAGGCGTTGATTTTCGTCTTTAACGCCAAGCAGGACGAAGTAGTTGCCGAATACGCCGAAGGTGTGGCTGCGGACCGCTTCGGCCAACTCGGCGAGCGGGGTGACAGCCGAGACAGACCAGACGCGGAGCAGACGAACGTTCTGGTTGGTTCGCACCTGGTAGCCCAGAAGAACAAGCTGAGCAACGATCAGTGCCAGCAGCACCGTGAGGTTCCGGTAGCGGCTGAAAAGCGTATCCATAAGCGGGGTCACACGACCCTCATTTTTAGTCTAAGCGTTTCCGGAAAGTTTCGGATTTCCGATCACGCCACGCGCCTGATGGGAATGCGCGGACATCGGTCCACGCATTCCCGCAAGAAAACGAACGGCTGCCGTAGAGGTGCGCGCCCGACAAGGCTCAGAACATCATGCCGCGGTAGGTACGCCTGGAGTCCGTCGAGTGCAAATTCTGCATCAGTTCGGAGGAATGGCGATTGTTGGCGTACTCCTTCCGTCTCGAGAGTCCCAAATCGGCCCGGAAAGAATTTTCGGTAAGCGTCCAGCCCATGAACGGCCCAATACCACTGGTCATCGCTTCTTCTTCCCAACCACCTGAGACGATTCGGCGGCGGCCATCATGCGCCACGCATGAATCAGTTCATGGGCGAGCACAACGGCGTCAAGACGGATGGCCGTCTCCTCCCGGCTGCGAGTAAACTTGCTTTCCTTCTGAATGTCCGCCGCGAAGTCGTGATCGAAAGTCGTTTGGTTCATCACTCGGACCTGTGCGTTCGTCCCGTTCCCCGCGATCAAATAGTCATAGAGCAGAAAGCACAACGGGTAGTACACGTCGTCCGGGATGTATTTCATGCCATTGGCCATGCCGTCGAATTCGGAGGACGAGATGTTAAGCCGCCTCGGCAGTTCAACCATTGGCCGGACAAAGCGGTTGTACGGGATTGGAGGATCGAGCGTCATGCCCAGGTGCGTTCGGTTCATGACCGATTGGAAAATGGGATCAGTTTCCGGCTTTCTCGTGGGCATGCCGAGCAGGGACGTTTGGGTCTTAATGTGTCTTTTTTGGGTGGTCCGGTCGTCTCTCGTGTCAAGGCCGCGCCAGGCCCGCTCGGAGCCTTTAAGCGCAAGTTCTACGTTGTGGTGGGAACGGCTTCACGGCAGCATTGACCCCGTTGTCGGTGGTGTTGGGGTCCATCTTGGCCGCATTGTCTTGATAGTCGTCGCCGACATGAATGCGAACATTCTTGCCAGTAGCGCGGATGGCGGCGAAGAACCGGCGGCCTGAGCCGGTCTTGCGGATTCTCTCGCGGCGCTCGACGATTCTATCCCGAAATGGGGCGAATTCCCCCATGGACAGGACCTTCCCGTTACTGAGCGCCGAACCCTGCCAACCACAATCTCAATCGCCGGGCAAGGAAGATCTTGACTACGGATCATTTCTCCTCCTGGAGAGCGCCATATGCGTCTTTGCAAAATGCACTTGAGATTGAGGCTCCAATGCCCAGCGCCTCGCCCGTCTTCCGAACGAGTTCGTTGCACTGCGGTTCCGTCATTCCTCCCACTTCAACCGGATAGTCTCCCTTGAAATCGCGGTGGCGCGTTGTGATCAGGATCTTGTTAGGAGGTCGGATGTGAGTGTCCAGCCAGTGGAACATCTCGATTGGTTGTTGTACGGTCTCAAAGTTGTCGAAGACCAGCAGAAGCGGGCCGATTTCGCCGTGTCGTAAATTATCTGCGAAGTACTGCTCGGCGCTGAATCCCCGTTAATTCCAGCCGTTGGGCTGAAATAGCGATGCGAACTGCTTCGCCATCTCCTTAGGGGTGAGGGCCGCAGGCCTCACCAACCGCGGTCCCTGTGGGAGGAGGTCTATGTCGCGGGCGCTGCCTGGCTGATGATCCGCTGCGATAGAGAGGACAGAGCAATCGAGATTGTAGAATGCGGACTGAAACTCGACCCGGATAACGAATACTGTCAGAGCCTCAAAGCCAGCATCTGGAAGCGGAGGGCTGAAGCTGCGCGCCAGGCTAACGGCATGGCAGGCCTTGTTGATGCGTTCATCCACGTTGCGGAGGCTCCAGCCTCGGACTTCCGAGACACCAGCGAAGTCGCCAGCACCTTCAACCAATCCGGTCGGGAGATCGAACCCGATCCGGATCGTCGGCGCTTACTGGCGCTGCGGCTAGCGAGAGTCCTGGAGGCACGCATCGGAACCGGGAACGCGACCGATTGTTCGAGGCTCGGATGGGTCTTAATGAACGCGGGTGAAACTGAGCGCGCCAGAAACGCAGTTGATCTAGGACTGCGACTCGACCCTCAAAACAAACATTGTCTCAGGCTCAAGACCTCGCTGGCGTGAGCCAAAGGCGCCCGGAGCCGGAAGCACACGGCTTGCCCGCCTCGCCGCTCCTCCTACACCCGAGTCTCCCTCTCTTGGGCCACCCGCCTCCATCCCCCTACAATAAATCCTGATGTCCCTCCTCCGGGCCCTCCTCATCATCGACCCGCTCATCATCTTCTTTACCATCTTCTACGGCACCCGCAGCTTCTTCACCTCCTTCCTCGACATCGACGGCTCCCGCCAGATCTCCCTCGCCCGCCGATGGGCCGCCCGCCTCCTCCAGGTCTCCCGCGTCCGCGTCACCGTCGAAGGCCTCGAAAACCTCCCCGCCGGCGTCC
>DAIDIH010000131.1 GCA_027459465.1 Bryobacterales bacterium | reverse complement strand
GGCTCATCCAATAGAGACTGTCGGCGACGCGGCTCAGCATGGCGTCCTCATGAGTGAAGCACCCAGGTATCTTTGCTGCCGCCGCCTTGGGAGGAGTTGACGACGAGCGATCCGCGCTGCAAGGCGACGCGGGTCAGGCCTCCCGGCACGATGGTCACACGGTCGCCATAGAGGATGTAGGGGCGGAGGTCCACATGCCTGGCCTCCACGCGGCCGTCGACAAAGCACGGCGCGCGGGAGAGTTGGATGGTGGGCTGGGCGATGTAGTTCCGGGGGTTGGCGAGGATCCGGCGGCGGAACTCTTCGCGCTGGGCGGCGGTGCTGTGCGGGCCGATCAACATCCCGTAGCCGCCCGACTCGCCGACGGCCTTCACGACATATTCGTCGAGTTTGCCGAGGACGTGATTCCGCTGGGCGTCTTCGGTCATGAGAAGCGTTTCGATGTTGGCCAGGATCGGGTCTTCGTCGAGGTAGTAGCGAATGATGCGCGGCACCCAGGCGTAGAGCGCCTTGTCGTCGGCGATGCCGGTTCCGAGTGCATTGCCGAGGGCGACGTTGCCGGCGCGGTAGGCATTGAACAAGCCGGGGACGCCGAGGATCGAGTCCTGGCGGAAGACGAGCGGGTCGATAAAATCGTCGTCGATGCGGCGGTAAATCACGTCGACGCGGCGAAGGCCCGCTGTTGTGCGCATATATACGACGTTGTCGTGCACGACGAGGTCGCGGCCTTCGACTAACTCAATGCCCATCTGGCGGGCCAGGTAGGTGTGCTCGAAGTAAGCCGAGTTGAAGACGCCGGGAGTCAGCAGGACGATGGTTGGCTCGCCGCGGGGATTGGGGGCGAGGGACCGCAGGGTAGCCAGCAGCGCCTGGCCGTACTGATCGACGGGCCTGACGCCACATTTCTGAAACAGCGCCGGAAAGATGCGCTTCATGACGCGGCGGTTCGTCAGCATGTAGGAGACGCCGCTGGGCACGCGAAGGTTGTCTTCGAGGACGGCATACTCGCCCGACGGCAGCCGGATGAGGTCCGTACCGGTGACCGTCACATAGACATCGCGCGGGACTTGGAGGCCGCGCATCTGACGTCGGAAATGGCGGCAACTGTACACCATCTCGCGCGGCACGACGCCGTCGTTGAGAATCCGGCCCTCGTGGTAGATGTCCTTGAGAAACAGGTTGAGCGCGGTGATGCGCTGGGTCAGTCCGGCTTCGATGCGCGACCATTCCGCCGCGGTGATGATGCGCGGGAGCAGGTCGTAGGGGAAGATGCGTTCGGTGCCTTCCTCGCGGCCATATACGGTGAACGTGATGCCCTGGTGAAGAAAGGTCTGATCGGCGATCTGCTTTTTGCGAGCCAGTTCGCCGGCCGGCATGTCGAGCAGCGATTCCAGCAGCGCCCGGTAGTGGGTGCGCGGCTTTCCGGTGGCCTCAAACATTTCGTCAAAGGCGCCGTCGAGTTCGTAGCGTTGAAACAGCGGGGCTTCGAAGCGAGCGTCCGCGGATAGCGTCGCCATAGCGAATTATCTCCCGGCACCGGTTCGACGCGGAACAAGCGCATGGCCTGCGGCGAGGTCCCCGCCGCGGCAGCCTATAGGGTCTTAGATTAGCAGATGCGCATCGGAGGCGGAGGTCCGATCATCGAAGAGGAGAGGGAAGTGGACATGACAATCGAAAAGCCCGCGCTCGATCTGCTCCCGCTGCGCGAGTCCGAGCATCTTCGGGGGAGCCCGCGGGCCGCGGTGACGCTGGTCGAATATGGCGACTACGAATGTCCGGGGTGCGCGGAAGCGTACTGGATCATCGGGCGGCTCGAGGAGCGACTGGGCGACAAAATGCGCTTCGTGTTCCGCCACTATGCCTTCGCCCGCCTTCACCCTCACGCCGAACTGGCGGCGCAGGCGGCGGAGGCCGCGGGGGCGCAGGGTAAGTACTGGGAGATGCACGACCTGCTGTTTGAAAACTGGCAATCGCTGGAGCGGAAGGACCTGCTCGCTTATGCCCGGCGTCTTGACCTCGACCTGGCCCGCTTCGCCCGCGAGTTGAAGTCGGAGAAGTACCTGCCGCGCGTGCGCGAGGATTTCAGGACCGGGGTGCAGAACGGCGTGTACGGAACGCCGGGCCTTTTCCTGAACGGCGTCCGGCACGACGGCAGCTATGACTTCGAGACGCTGCTCGAGGCCATGGAGCCGTTCACCGGGGTTCGAGGCGGGAACGCAAGATAGCGGCGAGGTTCTCGGGCAACGGGCGGGAAGCCTGAGTGGCGACGTTCATGCAGACGATGGTGATGCGGCCCTCGGCGGCCTGCCTGCCGCAGACGCGCGCATCGAAAGCGAGCGTGAAGGAGGACTTGCCGACGCGCTCGACGGCGACCGCGATTTCGACCACATCGTCGTCCCGCACGGCGCCGGTGTAATTGCACTCGATCCGCACACGGGGGTACGATGTTTCCCCGTCCTGGATGTCAGTGTAGAGAATGCCCAGAGTGCGAAGAAACTCGACCTCGGCCGCTTCGAAAAAGCGCAGCATCGCCGTATAGTGAATCCGGCCGGAGGCGTCGGTATCGGAGAAGCGGACGCGATGCGGCCACAGGAAAGAGGCGGCTGAACTCATACCGGATAGTGTAGTGCGGCGGGCCATAATGAGGATCGGAGCATGATGCGGTTGCGTGAAAGCGGGAGAACCTCTTCGATTGCGCTACGCGTGATAGCATCAGGACCTAAGCAGGAAGTGCGGTCCACTCCATGCAGTTAAGCGACAAGTACACGGCCGAAACGGGCCCAGTTTATCTTACGGGGATTCAGGCCCTGGTGCGTCTGCCGGCCGACCAGATGCGGCGGGACCGCCGGGCCGGGCTTCGCACCGGCGCTTTTATCTCGGGCTACGAGGGGTCGCCTTTGGGCGGCTACGACCTCGCGCTGATGAGCGCGGCCGGGATCCTCAGTCCGCTGAACATACATTTTCAGCCCGGCGTCAATGAAGATCTGGCCGCCACCGCGGTAATGGGCAGTCAGATCGTCGGCACGGTTGGGAAAACGAAGGTCGATGGCGTCGTCGGTATCTGGTACGGCAAGGGGCCCGGCGTAGACCGTTCCGGCGACGTGTTCCGGCACGCCAACCTCGCCGGCTCGGCCGGGAACTGCGCCGCGCTCGTGCTGGCCGGTGACGACCACGTCTCGAAGAGTTCCACCATCCCGCACCAGAGCGACTTCAGCCTGATGAATGTGGCGATGCCGTTTTTCTACCCCGGCAGCACGCAGGAGGTGCTCGACTACGGTCTGCTAGCCATCGCGCTTTCGCGCTTCTCCGGCGCGTGGGTGGGCATGAAGATGGTGACGGACGTTTGCGACGGGGGCGGCACGGTGGAGCTAGATCCGGACCGTCCGCGGATCCTACTGCCGGAGGGTTATGAAAAGCGCACCGACGCCCGCCTGGTGACGCCGATCAGTCTGGCACTCGAGCGGGAAGCGGTGATCCGGCGGCTGGACGCCGCGCGGCAGTTCGCGCGGCTGAACGGAGTGAACCGGTTTCGCGGCCCAGCCCATGCACGGCTGGGGCTGCTGAGCGCCGGCAAGTCGTATTACGACATGATGCAGGCGCTGGCGGATCTCGGCGCGGGAGAGCGGGAGATCGAGAAGCTCGGCATCCGCATTGGAAAGATTGCGATGCCGTTTCCTCTGGAAGCGGAATTCGTTCGCGATTTCGCGCGCGGGCTGGACACGATTCTGGTGGTCGAAGAGAAGCGCAGCTTCGTCGAATTGCAGTTGCGCGACATACTCTACGGCACGCCGCAAGCGCCGAGAATTTTCGGCAAGTCGCACCTGCCTCCCACGGGCGAACTGGAAGCGGCGCAGATTGCCGATGCGATTGCGAAAGTGTTTCATTTACCGGCGCCGTCGCGGCCGGGCGCTTCGCTGCCCCATGTTCTTACCGGCGCAGATGCCGCGCCGCATCGGCCGTCCGCATTCTGCTCGGGTTGCCCGCACAACCGGTCGACTCTCGTTCCGGAAGGACGCCTGGCGGCCGGCGGGATCGGCTGCCACGCCATGGCGATGCGGCTGGGCGACCCCAAGCGCAGCTTTTCCGTGCTGACCCAGATGGGGGGTGAAGGGGCGCCGTGGATCGGCATGTGGCCGTTCGTCGAGCACAATCACATTTTTCAGAACATCGGCGACGGAACGTTTTTTCACTCCGGCTCGCTTGCCGTTGAAGCTTGCGTGGCCGCGGGCGTGAACATTACTTATAAGATCCTGTACAACGGCCATGTGTCGATGACCGGGGGCCAGGAGGCCGAGGGCGCTCTGCCGGTGCCGGAGCTGACACGCAAGCTCGAAGCGGAAGGTGTCCGGAAGACGATCGTGCTCGCCGAGGATCCCGCCCGCTACAAGAAACTGGGGCGCCTGGCGAAAAGCGCAGACCTGCGGAGCCGGGATGAACTTGAAGCGGCGATGTTAGAACTCGAGCAGATTCCCGGCGTGACCGCGCTCATCTACGACCAGGAGTGCGCGGCGGAGAAGCGGCGCGCGCGCAGCCGCGGACTGGCGCCGGAGCCGGTGAAGCGCGTGATGATCCACGAGGAGGTGTGCGAAGGCTGCGGCGACTGCGTCACGCAATCCAACTGCATGAGCCTTACGCCGGTGGAAACTCCGCTCGGCCAGAAGATGCGCATTCACCAATCGTCGTGCAACAAGGACTACTCGTGCGCGCTTGGCGATTGCCCGTCGTTTATCACCGTCGAACTCGAGCCCGGCACGGGAATGAAGAAACGGACGCTGCCGTCGTTGCCGGATGCGGACGTGCCGGCGCCGTCGGAGGCCGTAGAGATCCCCGATGGCGGGTATCGCATCGTGGCTCCCGGAATCGGCGGGACCGGGGTGTTGACGGTCAACGCGCTGCTTGCGACCGCCGCATGGATCGATGGGTTGACGGTGGCCACGCTTGACCAGACCGGGATGTCGCAGAAGGGCGGCGCGGTGGTTTCGCATCTGCTTTTGAGCCGGCGCCCGGTCGAGGCCCCGGCTAAGGCGAGCCACGGATCAGCCGGGCTGATTCTCGGATTCGATCTTCTGGGGGCGGCGAGCAAGGACGTGCTCCTGGCGGCGGCGCCGGACAAGACCGTTGCCGTTGTGAACACCGGCGTATCGGCAACCATCGATTCCATCCGTGCCCGAATGCCGCTCGAGGCCGAGCAAAGCTGGGTGGATGCCGTGGACCGGGCGACTACGCATGGACGGAATGTCTTTCTCGACGCATCCCGGCTGGCCGAGGGATTGTTCGGAACCCACATGGCGGCCAACCTGTTTCTTACGGGCGCGGCGTATCAGGCGGGCTTGATCCCGTTGTCGCTTGCAGCGATCGAGCGGGCGATCGAGTGGAATGGCGTCGCGACGGAGCGCAACCGGCAGGTGTTCGCCTGGGGGCGCATGTACTATCACGATGCGGCCTTCGTTGAGCAGCAGTTGGGGCCGAAGGAGTCAAGCGGGTACGAAGTCAGCAATTACGCCGAGGCGCTGCGGACGTACCAGAGCCGGCCGTACGCGTTGCGCTACACGAGCTTTCTTCAGCGGCTCACCAATACGGCGCTGCGGGAAACCGCTTCGGGCTACTTGTACAAGCTGATGGCCTACAAGGACGAGTACGAAGTGGCGCGGCTGCTCACTTCGCGCCCGTTTCTCCAGTCCGTGCGGGAGATGTGGGAGGCGCCGAAGAAGATTTCGTTCAACCTTCATCCGCCGCTGCTTCGCCGGTACGGGCTGCGGGGAAAGATTGCGTTGGGGCCGTGGTCGCGAGTTCCGCTTCGGATGCTGGCGGGGCTGCGCTTTCTGCGAGGCACGCCGTTCGATATTTTCGGCTACTCCGGCCATCGCCGGATGGAGCGGTCGCTCGCCGATTGGTATCAGAAGCTTCTGCTCGAAGTGCAGGAACACCTGAGGGAGGAGAACCTGCCGCTGGCGCTTGAAATTGCCGCCCTGCCCGACCAGATTCGCGGGTATGAGTCGATCAAGGAGCGCAGCGTTGCCGAAGTGAAGGCGCTGGCGCTTGAAAAGCTGCAGGCTATTTCGTCACCGAGTACAGAGCAGCCGAGCGCGGATCCAGTTTCACCTTTACCTCGTTCTTGACGACGAGCAAGTCCGGGCCGGATCCCAGCGCGTCGCGCAGAACGTCGCCTTCGTGAAACGGCGTGCCGGTGAAATCCACGGCCAGTTCTCCGGATTTTTTCCCGTTGTTCAGCACAACCATGACCGAATGGGGGCCGTCGAGACGGGCGTAGGCGAGCATGGCCTCGTTTGCGGCGAGCATCAGCATGCCGCCCCGGCGTAGCGCGGGCAACTGCTGCCGCAGGCCGGCGACGCGGCGGATCTGCGCAAACAGGGTGTATTCGTCGGCGGTCCGCCCGTCGGGCTCGAACGCATTCTTGTTGTCTTCGGTCCAGCCGCCGGGAAAGTCGCGACGGTTATCCGGATCGGCGCCGCCGGTCATGCCGATTTCGTCGCCGGAATAGATCATGGGGATGCCGCGCGAAGACAGCAGATGCGTGAAGGCGAGGCGAAGTCCATCAAACGTGGCGCCGGGCTCATTCATGAACCGCGTCACATCGTGGAGACCGAGAAAGGTGACGAGCGAGTCCGGATGGGGATAGAGAAAATCGTGCGCGAGAACCGAGGCCACGGCTTCGATGGAGCCGCCTTTGGCGAAGGCACTGCGAAGGGCATAGTACTGGGGGAAATCAAAGACCGAGCCGACGCCGGTATCGATGTTGTCGAACTCGGTGTGCCCGCCCTGGAAGAACGAGGTGACCGAAGGGTCGCCGTCGAACACCTCGCCGACGACGCGGACGTGAGGGAAGTCCCGCTGGATCGCGGCGATCCAATCCCGCCAGAAGTGCCGCGGCACGTAGATCAATGTATCCTCGCGAATTCCGTCGATTCCCGTTGTGGCGATCCACCAGAGCGTGTTCTGGATCAGATACCGCTCGACTTCCGGGTCGTCCTGGTTCAGGTCGGGCAGAATGCCGGCGAACCAGCCGTCGAGCACCGGGCGCCGCAGCGCCGCGGCCGCCGAAGGACTGAGGAGTGCCCATGTCTGCCACGTCTCTTTGATGTGATGGTCCCTGGTTCCGTGGAACCAGGTTGGCGTAGGCGGGTCCGTAACCCAGGGATGATAGGGACCGCAGTGGTTGGCCACCATGTCGAGGATGGTCTTGACGCCCATTTCGTGGCCGTGCCTCACCAGGTCCCGAAACTTTTCGAGCGTCCCGAAATGTTCCTCGACGCCGTAGAAGTCGACCGCGCCGTAGCCGTGGTAGTCCGTCACCGGCTGTCCCTGGTCCAATTCCACTTCGTTCAGACGGTTCGAGTTGTCGTAGATCGGCGTGATCCATAGGGCGGTGACGCCCAGGTCCCGCAGGTACGGCAGATGATTGATGATGCCCTGGAAATCCCCGCCGTGGTAGAAGTGCGGCTTG
>DAIDIH010000130.1 GCA_027459465.1 Bryobacterales bacterium | reverse complement strand
GGCAACTCAGAGTACGCCGTGATCGCCGTCGGCGAATCCACGGAAATCATTCAGAATGTCACGACTAACCCCGGCGACGTGCTCGAATCCCTCGGCGGCAAGAACTTCCGGACGATATTCCGCAAAAGCGCCAAGTCGATGTCCGACGCTCAGGTTTCCGCTTACGAGCATCACCTGGTTGATGTCCGCGTCGCTTGCGACAGCCACGAGCCGGACTGCGACGCGCTGAAACAAGGCCTTCCCGGGCAGGCCAATGCATTCACCGAATACGAGCAGTTCTCCGCGACGCAGTTTCTGACGCAGCTCCGGTCCCTGGTCGAGCAACTGGGCCACACCCCTGGCCGCCGTACCCTTGTCCTCGTCTCCGACGGATTCTTACTTACTCCCGGCGAGGTTCCGTTCGATCTGCTTCACGCTTACTTCCCCGAATTCACTTCAATGAGCTCCATTGAGCGGGTAACTAACCTTATCGACCCCATTTACCGGATCGCGGCGAGGTCCAACGTCATGATTTACGCCATCGACTCCCGCGGCCTGTACACCCCGCCCGCCCTCGACGCCTCCCGCTCCGGCGGCGGTTCGGCCACCACGCGGGTCAACAGCACCTGGGACAGCATCGCCCAAGACCAGCAACTTACGCTCTCCGAACTTGCCGCCACCACCGGAGGCATCTCGTTTGTGAACCGGAACGACATCCTCACCGGGCTCCAACGCGCCTTCGCCGACGGCCGCGACTACTACATGCTCGCCTACGTGCCCACCAACCCCGCTACCGACGGAAAGTTCCGGAAAATCGACGTCCGCGTCCGGGATTCAAAAGCTCAGGTCAACGCCAAGCGCGGCTACTGGGCCACGGCGGAGTAACCCCGGCCGGCCTCCGGTACGGCAATAATTACTCGGTGTCCAGGAGAATCCTTCCGTCGGAGCGCAGCGCGGCCGCATTACGCGCGGTTTGGAGCCCGGACGTCATCTTCCGAAAGATGAATAGGATAGATGGTATATCTACCGGGCTCACGTTCCCGCCTGCGCGTCCGGCAAAGCGATTGCTTATGGTCAGACAAGGAGGCACGACATGCGCAAGACTCTGATCGGACTTGTAATTCTCACTCTTCCCGCGCTAACCATGGGCCAAGGACGCGGCCGCGGTCCCGCGCCTCAGATGAGCCAGGGGATCGCGCACAGCAACGCGCCGATGAATTCACCCGCTGCGTCCCCGAACCGGGAACTTGGGAAACAGCGCGCCTCGGACGTCGGCAAGGGCAAGAAGAAGGGTGTTACCAAACCGAGGAACCCGAAGGCGAACGCCCACGCGAAATCGAAGTAACACTGCAGCGGGACAAAGCCAAGCCTTCAGCGCGGCAATAGCTTGTCCGGCCGGCGCGTGCCGAGTCACGCTGGGAAACAGGCCAGCCGCAATCGGCGATAGCTGAAGATCTTGTCGTCACGCGGCCATGAAATCACGTCGCCCGGCCCGCGCCCGAACCGGTGGCCTCGGTGCGCCGTAGATGTTTCCTCGTTCCGCCGGTCTTGTTCCGGTACGGGCACTACAAATCGCGAAACCCCATGACGCTCGAGTCCCGAATCGAGCATAATGGGGGCAGAGTTCCCTGACTCTAGCCTCTGGCATCGAGATTCCATCGGAAAAGATCGCCGATCTCTGCCGCCGGTATCACGTTCGGGAGATGGCATTTTTCGGATCGGCTGCCCGGGGCGAGTTGCGTCCCGACTCGGACATAGACATCATGGTCGAGTTCGAGCCGAGCGCCTCGATCGGGTGGGAGTTCTTTGAACTCGAGGAAGAATTGACGCGGATCTTCGGACGGAGGATCGACCTCGGGACGAAACGGTCGCTAAAGCCCTGGATTAAGCCCGGAGCCCTTCGCGACACACTCGTGATCTATGCGGCGTGAGGCCGCTTTCCTGCGCAAGGCCCTTCAGACGATCGCCGAGTTGAAAGAGTTTGTCACGCAGACTAGCCAGGAGAAATTCCTCGCCGACCGTATGTAACAATCCTTCGTATTTCATCGGTTGGTCATTCTGGGCGAGGCCGCGGTATCCCTCTCGAAAACGTTTCAATCCAAGTACCCGGAGGTCCCGTGCCCGGCCTCATCTCGTTGCGTAATCGGTTGGTCCACGCGTATGTCGACCTGGACATGGCTCTGCTTTGGGGTCTGGCCAGTAGCCGCCTGGATGAGCTGCGCCGGCAGTTGGAACACATTTTGGACGCCGAGTTCAGGCGCGGCATCGCATCATAGGCCGTGCCGCAGGCTGCGCAAAACCTCGGTTGGCCGGCGTGGAGTGTGGCGGCTTATCCTGAGCGGTTCTATGCCCGAGGTCAGTGTCGACCCAAGCGGCTCCAGGCAATCCCTCCGCACAAGCTCCCCCGGAGGAGCGGAACTCTTCATGGCTGTGACGATACCGCTTCTATTCTGGTGATAATCAACGAACTCGACATCGGGAGCATCATTTTCCTCGGACCCGATGGCCGAACTTTGCCGGGCTCGCTTGACTTGGTATGGATGCATATTCATACTTAAAAGTATGAAAATCGGCGAGCGGGGCCAAGTGACCATCCCGAAAGATATCCGGGACCGGTTTGGGCTCTCCCCCGAAACCGAGGTTGAGTTCCAGGTCGTCGGTGGCTCCATCGTGCTCAAGAAGGCGCCGAGGAAGCTCAATCTGGCGAAGTGGAAGGGGCGCTGCGGCAAAACGTTCGCCAAACTCGGTTACACCTCGGTCGATGAGTACATCGAAGACGTTCGCGGCCGATGATTACGGCCATCGATACGAACATCCTGCTCGACATCCTCATCCCCAATGAGGACTTCTACGACCCTTCCTCGGAAGCCCTCCAACGTGCGGCGGATCTCGGAGATCTCGTCATCTGCGACATCGTCTACGCCGAACTGAGCGTGCACTTCGAAAGTCGTGCGGCCTGTGACGGATTTCTTGACGAAGCCGGAATTCGCGTGCAACCCCTAACCGCGGAAGCACACTTCCTCGCCAGCCGCGTCTGGCGGGCGTACCGCCGCCGCGGCGGCAACCGAACCGGGATCCTGGCGGACTTCCTCATCGGTGCTCATGCGCAGGGACAGGCCTCGCGGTTGCTTACCCGCGATCGCGGGTTCTATCACAAGCATTTCCCCAGACTCACTATTGACGACCCGGGCAACTCTTAGCCATCGCTGATGCGCTTCCCGAATCGCCTGGAGCGGATCGCCAATCTCCGAAGCCATCGCCGGCGTCGAAATGCGCCTCACGGCGGGCGGCTTGCGCGAGTTGCACTGGCACGTCGAGGCAGACTGGGCCATCATGCTCGATGGCAACGTTCGCGGTTTAATGGACCGCGATGGTGACGGTGTTGCTGGTAGCCCCACCAATCGAAATCTGAAGATTCTGGGTGCCGGGTGGGGTGGTTGCCGGAACTTGTACGTTGACCTGGTAGAGCCCCGCGAATCCGGGCGCGACCCCGGCGTAGGTAACCTGGGCAGGGGAACCGCCGATATATACCGACACCGGAGAAACCGTTCGCGAGGGCGGTACCGGCGCAGGGGCGCCGGTGGCCACGGCCGGGCTCACGGGGCCCAAACCCGTGCAGTAGACGGAAACGATCTCTCCGCGGGAGGCGGGATTCGAGTCCGTTACCAACTGCCCGGTGATGCCGTGTTCGATGGCTCCAGGACCGCTGATCGCGGAGCTCAAGGTAAAGATCGCAGGAGCTGTAGGTGCGACGTGTAAGGGTAACGAAGCCGTCCCAGCGGTGGAGGTTACTTGAACGGTGGATGTTCCGGGCGACGTTTCGAACGGGACCTGGGCATTAATCTGGAGTGGAGAGACATACAATAGCGGCGCCGGAACACCGTTTATCTTGACTGTCACGTCGGAGAGCTTTAACGGCAGCGGAGGCGAGCCGGCCGAGGCAGGTGTGAGCGCCAGAGCGTACCCGAAGATGCTGATGAGCTCGCCCGGCGAGACGACGGATTCGGCGCCGGCGGCGCTGATGATTCCTCCGAGAGAAATGCCGGGGCCGGCCGCCTGCGAGGCGATCTTAGCCAGAAAAGCGTCCGTAAGGCCGCCGTAAGTAAATTGGAACGGGTACTTTACGGGGAAATCCGATGAGGTTGTCGAGCCCGCGATATACGCGTTGCCTGCCGCATCCGCCGCGATAGCAGATGCTCTGTCCAGTCCGCTGCCACCGAGGTAAGTCGCGTATTGCAGGGCGCCGGTCTGGCCGTTCCAGGCGGCGGCAAAGACATTCGAAATTCCGGTGAGCGACTGTTGGATCGGATTCAGCGTTGGGAAATCCTTGGAGGTCGTGTCTCCGGCAACATAGGTGTTACCCGCGGGATCGGTGGCGACGGCTTGCGCTCCATCGCCGGAGCTTCCGCCGATATAGGTGGAGAAAATCAGCCCGGAGCCATCGCTTTTGAGCTTTGTGGCGAACCCGGTCGAGTTCGCAGCGGCTGGGTTGCCGGGGAAGACCGGTTCCGACGGATGCCAAAGCGGAAAGTCGGGCGAAGACGTCGAACCAGCCAAATGTACGTTGTCCGTGAGGTCGACGGCGATCGCCGACGGAATGTCGTCATTCGTGCCCCCGAGATAAGTGGACCAGAGCAGGTGGGAGCCGGTGGGATCGAGCACGGAAACGAATACATCCTTCAGGCCGGCATGGTGAGCTTGGAGTGGATTCGCGACGGGGAAGTCGAAGGACGAGGTAAAGCCCGTGATATATGCGCGCCCCATGCTGTCTACGGAGATGCTCTGCCCCAAGTCCGGGCCGGTGCCGCCCAGATAAGTCGAGTAGAGGATCTTTGATCCGGTGGGATCCAGTTTGAGCGCAAAAGCATCGGGATTGTTGTTATTCGCGATTGCGTAAATCGAACCGTCGGAGCCCGCCGCTATGCTCTGAACGTTGTAATAGGCCAGATCTACGGGTGGGGCGGTCCACGTGGCTCCGGAATCACGGCTCACAAGCAGTCCGATGTCCGTTGCAACCCAAACGGTGGTATGAACAAGGGGATCAATCAGAAACGACATCACATAGGGGCCGATAGAATAGCCGGAAACAAATATCGATGGCCATTGACCTTGTGTCCAGTGGGCGCCGCCGTCAGTGGTAACGTAGGGCGGGAAATTGACGGTTGTGGCCGCGTAGAGCGTCTCAGGGTTGACGGAATTTGTCAATCACTTTGAGACACCCGCCCGCATAAATTAGTGTTGCTCCTGTTCGCTCGCCGCCCGCTCAGGCGGCGGATTGATCCATACAGCGGTAGGTCGCGCCGGTGGTCGGGGGTGCGCCCGGACGAAGCG
>DAIDIH010000129.1 GCA_027459465.1 Bryobacterales bacterium | reverse complement strand
CACGGCATCGGTACCGTAGAAAACATCAGCACCCGGTCGTTCGGCACGCAACTCGAACGCTTTTATCTCCTCCGTCTTACCTCCAGCAGCATGACCGTCATGGTGCCCTTCTCTCACGTCACGAACGTGGGTCTTCGCAGAGTGACACGCAATTGTGAGGTCGCGAAAGTCCTCCACTTTCTGGCCGAAGGCGTGTGTCACTGGAAGTGCGACTGGAAGGACCGGTTTAAGGAGAACACGGAACGTATGAACAGCGGCAGCATGCTGGAAGTTGCCGAAGTGATGAAGACGCTGGTCATTCTCCAGCAGCGCAAGCCGCTGTCGTTCCGGGAAAAGAAGATGCTCGACCGCGCCCGGCATATGTTGATCACCGAGATCTCGATCTGCCGTGCGGTCTCGGAAGAGGAAGCCGGGACGCTCATCGAGCGGTCGCTCTCCAAGTGCGCCCTGCCGATGCCCCTGCCGATGTAATTCCGCCTCGGCGGAGTTACAGGCGGCGGATCTTGATGTTGCGGAACCACACCGCGTTGCCGTGGTTCTGCAAACTGACCGGGCACTCTTTCTTCGGCCGCTCGGTGAGCAGGCGCGTGACCGGCGAACCGACGCCCCAGCGCTTGTCGAGCGTCTCTTTGACGCGCGGATCGTCGAGCGAGGCGTCGACAACCTTCACGCCGTTCAGCCAGTGCTCAATGTGGTTGCCGCGCACCACCAGGCGCGAATGGTTGAACTCGCCCACCGGTTTGGTCACGTCCTCGGGCGGCGCGAAGAGTCCGTACAGCGCGCCGGTCTGATAAAGCGGCCCGCGAAGGGCGTCCGGATGCCGGTGGTTGTCGATCATCTGATATTCGAAGCCGACCACGTAAATCTGCGCGCGTGAGCCCGGCGCGATGACCGAGCGGTCCGTCGCACCTTGGTTTAGCGCGTAATCGACATGGTCCTCGAACCTCCGCGCGCCGGGTTTCGCCGTCGCCCGCGTGAGCACGGGCAGCGCCTGAATCAGGTACTTCACACCGCTGTTGCCGCCCGGGGAGATCTTCCAGTCCCATTCCATCTCTAAGTCGCCGAAGGTTTCCTTGCTGATCAGGTCTTCTGTGATGAACGCATGCGGCTTGGCCGCAATCATGTCGCCGTCAAGATGCCAGGCGTCCCCCGGAGGGTTCAGCTTCGAGGGGTCGATGAATTTATCCAGCGACTTGCCGTCGAACAGCAGTTCCCAACCCGCGGCCTTTTCCTCATCCGTGAGTGTGTTCGCCTCCGCCGCCGCCGCAAGCGCCGGCATCATCGCGGCCAGCGCAACTCCGGCCAGTAATCTCGTCATCAATCGTCTCCTTGTTATTTCGTCACCGCCGCTTCGCCGATCTGCATCACCACGGCCCGCGCCGGCCCGCCCGTCCCATCCGACACCTGCGTCATTAGAATGCGGATCAGGTCGTGCACCGGGTCCATCCATCCTTCGGTTCCAAACGCGCCGCCGTGCCCGAATGTGCCCATCGGGTGTAGCAGAAGCATGCCTTCGGGATGATTCACGATCTCAAATGTCAGCCCGTATCCGGTCCCGCCGAGCCAGCCCGAAGGCTTCACATCCGGTGTGAACACCTGCCGCATCGTCTCGATCGACTCGCGGGACAGATACCTCCGTCCGCCGTACTCGCCCCCCTGCAACAACATCTGGTAGAAACGCTCCAGATCCTCCGCAGTCGAATACAGGCCGAACTCCGGCGCCGGATACTTCGCCCCGGCCCGATACTTCGCCGGATCCCCGGCCAGAATCTCATCTCCGGACCGCACGAGCTTTCCGTTCTCGTGCTTGTACACCATCGCGATCCGCGCCTTCTTCTCCTCCGGCGCGAAATAGAAGGTGTCCTTCATACCGAGTGGGTCGAGGATGCGCCGGCGGATGAAATGCGTGTATTCCTCGCCGCTTGCCACTTCGATGATGCGGCCCAGTGTCGCAATCCCCATGTTGCTGTACCGCCAGTGCGTGCCGGGTTCGAACTTCAAGTGCTGATGCCCGTAGAACTTCACGGCTTCTTCGAGCGTCGCCCGCATCGCGCGCGGATTGTCCGCGAGCGCCCCTTCGGGGTCGCCGTTTAGTCCCGAGGTGTGGCACATCAACTCCCAAATCGTCACCGCATTCTCGGGAGGCTTCAGACCCGACGGCGTCTCCATCAACTGGCCTTTGAACTCCGGCAGGTAGTCCGAGACGGGCCGCCGCAACTCGACTTTCCCTTCCTCCACCAGCATCATGATTCCGACGCCGGTAAACGGCTTTGTCATCGACATGATCTGGAAAATCGAATCCGCGCGCATCGGCCGGTGGTTTTCCCGGTCCGCGTCGCCCACCGCATCGAGATAGACGACCTTACCGTGCCGCGCCACCAGCGCCACTGCTCCGGGGATCGTCTGGTTACGTACCAGTTCTTCGAGCCGCGCATGAATCATCTGCAGCCTTGCAGCGTCCATGCCCACTGAGGCCGCGTCGGAGGCTGGAAGCGCGCCCGCCGCACCGAGGAGCGCCGCAAAAGCCAACGATGTTTGTCGTAGTTTCTTTGAAAATGTAAGCACGATTTCACTTCCCGGGCGCGGAAAAAATGTCTGAAAAATCGTTTCAGGGTGTAACATCCGGCCCACTTGCGTCGCTTTCTGTACAAGTCCCCGTTACGCGGGCGGATGCCACCGGCTCAGGCCGGCTAGACATCCGCCTTTTCTCTTTTCCAGGCCGCTAATCGTTCTCGAACAGCACGCTCGACAGGTACCGCTCGCCGGAGTCCGGAAGGATGACCACGATCGTCTTCCCCTTCATCTGGGACTCTTTCGCAATCCGCACGGCCGCCGCCGCCGCCGCGCCGCACGAGATCCCCGAGAGAATCCCTTCCTCGCGCGCCAGGCGCCGCGCCATTTCGATCGCTTCGTCGTCCGCGATCTTTTCCACGCGATCGACAAACGAAAGGTCCAGCGTGTCGGGAATGAATCCCGCGCCGAGCCCCTGAATCCGATGCGGCCCCGGCTTCAGCGGTTCGCCGTTCATCTTCTGCGTGATCACCGGACTCGCCACGGGCTCGACGGCCACGGACGTGATCGCTTTGCGCTGCTCATTCTTTATGTATCGCGATACACCGGTGATCGTCCCGCCGGTCCCGACGCCCGACACGAGCACGTCCACAGCTCCCTTTGTGTCATCCCAGATCTCCGGCCCGGTAGTGCGGAAGTGGATCTCCGGGTTTGCCGGGTTGCGGAACTGCTGCAGCAGCACGTAGCGGTTCGGGTCGGAGGCCACCAGTTCTTCCGAACGGCGAATCGCGCCCGCCATTCCCTCCGAACCAGGCGTCAGCATCAGGTTCGCGCCGAACGCCTTCAAAACCTTCCGGCGCTCCATCGACATCGTCTCCGGCATCGCCAGCGTGATCGGGTAGCCTCGGGAGGCGGCGACGAAGGCCAACGCGATGCCCGTGTTGCCGCTCGTCGGCTCGATCAAGTGCTTGCCAGGCCCGAGCACGCCCCGTTTTTCGGCGTCCCAAATCATCGAAGCGCCGATCCGGCACTTCACCGAATACGCCGGGTTTCTCCCTTCAATCTTGGCCAGCACCGTAGCATGCGCGCCGGCGGTCACCCTGTTCAGCTTCACGAGCGGCGTGCGCCCGATGCTCAGCGAATTATCGTCGAAGATCATTCTCTCGCTCCCTGCTGTTGGGACTTCCCCAGTTCAGATATCAAAGTTCGGCACGTAGCGGCTTTGCCGCTCGCGCCAGCTTCGGGTGAGATCCGAGAACGACGTGTGGTCGATCACGGTCGAAATCGCGCGGTCCACGTCGCCCCACATGACGGAGAGAGGGTCGTCCGACTTGCCCGGCGAAGCCCGCTGTAGCTTGGGTCCTTCCACGTATCGCAGCACTTCGCCGACGGTGATCGACTCGGGCGCCCGGGCCAGCAGGTAGCCGCCCTCGGCCCCGCGCCGCGACTCGACGAAGCCTCCCTGCTTCAGGCCCGCCAGAATCAGCTCCAGGAACTTCTGCGGGATTTTCCAGCGGCGCGCAATCGCTCCGATCTTCACCGGTTCGCCCCCCGCATGCTCGGCCAGGTCGAACATCGCCTGCAGCGCATACTCGCCTTTCACGGAAATATTCATCTGGCTCTCGGGCCCGGTCCGGGCCGTTTACCTCCTTGCGATTGTACTCACGCTAGTCCGCAACCGGCAATCATACGCCATTGCGATACGCTAAATACTCACTACTCATTCATCCTATGAAGCGAATCTTCTCTTTCGTATTGTGCGCCTGCACACTGCTCGCCGCGCCACAACCAGCCCCGCGCCCGAAACTCCTTGTCGCCATCGTCATTGATCAGTTCCGCTACGACTACGTAACGCGCTTCGCCTCCAGCTACACGGGCGGCTTCAAACGCATGCTCACCGGCGGCGCCTTCTACACCAACGCACACTATATCCACGTTCCCACCGTCACCGCCATCGGACACTCGACTTTTCTCTCGGGCGCGACGCCATCGGTGAGCGGCATCATCGGCAACGAGTGGTTCGACCGCGCCAGCGGCCATGACGTCACCAGCGTCAGCGACCCGGATACCTCGCTGCTCGGCGGCAAGCCCGGCGCGAAAGGCTCATCGCCAAATCGACTTCTGGTCAGCACCCTGGGCGACGAGATGAAAATCGCCGGCGTTGCGAGCAAGGTCATCGGCGTCTCGATCAAGGACCGGGCCGCGATACTGCCCAGCGGCCACATGGCCGACGGCGCATACTGGTTCGACGACTCCACCGGCCACTTCGTCAGCAGCACCTACTATTTCTCGTCGCTGCCTGGATGGGTGGAACAGTTCGATTCCGGCGGCGCCGACACGCCTTACAAAGGCAAAGCCTGGCGCGCCCTCGACGCAAAACCGTCCGATCCGCCGTTCTGCGTCTACGCCTCTACGGACCGCGCTACTTCTTGCGGCGCCATCGCCGCCACACCTTTCGGCAACGAGATGCTCGAAAAATTCGCCGAGCGCGCCATCACCAACGAAAAACTCGGCACGCACGCCGGCACGGACGTGTTGACCATCAGCTTCTCCTCCAACGATTACGTCGGCCACGCCTGGGGCCCGGACTCGACGCGCGTCCGCGATATCAGCATCCGCACGGACCGCATCGTCGGCTCGCTGCTCACCTTCCTCGATACGCACCTGGGCGCCGGCCGCTACGTCGTCGTTCTCACCGGCGACCACGGAGTCGCCCCCGTGCCCGAAGTCAATAACGAGCGCAAGATGCCCGGCGGCCGGCTGAACTGGTCCAACCTCATCGCCTCCGTCAATGACGCCCTCGGCCAACACTACGGCGCCGGCCATTGGATCGCCTCGAGTAGCCCCGGCGACATTTATCTCGACCTGGCGACGCTCGCCTCCCACCACGCCAACCCGGCGGAGGCGCGTCGCATCGCCGCCAACGCCGCCCTCGCCTCACCCCACGTCGCCCGCGTCTACACGCGCGACGGCCTGCTCGCCGGCATCGACTCCGGGGATGCCATCAGCCGGGCCATGCGCAACGGCTTCTACGGCCCGCGCTCCGGCGATGTCTTCGTTCTGCCGGAGCCCTACTTCCTCTATACCCCGCGCGGCACCACGCACGGCACTCCTTACGGCTACGATCGCCATGTGCCCATCCTTCTCTACGGCGCCGGCATCGTCCCCGGTGTGCACCACGACGATGTCCTCGTCAACGACATCGCCCCCACACTCGCCGACCTTTTCCACGTCGAGGCTCCCAGCGGCGCTTTCGGCCGCGTTTTGCCCGGAGCGCTGCGGTAAACCGGCGCCACCTGGAATAATGACAGAGTATGCAAGAAGTTAACGCCGGGTTGATCGGACTCGGCAACGTCGGAACGGGAACCCTGCGAATCCTGACGGAAAACGCGGATTCCATCGCCGCCAAACTCGGTTTCCGGCTGAACGTCCGCGCGGTCTGCAGCCGCGGCGTGGCGAAACTCTCGTTGCCGCCGCTCGCCCCGGATACGCTTGTGACAACCGATTGGCGCGAAGTCGTCTCCCACCCCGATGTTCAGATCGTTGCGGAACTCATCGGCGGCTGCGGCGTGGCGCGCGAAATTATCGATGCCGCCATCGCGCACGGCAAGTCCGTGGTCACGGCCAACAAAGAACTGCTCGCGCTCCACGGGGCCGAGATCTGGGACCGCTCCATCGCCGCCAACGTGAATCTCGCCATCGAGGCTAGCGTCGCCGGAGGCGTCCCCATCCTCGCCGTGCTCCGCGAAGGCATCGCGGGCGACCGCGTCACCTCGCTCTTCGGCATCCTCAACGGCACCTGCAACTACATCCTCACGGAGATCGAACAGCATGGCACGCCGTTTGAAGCGGTGCTCACCGAAGCCCAGCGCCTCGGCTACGCCGAAGCCGACCCCAGCGCCGACATCGACGGCTTCGACGCCCGCTCGAAACTCGCCATTCTCACCGCTCTGGCGTTCGGAGAGCGCATCGAACCCTCCGACATCTACACCGAAGGCATCCGCCGGATCACGCCGGTGGACTTCCAATACGCCCACCAACTCGACTACACCATCCGCCTGATCTGCTCCGCCCGTCAGAGCGAGAAGGGTCTGCTGCTCAGCGTCCGGCCCGCGCTCATTCCGCGATCGACCATTCTGGCCAGCGTGCGTGGCTCCTACAACGCCATCTGGGTGCGCGGCCGTTACGGCCAGGACACCTTCTACTATGGCCGCGGCGCGGGACCGCTTCCTACCGGCGTCGCCGTCGTCAGCGACCTCATGCGCGTGGCGCGCGAAATCCGCTCCGGCAGCCCGGATCGCGTCTCCCCCTTCGCTCACGAGCGGCTCGGCGAATATCAGCCGATCTCGGTCACCACTCACCAGTCGGCGTATTTCCTCCGCTTCCGCGTGGAGGACCGCCCCGGCATCATCGCCCGCCTGGCAACCGTGCTCGCCTCGCGCGGCATCAGTCTCGACGCCGTCCTGCAAATTCCCAGCGAAAACTGGCGCGACCTCCCGTTCGTCATCACCGT
>DAIDIH010000128.1 GCA_027459465.1 Bryobacterales bacterium | reverse complement strand
AGCGTTTCGCGAAGCTGGGCGAGGGAGAAGGGTTTGGGGATGTAGTCGAAGACCTTCATCTGGAAGGTGGCGCGCATGTCTTCGAGGGAGGGGTAGCCGGTGACGATGATGACGCAGAGGCCGGGGTAGGCGGCGAGGAGTTGTTCGAGGACTTTTTCGCCGCGGAACTCGCCCATTTTCATGTCGAGGAGGACGATGTCGGGGCGGCGCTCTTCGATGCCCGAGATAAGTTCATCGGGGTGGGAGAAGGTGCGGACGGAGTAGCGGCCTTCGTCCTTGAGGGTGTCTTCGAGATAGGTGAGGAAGTCGGTATCGTCGTCGAGGACCGCGACATCGACCAGATCATTTTCCTGGCTCATGTTTTCGAGGCCGCCTGTTGGTTGTGCCCCACGGGGAGGAGGACTTCGAGGGAAGCGCCGCCGCCGGGGCGGTTGGTGGCGGAGATGGATCCGCCGTGCTGATGGACGATGCCTTCGGCGACGGTGAGGCCGAGGCCGGTGCCCTTGGCGTCGAGGCGGGTGGAGACGAAGGCTTCGAAGATTTCGGGGAGGACTTCGGGGGGGATGCCGGGGCCGTCGTCTTCGACGGAGACGCCGACGTGGACGCGGCCGTTGCGGACGGTGCGGCGGGAGCGGACCTGGATGTGGCCGTTGGGCGGGATGGCGTGGAGGGCGTTGCGGAGGAGATTGACGAAGACCTGGAGGATGCGGTCGCTATTGGCGAGGACGGTATCGGCGGGTTCGACGGCGTTGAGGAAGTTGGCCTGGGCGGCGCGCTCGTCGATGGCGACGAGGCTCCAGGCTTCGTCGACGAGGGGGCGGAGGGAGACGGGTTCGAGGTGATCCTTGCGGGCGCGGGAGAAGCCGAGGAGGCCTTCGCTTATTTTGCGGAGGCGCTGGGTGACGCGGAGCATGCGGGCGAGGCGCTCCTGGGTATGGGCGTCGCGGGTGGTTTCCGAGAGTTTTTCGATGGAGCCCTGGAGGACGGTGAGTGGGGTGTTGAGTTCGTGGGCGACGGAGGCGCTGAGGAGGCCGAGGCTGACGAGGCGGTCCTGGGATTCGAGGAGTTCGTTTTTGTGCTGGAGGTCGGCGGCGGTTTCTTTGAGTTGGGCGAGGGCGGCTTCGAGGTCCTGCTCACGCTTGCGGAGTTCGAGGACGGTTTCGTTGCGGGAGCGCATGATCTGGCCGATTTCGTCGCCGGGGATGACGCGCGCGTCGATGAGTTCGTCGTTGCGGTCGCCTTCGCGGCTGGCGCGGTCGGCGTTGAGCATGAGGCGGAGGGGGCCGTAGACGTAGAGCGGCATGATGACGAGTTCGAGGGCGAGGACGGCGATGACGTAGGCGCCGGCGACGACGAGGAGGAGGTTGAGGCGGGCTTGTTTTACGAGGTGGGCGTAAATGGCGGCGGAGGCGGAGCCGGGGGTGGGGGCTTCGAGGCCGGCGCGGACCATCATTTCGTGGCGCTGTTCGGCGACCTCGACCTGGCGTTCGAGCATGGGGATGAGGGCGAAGTAGACGGAGGCGGAGAGGGCGAGGAAGAAGACGTTGTGCAGGACCATGAGTTTGGGGCGCACTTTGAGGTCGCCGAAGAGGCGGACGAGGCGGTTGGGTTGACGATGGGCGTCCGCCGCGCCGGCGGCGAGGGGGCGCGTGAGGAAGGAGGTGAGCATGGTGCCGAGGTTTGGGTTGTTTTTATTTTACGTAAGGCGGAAGTAGATTTTATCAGCGCCAGCGGTGCGCTAATTCTGGGTTTCGTGCGGTTTCGCGCGATAGACCCATGGCTGGCCGTCCTTCCGTCTCTCTACCAGCCCATCGCTGAAGAGTTCACTGAGGAGCATTGAGGCCAGCGCTCCCTCATAACTGGAGCCTTTGCCGTATCCAACGTAGGTGGACTCGAGTTCGAGCACATCTTCGATTTCGCTGCGCTTGATCCACTTTTCTCCATGAAGCGCTAGGAATTGCACGATCGCGGCCTTCATGAGGCCCTTGCCGTCCGCGACCTGTTTGCGTAGATCGGCGATCGGGGGGCATAACTCTAGCCAAATGCTGTACCACACGCCTTCTGACGATTCGCTCCTGCGTGCTGGGCGGACATAAATCGCGTCGAGCGATAAATTGCGAGGGTGATGGCGGCTTCGTGGCACTGACGTCACGCAACTCGCAATCGTGCCGTGGAGCCCGGTTTCGAGCGGCCCTTAACGCTTATCTCGATATTCCGCCCAAGCATGAGGAGGAACCTCAGTAAACGCTCGATGGAGAATCCCGAGAGCTTGCCGTGCTTGAGCGCCGAGACTTTGGGTTGATCGATTCCGAGGACCGCCGCCGCCTGGCTCTGAGTGAGCCGCCGTCGTTGGATTTCGGCGATGATTTTCGCCGTCAGTTCAGCCTTTGCCAGAAGCTCGTCGGCATGTGGCAGGCCGAGATCCGCAAACACGTTTCCGGAACTTGGCGTGAATTCTCGATTAGGCACATTCGGTCACCTCACTTCCCGGCCAGTTTGCGTGCAAGCCGCAGGAGTCGCCGGATCAGATCCAATTCTCGCCGGGGAGTTGCGATTCCGGATGCGGCCTTCTTCTGAAAAGCATGAAGAATGTAGATCGCGTCCCCGAGTTGCGTTACGTACACCGCTCGATATGTGCCGCCCGGGTCGCCGGCACGTACTTGCCAAACGGCTTCATCAAAGCCGCGCAAGATCTTGGCGCTCTCGTGCCGCTGCCCTATCTGAGCCTGGTACAGCGCGAACCGAGTTTATGCCGAACAGCGCGCGGAAACTCCGTCACCCGCTCCAACGTGTCCACCAACCAGACCAACCTCCGCGGCTCGTTGACCTTTTCGGGCACAACGTCCATTATATGCCAGAACTGGCATGAGCGGGCTGAGTGATTGAAGGCTGCTGAGCACGGAACGGATTTCTCCCGTCATCACCGCGCACAAAGCAGCGGGGCGCGGGCGCTGGTGGTCCGAATTGAGCGCGCGGCCCGCGCCGGGCGCTCGGAAGTTTACGATGAAAGGGGGAGACGTGGAAACGCGCCATGCAAGTGAACCTTCCGCCTGATCTAGAGACACTCATCAACAAGCGGCTTTTGAGCGGCGCCTACTCCGACGCTGAAGAGGTGCTGCGACGCGCCCTGGAAGCCCAGGATGCGGAGGAAAGCTGGACTGACGAGGAGCGCCGCGCGTTGTCGGCGCACGTCGAGGAGGGCTATCAACAAGCCGAGCGAGGAGAGCTTGTCGATGGCGCGCAAGCGCGCCGGGAGATTGATGCGATGAAGGAGAAGTGGCGCGAAGGGCGTTCGTCCGCCCGATGAGAGTGTATGTTCTCACGCGCCTTGCAACGGCCGATATTTTCGACGTCTGGGCGTATATTGCGGAGGAAGACGAAGGGGCAGCCGACCGGGTGGAGCAGGCGATCTATGATGCTATCGAGTTTCTCGCCGAGGCTCCATTGCGCGGCCACATAAGGCCGGACCTGACCTGTCGTCCTCTGCGTTTTTGGACACTGAGCCGCTATCCGAACTACACGGTTGTTTACCGGCCAGATTCGATCCCACTTCAGATTGTCGCCGTTTTACACGGAAAGCGGAACATCCGGCGCATTCTGGCGCGACGCACGTGAAAATCCGACGCACCGAAGACGGCACGGCGTCGCTGGCGGCTTAGTCGCCGGGGACGGGTTGGCGGGGGGTGGGGGTGCGGTCCTGGTCTTTGTACTGGAGTTGGTAGAGCTTCCAGTAGATGCCGCGGCGGGCGAGGAGTTCCTGGTGGGTGCCGGATTCGCGGAGTTGGCCTTTGTGCATGACGAGGATGCGGTCGGCGCGCTGGATGGTGGAGAGGCGGTGGGCGATGACGATGGAGGTGCGGCCTTCGACGAGGTGATCGAGGGCTTGGCGGACGCGGAGTTCGGTTTCGGTGTCGACGCTGGAGGTGGCTTCGTCGAGGATGAGGATGCCGGGGTCGTGGGCGAGGGCGCGGGCGAAGCTGATGAGTTGTTTCTGGCCGGTGGAGAAGCCGCTGCCGCGTTCGCGGACGGGGTGGAGGAAGGCGTCGGGGAGGGCGCGGATGGAGTCGGCGAGGTTGACGCGTTCGGCGGCGGTTTCGATGGTGTCATCGGCGATGTCTTCGGTGCCGAGGCGGATATTGGAGGCGACGGTGCCGGTGAACAGGTAGGGATCCTGGAGGACGACGCCGAAGCGGCGGCGAAGGTCGCTGAGTTTGAGTTGGCGCGCGTCGACGCCGTAGACGCGGATGGCCCCCTGGCTGACGTCGTAGAAGCGGAGCAGGAGGCTGATGAGGGTGGTTTTGCCGGCGCCGGTGTGGCCGACGACGGCGATGGTTTCGCCGGGGGCGATTTGGAAGCTGACGTCGCGGAGGACCCAGTTTTCGTTTTCGTAGGCGAACCAGACGTGATCGAACTCGACGGCGGGAGTCTCGGGCGATGCGGCGCGGGCGGGGAGCGGGGTGGGTTGGTAGGGGTCGGTGATTTCCGAAGGGGTATCGAGCAGCTTGAAGATGCGTTCGGAGGCGGCCATGGCGCCTTGGAGGATGTTGTACTTATCGCTGAGGTCCTGGATGGGGCGGAAGAAGCGGAGGCCGTATTGGAAGAAAGCGATTAAGATGCCGAGGGAGAGGGCGCCATGGGCGATGCGGTAGCCGCCGTAGGTAAGGAGCATGGCGAGGGCGAGCATGGCGAGGAATTCGACGACGGGGTAGAACCAGCCGTAGGCGGAGATGGCGTCTTTGTAGGCGTCCATGTGGACGCGGTTGATTTCGTCGAATTCTTTGAGGTCGCGGGCTTCGCGGTTGAAGAGTTGGACGACAGCCATGCCGCTGATGTGTTCCTGGAGGTAGGAGTTGATGCGGGCGATGGCGACGCGGATGCGGCGGTAGCTGGACTGGACGGTGCGGCGGAAGACGATGGTGACGAGGACGACGAAGGGCATGACGGCCAGCATGAGGGCGGTGAGGCCGGGGCTCAGGCGGAACATGACCGCGAGGACGAAGCTGAGCATCAGGATGTCGCCGAGGATATTGACGAGGCCGGAGCTGAAGAGGTCGTTGAGGGTGTCGACGTCGGTGGTGACGCGGGTGAGGAGGCGGCCGACGGGGTTGCGGTCGTAGAAGGCGACGTCGAGGGCTTGCAGGCGGCTCATGATCTCGCGGCGGAGATCGAACATGGCTTTCTGGCCGGTCCACTGCATGAGGTAGCTTTCGGCGAAGTCGAAGAAGAGGGCGCCGACGACGCAGAGGAGGTAGAGGGCGGAGATTTGGGCGAGGCCGGTCCAGGGGTCGGGGGAGAGGAAGCGGTCCAGCGGCGTCGAGAAGCGGCGGGATGCGGGGTCGAGGTATTTGTCGACGGCGAGTTTGGTGAGGAGGGGGCCGGCGGTTTGGAGGATGGACGTGCCGAGGAGGAAGACGAGGGAGGCGGAGACGGTGCGCCAGTAGGGGCGCATGTAGTAAAGCAGCCGCCGCATGAGACGGCTGTCGTAAGCTTTGCCGAGCGCCTCTTCTTCCACGAACTTTTAGTGTAGAGGTCCGGCGGCGGGTGAGGCAAAAGC
>DAIDIH010000127.1 GCA_027459465.1 Bryobacterales bacterium | reverse complement strand
TCCGTTTGCCAGAAGAGCACGCGCTTCACCAACCGCACCATCACGCCGCCGAGGCGCCCGCGCAGGGTTGGCGGCTGCGGCGGCATTTCGTTGACGCGGCGCATCGCCTCGCGCAACTCGATGGCGCTGTGGCGCACGCGGCTCAATTCGAACGATGCCGCCGGCTGCTGAGGCGCGCCGCCGTCTTCCGGGTACACGAGCGGCTGCACGCGCGCGCGGGCCCGCGCCCGGATTTCCCGCATTAGTTCCACCACGGAGGGGGTTTCGGTGTCCGGCTCCATTGCCTCGGTCCTCAGTCTCGCATATCGCGCCACCCGGCGCGGCCACGCCCGGCGATTTTCGAACTACCTTCCCCTCACGTTGATATTCTCAATAAGTTAGGAGACAAAACGCATGCAAGATGATCTGTCCCGCCGCTCGTTCATGAAGCGGACCACCAGTCTGGCCCTGGCTTCCGCGCCGGCCGTTCTGCCCGTGCTTGGCGCCAACGACGTGCTCAACGTCGGCTTCATCGGCGCCGGCGGCCGCGGCTACTACCTGATGGAACGCCTCTACCAGGGCAGCAAGGACCTGGCGCGGATCACCGCCGTCTGCGACACCTACACAGGCAATCTCGAGCGCGGAAAACAGCGGGTCCAGACCATGGGCGGGAACACGCCGAAGACTTACGAGGACCATCACGACCTGCTTGCGGACCCCAACGTCGACGTCGTCTTCATCGCCACTCCCGAGCATTTGCATTACCCGATGTTTATTGACGCCATCCGCGCCGGCAAGAACATTTACAGTGAAAAGCCGCTCGCCCACACCATCGAGCAGGGCGAGGAAATGGTGCGCGAAGCAGAAGCTTCCGGCAAGGTCGTGCAGATCGGCACACAAAACCGGAGCAATTCGCTGTACATTCGAGCCAAGGAGATGGTCGCCGAAGGCATGATCGGCGACATTCACTACGTCCGCGCCTACTGGTACCGCAACTCGCTGGACGACGATCCGGCCTGGCGGTACGCGATTCCGCCCGACGCAAGCCTAGCCAACACAGACTGGAAGAAGTTCCTCGGTCCCGCGCCGTGGCGGCCTTTCGACAAACAGCGCTATTACCAGTGGCGGTTGTACTGGGATTACTCGGGCGGCATCTCCACCGACCTGCTGGTGCATCAGACCGACATCACCAACTTCGTTTGCGACCAGGTTGTGCCCGCAAGCTGCGTCGCCTCCGGCGGCATCTACCGCTGGACGCACGACGACCGCGAGGTGCCAGACTGCTTTAGCGCGATCTACGAGTACCCGCGCCAGTTCCACATCAACTACAGCTCGTACTTCGGCAATGTCCACTACGGATATGGCGAAAACTTCATGGGCAACGAAGGGACCATCGAAGTTCTGAACCGCAGCGAACTGCACTTCTATCCCGAAGTCTTCCGCCGCGGCGGCAAGGATGCCACGCCGGCCAAGATCGCCGCGCGAAAAGAAGTTCACATGAGCCTGCCGGGTAATGACAATCGCGCGGTGGAAGCGCACATCCGCAACCTGTTCGAGTCGATCCACGGCAAGGCGAAGATCGTCGCGCCGCCGCGCGTCGGCCAGCAGGCGGCGATCTCCGGCCACCTGGCGACGCTCTCGTTCCGCAACAACAAAAAGACATACTGGAACGACGAGCAGCGCATGTACAGCTTCGGCTAAGCCCGGCGAAAAAATCGGCCAGCGGACCGGTAGAAGTAGGAATACAATAGGCAGCTTATGCTCATCCTCTCCGCCGTTCTCGCGATCTTCGTCTACGGGATGATCGCGGCTATGCTGGGCACGATTTTGCCGGACCTTTCGGCCCGCTTTCACCTGACGCCAAAGCAAAACGGAACCATCGCGCTGACCCAGGCGATCGGTCTGGTGATTGCGTCGATCTCGGTCGGCCCGCTGGTGGACAGCGAGGGCGTGAAGACGGGCATGATCATCGGCCTGGTGGTTATCTGCGCGGCGCTCGCGCTTCTGCCGCGCTCCACCGGTTTCGGCCAGATCGCGGCGTACCTGTTCCTGCTCGGTTTGGGCGGCGGCACTATCGTTACAGCCGCCAACGACCTCGGCACCACGATCAGCCAGGGCCACAGCGGCACGGCGCTGAATCTGCTGAACCTGTTCTTCGGCCTCGGCGGCCTGGCGACGCCGTTCATCTCGGCCAATTTCCTGGGCGGCAACTCCACTCGGCTCTGCTATCTGACCGCCTTGCTCAGCGGCGGCGCCCTCGCCGTGAGCGCGGCTACGCCAATGCCCGGGCCCTCGGGCAGCCAAGGTGTCGCGCTTGCCGGCATCGGCACGCTGGTTGGGAGCCCCGCGCTGTGGCTGTTGTCGCTGTTTCTGTTTCTTTACGTTGCTTCCGAAGTGGGTGTCTGGAACTGGCTCGTGCAGCATCTCATCGCCCAGGGCATTCCGGAGTCGCGCGCGCTGAATATTCTTTCGCTCGGCTTTGCGCTCGGCCTCCTGGTGGGCCGCGTCGCCGTTTCGCCGATTCTGATCTCCATCTCGGGCCTCACCGTGACTCTGGTCGCGGCGGTGCTCATGCTGATCACGACGTATCTGATGCTGCAGACCCGCAGCGCCACCACGGCAGGGCTGCTCGTGTTCCTGGCTGGGGTGTCGATGGCTCCGGTGTTTCCCACGACGCTGGCCATCACCGGCACCGCGTTCCCGCAGATGACCGGCACCGCCCTCGGCTTCGTAATCACCTTCGGATGGGTCGGGCTGGCGATCAGTTCCCGCATCATCGGCTCGGTAGCCGGCGGCGAGCCCACGCGCCTCAAGAAAGCGCTGCTGCTGCTGCCCGGCATGGCGGCCGTGATGATTCTGGTCAACCTGGCTCTGCACGGCGTGTTGCCGGCGCACTAATCAGGTGGCTATTGGTTGTGCGTGAGCCGGTCGTAGACAAAGCCGGCCGCGCCACCGGAAAGCGCTCCGATCGCCGCTCCTTTTCCACCGCCGGCCAAAGCGCCGATCGCCGCGCCACCGGCCGCGCTTCCGGCGACGATTTCGACGGACTTCCTAGTCGAGCGGCCTTGCCGGACCGGTTGGCTCGGCGCGTAGCCGCCGCTCGCCGGCGCGGGAGCGGCATTCGATTCCGGCTGGCCGTAGGCATCGTAAGGACCGCCACTCGCCGGCCCGTTGGGTGGAGGCGCGGCCGCGGGCGCATCGTCGTCAGACCCCGGAGGCGGCACCCCGGCCGAGTCGTCCGGGGATTCCATCGGCGCCCCCTGCTGCGCCGCTGGGGAAACGCCGACCGGCTGCCAATCGCCGACATATCCGCTCTGTGCCTCCGGCGGGGTCACAGGCGCCGGTTCCTCGGGCGCCGGCGCCCATGGCGGCGCATTGACCGTAGCCGGGGCCGCGGGCGTCGAGCTCTGCCGCGTCCAGCCCGCTACGGCCACTCCGGCAAGCACAATCATCCCAGCCGAGAAGGCCAGCGTTTTGCCGCTGATCTGGATCGTCATTGCGCCAGGTCCTCCAAAACCTGACTCGCCACGGTGCAGTTTCGCTTCCAAAGCCCGAAACTGGTCCTCAACCTGCAACTTCAAGTGCCGTCATGGTTGAAACTGATCCTTATTCGGGAAACGATTCTGTAGAAGTTACCGGATCCACCGCCAGGCCGCGAAAAAAAGTCAGGATTGCCGCCGCGGCCGCGGTTGTCCTGGCCGTCCTGCTGGCCGGCCTTTTCTACTACATCCACTCCCCGGAGACTCTCTACCCGGTGATCGTCAATGGGCGCTATGGATTTATCGACAACTCCGGACGCGTTGTGGTGCAGGCCCAGTTTGACCAAGCGAAACGATCCAGCGAAGGCTTGGCCGCTATTTCTCAGCAGGGCCACTGGGGCTACGCCGACGCCTCCGGGCGGATTGTGATTCCGCCCCAATTCGACCTCGCCGACCCGTTCTCTCAGGGGTTGGCGCTGGTGGGCATCGCCGGCAAACTTGGTTACATCAACAAGGACTCCCACTACGTTGTCACGCCGCAGTACACGGCCGCGGGTCCGTTCGGCGACGGTCTCGCGCCGGTGCAGATCGCCGATCATTGGGGCTACATCGATCGGTCCGGCAAGCTGCGAATCGATCCGCAGTTCGACGACGCCGGAACCTTCTCCGATGGCCTGGCGCCGGTCCGCTTCGGTGGCCGGTTCGGCTACATCAACACCGATGGAAAATTGGTGGTCAACCCGCAGTTCGACACCGCCGGACGTTTTTCCGAAGGCCTCGCGGTGGTTCGTTCCAACGGCCAGTTCGGATACATCGACAAGTCGGCGAAACTCGTCATTCCGGCGCAGTTCGATTCGGCAGGCGACTTCTCCGACGGTCTGGCGATGGTCGCCATCGGCAACCGCTTCGGCTACATCGATCAGAAAGGCAAGTTTCAGATCAACCCGCGCTTCGACCATGCCGACAGCTTCCGCGACGGCCTCGCCCAGGTCTGGATCGGCAACCACGAGTTTTATATCAACCACGAGGGTTTGTACGTATGGAAATCCGCCAACTGATCCGAGCCGCCGGTTTCCTGCTGGTGGCCGCCGTATTGGCCGGGACCCCGATGCCAAACCGCATGCTCGCCGCCCACAACGCCGTCCGGGCGCAACTTGGCGAACCGGCGCTCACCTGGTCGCCGACGCTCGCCCGCTACGCCCAGCAGTGGGCCGATCACCTGGCTTCCGAGCGCGCCTTTTATCACCGCCCGAACCCGCGCTTCGGCGAAAACCTTTTCATGATCGAGGGCGACAACGCGATGGCGCCGCCGGAAGACGTGGTGCGAGCCTGGGCCGGCGAGGCCCGGCACTATAATGAGCGAACCAATTCGTGCCGCGGGGTCTGTGGCCACTTCACGCAGATTGTCTGGCGGTCCACCCGCGAAGTCGGATGCGCCGCGGCCCGCTCGGACGGCTACGAAGTCTGGGTTTGTAATTACAATCCGCCTGGAAACATCATTGGAGAGCGTCCGTATTAGCCTGCACGTCGGGCGCGTAAAACACGAGCACGTTGCTGCCTTGCTTGAGCACGCGTGTGCGGCGCAAAGCGCCGTATTGTTCCGCTAACGACTGCTTCGCGCCGGCTTGCGCGATCACGAGGCCGCAGCCCAGTCCGCTCAAGGCCGTCAGCGCCGCCCCGTACTCGTGTTCCAGCGGATAGGGCGGATCGAGGAAAACAATCGCTTCCCGCAGTCTCGCGTCCAGGCGTTCGAGCGTCTTCACGGCCGCGCCTCGAATCAGTTCGGCCCGGCCGACCAGGCCAAGAGCGGCGAGGTTTTCCGCGATCAGCCCAGCGGCTTTGGGACTGCGCTCGATCAGAATCGCCCGCGCGGCGCCCCGGCTTAACGCTTCGATGCCCACCGCGCCGCTGCCCGCGTAGGCATCCACGAACAAGGACCCTTCGATACGCGGAGCCAGCACGTTGAACAGCGCCTCGCGCAGCCTGTCGGGCGTGGGCCGGACATCGAGCCCCGGCAGCGTCTTCAGGCGGCGGCTGCGAAACTCTCCTCCGATCACGCGCATAGGGCAGCCTCAGCCGACCGACACCAAACCATACTTCCGCTGCCAGTGCGTCTGCAAATAATCGAGTCCCCGCCGCAGTTCGCCGTCCGATGCCGGCCGCTGCGTGAAAGCGAGCGCCTCTGTTCGCGCCAGTTCCAGAATGTCGCGGTCGCGGATGATGCTGGCGATGCGCAGCGCCGGCAACCCGGTCTGTTTTGTGCCGAAAAACTCGCCTGGCCCGCGCAACTTCAAATCCATTTCGGCGATATAAAAACCGTCGTTCGACTCGGTCAGCGTGCGCATCCGCTCCGTCGCGGACTCGCCCGCTTTGTTGGTCACCAGCACGCAGAAGCTCTGCTGGTGGCCGCGCCCCACGCGTCCGCGAAGCTGATGCAGTTGCGCGAGGCCGAACCGCTCGGCCTGCTCCACCACAATGACATTCGCGTTCGGCACGTCCACGCCGACTTCGATCACCGTGGTCGACACGAGAATGCGATCCTCGCCGGCCCTGAAGCGGCGCATCGCCTCCTCTTTATCTTCCTGGGCCATCCGCCCGTGCAGCAGCCCGATCGGCGTGGAAGGAAACACCGTCTTCGAAAGATGCCGGTGCATCGTCTGGGCGGCTTTCAGTCCCGGCGATTTCCGCTCGCCGCGGTTCTCGGTTTCCTCGCCTTCCTCGATCACCGGATACACCACATAAGCCTGCCGCCCGGCGTCGATGTGTTTCTTCAGAAAGCTGTAGACCTGTTCGATCCTTGCCTCGGTCACGTGCTTCGTCACGATTGGCTTGCGCCCCGGCGGCATCTCGTCGATCGTCGACACATCGAGGTCGCCATAGAGCGTCAGCGCCAGCGTCCGGGGGATCGGCGTCGCGGTCATCACGAGCACGTCCGGGTACAACCCTCCTTGCCTCCCTTTGTCGAACAAACGAAGGCGCTGCATGACACCGAAGCGATGCTGCTCGTCGACGATCGCCAGGCCTAGCCGCGCCATCTCGACATCGTCTTCGAGCAACGCATGCGTGCCGACAGCGACCTGAATCGCGCCCGACGCCAGGTCTTGTTTTGTGCGCGCTTTCTCCGGCGCCCCGAGCGAGCCGGTCAGTAGCGCGGTGGTATAGCCAAGGCGGTCGAACAAATGCCGGAAATAGCTGTAGTGTTGGGCGGCGAGGATCTCGGTCGGCGCAAGGACAGCGGCTTGATACCCGTTCTCCACCGCGATGACGATCGCTTCGGCGGCGACCAACGTCTTGCCGCTGCCTACGTCGCCCTGAAGCAGGCGGTTCATCGGATGCGGCTTCGCCATATCCGAGGCGATCTCGCCGAGCACGTGCTTCTGCGCGCCGGTCGGCTTGAAGGGCAGCATTTCCTTGATGCGTTCCCGGATGCGGCCTTCCAGCTTGAACGAAATGCCGGCGCGGAGTTTCGCGTGCTCGCGCTTCAGCGCCAGTCCGCATTCGAGCCAGAAAAACTCCTCGAAGATGAACCGGATCTGGGCCTGCGAGCGAAACGAGTTGAGCAGGCGCAGGTCTTCCTGGGGCCCGGGAAAGTGGATCTGCCGCAGCGCTTCGGCCCGCCCCGGCAGCTTCAATGTCTGGCGGAGAAAGGCGGGCAGCAGGTCCGGCGGTTCCGCCAATTCGTCCAGCACGCGATGAATCAGCGCCCGGAAGACGCGCGTGCTGACCTTGCCCGCCGCTTCGTACACCGGCACGATGCGCCCGGTGTGCAACCCCTCTTCGGCATCCTCGTCCTCGCCGAGGAATTCAAACTCCGGGTGCATCATCGCCAGACGCCCGGCGTAGTTGTCGATCTCGATCTTGCCGTAAAGCGCCAGCCGCTGACCGGGCACGATCCGGTCCGCCAGATACCCGCCATGGAACCACTTTCCCAGCAGCGTTTCGCCCGACCCGTCGGCGAATACGGCTTCAAACAGCCCGAGATTCTTGCGCCGGAAAGAGGCGAGGCCCGCCGATTTCACCTCGGCCATCACCGTGGCCGTCTCGCCCGGCGCCAGCCTTGCGATCGTCTTCACGTTCCGCCGGTCCTCGTAGCGGAATGGCGCATAGGCGATCAGGTCCTCGACCAGGCGCAGACCCTTGGCCTCCAGCATCTGCGCGCGTGCCGGTCCCACCCCGGTCACAAACGGCAGCGGCGTGGTCAGATCGAGCGGCAATCCACAGTGTACAAGACGTGTTCCGAGGGCCCCCTTTCTTTCGGGCGTCTGCTTCCGAAACTGCCGCATAGCCGCGCTAAGCCGCCGTACGTTGCTATCCTCGTAGAGAAGCCCACCTTGCCGCGGACGTGGCGGAACTGGCAGACGCACTGGATTTAGGTTCCAGCGGCCTCACGGCCATGGGAGTTCGACCCTCCCCGTCCGCACCACACCCTTTGCGCACGCCCCCCCAAATTTGGACGTCCGTACAAATCTTCGTTCAAATGCCGGGAGGCTGCGTCAAGGGGCGCTGACTATCTTGTGTGTTGCGCAATTGGCCTCAGACCCACCGGACGACGGCCGCGGCTGACGCTGTGTCAGTTCACCGCTTAATCAGCCGAGGGGCCAGGAACCCAAGCGCCGCCCCGGCTACAAACGAAATCGCTATCGAACCGGCCGGGTGCCGTTTGATTTGTCTCTGGGCCCGGGCAGCGCCATTTTCCACTGCTAACCGTCCGCGCTTTAGGGCACGGCCGGCGGACTGCTTGCCCGCATCGAGGGCATCACAAAGCGCCGTTCCGGCCTGGTCGAGCCTCTTCTCGACCAACGCCGCCGTCCGCTGCGCACTGGCCACCCATGGTTGTCCTTCCACCTTCAACGGCCCGAGCATGGTTGCCATATCAGCCTCCCGAACCCCAGTAACATGCACGACACATACCAGTCGCTATCCCTATGAGCACCCGGCAAAGTCTGCCCGGCGGAGTTATCCTGGACTATCAGTTGCACGCTACCCGGTGGAGGCAAGCCGGAGCATGAGCTTTCCGGACGTGATGCTTAATAAGCACAGCGGCCAGGCGCGGGGGGCTTTCCTGCTTGAAACCTGGCTGTTGCGTCAACTCTTCCAAAGTGTTGGTACAATCCCTATCCGATTAGCCATGAAAGACGGCGCCGAGGTATCGCCACCTGGCGTCGACCCTATAGCGACGGTAGTTGTGAGTGATTTGCCGACCTTGTTCAAACTGCTGGCCGATCCCGAAATGGCCTTCGGGGAAGCTTACGCGGACGGCCGTATTGAAGTAGAGGGCGACCTCGCCGGAGTGCTGGCGGCGATATACCAGGGGTGGGAAAGATCGGGCAGCGGCCTTTACGAGCGGCTTACGTCAAAGTGCATGGACTGGCTGCAGGACAACTCGCCCGACGGCTCGCGAAACAACATCCATCGCCACTACGATCTCGGGAACGATTTCTACGAGCTTTGGCTGGATCGCCAACTTGTTTACACCTGCGCTTACTTCGCCTCGCCTGACGATACACTTGAGGATGCGCAAAAGGCAAAGCTCGACTACGTGTGCCGCAAGTTGCAACTTCAACCCGGCGAGCGTGTCGTCGAGGCAGGCTGCGGGTGGGGGGCGCTGGCGCTACACATGGCCGAAAGCTACGGCGTTTCGGTCCGGGCATTCAATATCTCGCATGAGCAGATCGCCTGGGCGCGGATGCAGGCGGCGTCGAGAGGACTTAACCACCGCGTTGAATTCGTTGAAGACGACTATCGCTCGATCACCGGCAAGTACGACGTGTTTGTTTCCGTAGGCATGCTCGAACACGTGGGCGCCGCCCACTTCGCGGACTTTGGCCGGACCATCCACCGGGCGGTTGGCGACGCGGGCCGCGGGCTACTGCATTTCATCGGGAGGAGTCATAAAGGCGAATTCAGCCGCTGGATCCGCAAGCGGATTTTCCCCGGGGCTTACGTCCCTACGCTCGGTGAAGCAGTGAGCGTGCTGCAACCGCAACGTTTCGCGGTGCTCGATGTGGAGAACCTTCGCCTCCATTATGCGCGAACGCTGGAGTGCTGGTTGGAACGATTTGAGCGCGTGGGCGCCCAGGTGTCGGCTAAATACGATCCATGGTTCACGCGAGCGTGGCGTTTGTATCTGGCCGGCTCGCTCGCCGCCTTTCGCGCCGGCACGCTGCAACTGTTTCAGATCACCTTCGGGGGGCCGGAGAGCAAACAGATCTCCTGGACGCGCGCTGCGCTCTACGCGAGCGCGAGTAACCCGCCGATAAGCTGTCCCGCGGACGCGTCAACATGGAAGCCTGCGACGTCCTGATCGTGGGTGGCGGCCCGGCTGGGTCCTCATGTGCCTGGGGACTGCGCCGCACAGGCCTCGACGTGCTGCTCCTCGATAAGCGAGCCTTTCCGCGCGACAAGGTCTGCGGAGGATGGATCACGCCCAGGGTCCTCACTTCGCTTGGCATCAGCCCTCTCCAATACTCCCGCTATAAGTTGTTGCAGCCGATCACAGGGTTCCGCGTCGGCCAAATGGGCGGACCGGCAATCGAAACCAGTTACGATGCTCCCGTCAGTTACGGCATTCGCCGATGCGAGTTCGACGAATATCTCCTCGACCGCACCCGCGTGCGCGTGGCGCTTGGAGTCGGCCTGTCCAGTCTCGAGCGCACCGGGGGCGTATGGCTCGCCAATGAAAACATCCGCGCCCGCCTCGTCGTTGGCGCCGGCGGTCATTTTTGTCCTGTGGCGGCTTTGGCCGGAGGCAAGAGGCCGGATGAATCTCCGGTGGTCGCCCAGGAGACCGAGTTCGAAATGGACGGGGCGCAGATGGAAGCCTGCCGCGTCGAAGGCGAAGTGCCAGAACTCTATTTCTGCCGCGACATGAAAGGGTACGGCTGGTGTATTCGGAAAGGGAACTTCCTCAATGTCGGCCTGGGCCGGGTCGATCCGCACCGTCTCTCCACGCATGTGGCCGACTTCTTCCGCTTTCTGAACAAATCCGGGCGCGTTCCGTTCCCGGTGCCGGCGCCGCGCGGACACGCCTACTTACTTCGCGGAACGTCGCCGCGCACCGTAGTAGATGACGGCTTGCTCCTGATCGGCGATTCGGCCGGCCTGGCGCACCCGCAAAGCGGTGAAGGGATTGGCCCCGCCGTCGCTTCCGGTTTGGCTGCCGCCAAAGCCATCCGTGCCGCGCGCCGGAATTATGCCCGCGAGAAACTCGCCGGTTACGCCAATTACCTCAATGCCCATCCGTCGCCGTGGGCCGCGAGAGCGGGCCGGCTGCTTCCTTCGGGCGTGTCCAGCCTGGCCGCGCGGGTCCTGCTGCGTCAACACTGGTTCGTTCGCCACGTGGTTTTGGACGGCTGGTTCCTCCATCCGACCGGAAGCTAGCGCTCCTAACCCCATCGGCGCGCCCGCGCCGCTTTGTGGACTCTCTGCGCGGCCATCTCGATCGCCGCATCCCGGGTGTAGGTGTGGGTGCGGATCGCAGTTTCGAGCACAGACGCCGTGTTGCGCCGGATTTTTTCCTCGATCACCCCAAACACCGAACTCCCGGTGCCGCCGTGATACTCGATCGCCGCGCAGATCACTCCTCCCGCGTTGACCACGAAGTCAGGCAACACCAGCACACCGCGCTGTGCCAGCATTGCCTCCGCTTCCAGCGTGCAAGGAATGTTGGCGCCCTCGGCCACGATGCGCGTGTCGAGCATGGCGGCGTTGTCCCGGTTCACCACGTCCGGCCGCGCGGCCGGAATCCAGACGTCGCACGGCACGCCAAGGATGGCTTCCGGGCCGCTATTCTCGCCACCGGCAAATTCCGTCACGGATTTTCCCGCCTCTTTGAGCGCGATCAATCCGTCGATATCAAGGCCGTCGTCTGTCGACACGGTTCCCCGGGTGTCGCTGCAGGCGACAACGCGGCATCCCTTCCCGACGAGAAATCTTGCGGCATGTTTGCCCACGGCGCCGAAGCCTTGGATTGCGACGCGCGCGCCCTGCATGGTGAGGCTTATCGTCTTCGCCGCGACTTCGATGGCCACCGACAGGCCAAATCCTGTCGCGCCGATCTCATCGAGAGGAATCCCGCCCAACTCGCGCGGCAGCCCCACCGCACGCCCGATCTCATCCTGGATCCACCCCATGGCAATTTCATCGGTGCCCATGTCCGGACCCGCGATGTAGTCTTCGAGGCTGGAGATCGCCTGCGCGAACGCACGGATCCACTCCTCCTTCCGCGGCGCGTCCATCTTCGGATCGCCGGCGATCACCGCCTTGCCACCTCCGTGAGGAAGTCCGGCGGCCGCGTTCTTCAGTGTCATCGCGCGCGCAAGACGGCACGCCTCCTCCGCGGTTACGTCCGGCGCGAAACGAACCCCGCCGATCGAAGCCCCGCACGCGGTGTTGTCCACGGCCACCACCGACCGCAGCCCAAGCTTTGGCAGATAAATGTGCAGGACCTTGCCTGGACCCAGCTCGTCCCCGAAACCAAAGATCTCGTCCATTCTCGCCTCCCGACGGCCCGGTTTACTTCAGTTGGTCAGCCGCGCTTCCGGATCACGTCTACCGAGCAATCCGCGTTCATGGCGACCGCCTCCGAGGTGCTGCCTAGAAGGAAACGGTCGAGGCCGCGGTGGCCGTGCGAGCCGACGACGATGAGATCGGGGCCCCACTCTTCGGCTTCCCTGAGGATGGCCACTTGCGGCGTCTCCAACAAAACGGAAACCGATTCCGACGCGCTCCATCCCGCCTCCTGCAGCACGGCCGCTGCCGTAGCGATCGCGTTCTGAGCCCGCTGCATCGCTTCGGCCCGGTTGGCCTCGAGGTATGACGTGTCGAGAAACGGCGGCTCCAGAAACGCGCGAGCCGTGGGGAGCATGAGCTCCACGGCGCTAAGGATGCGAAACTCGGTGCCGGCGGGCCACGGCCTCCCGACCAGCGACCGCGCCGCTTCGCGCGAGAATTCCGAACCGTCGGCCGCTAGCAGCACACGCATCCCCTCCTGCCCCTCCCGGCGCTTCCGCGGCCGAACCACCTCGACAGAACACCCGGCGTAACGCAGGACGGCCACCGCCACGTTCTCCACTAAGAGTCTGCGCACGGCGGAGGCCCCATGCGGCCCAACCAGAATGAAGTCTGCACCGGCAGCCTTCGCTTGATCGAGAATCACCGTCTTCGGGTCGCCCGTTGGCGTCATGCCGGTTGCCCGGAGCCCTCTGGATTCAAGCTGCGCAACACCGCGGCGAACCACTTCTTCAGCTCGCCGTGCAGACTCCTGCGCCGCGGCCAGCGTAGTCCACAAATGGGTCGGCTGAATCACACTCATCACCTGAAAGAGCGAATCCGCCGGCCACGGCCGCACCGCGGCCTCCTCAATCACGGCGCGGCTCGCCGCGAATGTGTCAACCGCCAGTAGGATTTTCGTCATCGATGCACCCCTTACTCGCGCACACGCTTGTCCTCTGTGAATAAGCGTTGCAACTAAGGGGCCACGCGTCCCGATTCACAACTAATGGCAGCCAGTTGTACCCACGCTCCCTTCAGTGCGCGGTTCTTACGAAGCCATGAGAGCGTGTGGGCACGGCTTCGTCCAGGTACCATCCCGCGGTTGTTCCAGCCGGGTTGATCCCCTCAGCGAACGTCGGTTTGGGCCGTCCGTTCTCCTCCTGAATGGCAAACCATGTGAGGGAACCGTCGGCGATTCGGACGAAGGACGACCAGGAACAGGAAAGGCCGCTGCTCCCGGTCACCGTCCCAGCCGGATTTATAGACGTCGTTCCGAAGTACGGCGCATGACAAAATGTCGTGGAGGTTCCATCGCTCGCCCGAATGAACCCGACGTCGCCAGAACTGGGGCCCCAATAGCTTCCCAGAAGCTCTCCGCCCGGATTTATGCTCGACGGAGTGATGGCCACCCTGGCGTAGGGTAGTTCGGCCGGCGCGGGCGAATCGAAGGTTGTGATCGTTTCATCCGCCGCTCTCAGAAAGCCGTGCGTCTTCGCACCGTCGTAGAGAGATTCTGTCACCGTGCCGGCCGGGTTAATGCTCGCCACAGAGGTAGATATTGCGCCGGGGACACTGAGGGCCGTGAATACGCCCTTCTTATTGCGAACAAAGCCGTGGTCTCCGGAATAGTAACTCGCGCCAAAGTCGCCGGTAATTACTCCAGAAGAGTCAATACTCTTCGGAAACGTGCTCTTTCCCGGAGCGTCGGGAACATCAATTGTCGTAGTCGTTCCGTCCGCGTCCCGCAGGAATCCGTGGGACTGCCAAAAGACGCTCAGCCTGTAGTAACCCACAACCGAACCGGATGGATTAATACTGAGCGGATAAACCTCGACCGCGCCAGGTACCTGAAAAGTAGTAATTGTCCCGTCCGCCGCGCGAATGAACCCAAGCGTCCGGCCGCCTGCTGAGTATCTTCCCGTCACTGTCCCTGCCGGATTGATGCTCGCCGGAGTCGTATCCACGGATCCCGGCACATCGAAAGCCGTAATCTGCTGGCTGGCAGCGGTTCACGCCGTTGCCAGAGCTAACAGCCCATACAACGCAGCCCGCGAGATGCGAAGAGGCGCGGATTCTGATGCACGTGTTTCCCCGCATGGAAACTTCTCCTTTGGGAGCGACATGAGCAACCCGATAGCCAAAGCGCGGCGCGCTCACGACACACGGCTTTGGACACTCGCGGTGATACACTTCGGCCAGTGGCTACAAGCTATCCATTCCCCTTCGCCCCAGACTCGCGCGGCGCGGCGCCGCGCATCGGGTCGCTGCTCGTGAAGCCGGTCTCGGCGGTGTGCAACCTCGACTGCGCGTACTGTTTCTATCTCGACCGGGACACCGATCCTTACCAGTCGGTCGCCGTGCACCGGATGAGCGAGGACACGCTTAAGCGCCTGGTCGACTCCTATCTCTTCTACTCGTATCCGACGACTACATTCGCCTTTCAGGGCGGGGAGCCGACGCTTGCCGGCGTTAAATTTTTCGAACGCCTCGTGGAACTCGAACAGCGCTACGGGCGCAACGGCCAGTCGGTCTCAAACGTGATGCAGACCAATGGTCTGGTCCTCGACGACCGCTGGTGCGCGCTGTTCAAGCAATACCAGTGGCTGGTTGGCATCTCGGTGGACGGCCCGGAAGCCGTACACGATCTCTATCGTGTCAGCCGCCAGGGCGCCGGTTCCTGGCGCAAAGTAATCGCCGCCGTCGAACTGATGCGCAAGCATGGCGTCGAGTTCAACGTGCTCTGCGTTGTAAGCCAGGCCAACGTCGACAAGGCCGCCGAAGTCTACCGCTTCTTCCGCTCCCTTGGCATCGAGTACGTGCAGTACATTCCGCTCTCGGAGTTCGACCGCGACGGAAACGCTCTCCCGTTCACCATCACCGCCGAGCAATACGGCCGCTTCCTCACCGAACTATTCGACCTCTGGTGGCCCGACCGCCGCAAGATCCGCATACGCTTTTTCGACAACATCGCCGAGGTGCTTGCCGGACAGGAGCCGAGCACCTGCACGCTGCGGGAAACTTGCGACAGCTACGCCGTGGTCGAGTATAACGGCGACGTCTATCCGTGCGATTTCTTTGTCGAGGCGTCCTGGAAGCTCGGCAACATCGAAGTCGACTCGTGGCCGGAAATCGCACGCCGCCGCAAACGCTTCGAGTTTGCTTCGAAAAAGACGATCGCGCATCCGGACTGCCAGGTCTGCACGTACCAGCAGATCTGCCACGCCGGCTGTCCGAAGCACCGCCACGACCGCCGCGGTGACTTCGCCGACCTCGACTACTTCTGCCCGGCGTACAAACAGATCTTCGCCAAAGCCATCGGGCCGCTTTCAAAAGAAGTCGAAAAGCTGACCGGGCGGCGCGCCTCCTTCGTGCTGCCTAAAACGGGTCAGCCCGATGCGTCCGCATCGCAATAAGCCGCGCTTCGAGCGGCGCGCCGGCCGGGTGTGGGACGTGTAACAGCAGCTCAAACGATTCCACGCGCGCGAATTCTTTTTCGCCGAGCACCGCTAGTAGCCGCGCAGCGCTTCCCGGCGCCAGCAGGAAGTCCGAAGCGCTTTCCGTTGCCGGGGCGCTGTTGCCCGAAATCAGCAGCACGTGTCCCGTCCGGCTCCCATTCGGCACCCAGGCGACGCGGGCGTAGTCGCCAGGATCGTCGAGCCGGCAGTCCCCGTACTGAGGCTGTTCGCCCTGCTTCGGAGACTGGTTCAGAAAACATCCCGGCCCGACGTTGTTATAGCGGAACCGGAAGTTAAACTGCGGTTCGAACAGCTCCGCCCACGGGTTAACTCGCGGTCCCCCGAGAATTACGGCGTCGTCGGCAAGAAAATCGCGGCTGCTTGCGTTTCTCGCATGACGGATCCGCACGCGGTTTCTTAAGGGCCCATCGTCGCGAAGAATGCTTGCGATGAACGACACGTCGGCCAGGCTTGTCAGCGGCATCTTGCCGATCAGGTCCGGAATTGAGCCCTCTGACTCATCGCTCGCCGGGGTTAGAAGATATGAGTGCCGCGCGTAGTCCTGAACGCTCGACACCCGTCCCCGCAGCGCCTGCAACAGAATCAGCGTCGTATCGGCCACCACCACGTTCACCTGGCGCGAGCCTGGGAGAAGTTCCTCGATGGCGGCCGGGGGCGGGACGGCCGTGGCGACCTTCTGCGGCGGACGGCCCGCTTCCCGGCTTCCGCCGAGCAGGTAACCTGCAATCAGGCAAGCGAGGCCCAGGCCCAGCGCCCGGAACACGCTCGCCGGCCGGGCCATCGCTTCCGCCCAACTTCGCCACGTTGAGGGCTTAGCGGCTCTCTCTGGGGCCTGCTCCGGCACACGCGCGCGAAAGCGGAATTCCAGCCGATACCCTCCCTTGGGAATTTCAACAACCAGCCGTTCCCCAGAACCTTCCCCTTCGAAGTAGTGCTGGAGCCGCACCCGGAGTTGTCTGGCCGCCACGCGGACGATGTTGTCTTCCGCCTGGTTGTACCCATACGGCCGGCCGAACACATGATGCCCGATGTGATGTTCGCTGATCTCCGCCGCCCGGCCGGCCGCCTGCTCGGAGGCGATGAACCGCAGCAACTCCTTCTGCCTCGGCGACCTGTGAAAGGGGCCGCTTTGAAGAATCCTGTCCACAAGAGCATCGCAGTCGGCTTGAGCCGGTAACGAGCCTGTTACATGCTGGTGTGCGTCCACGTGGCGCGTCCTTTCCCTGGTGAGTGACGGGGAAATCGCGGAGAATTCCCCTGGCATCATATCGCGCGCCGCCGCAAAATAAAACATTCCTGTTTCACAAGGGGGAGCTCGGCCGACTCGAGAGCCGTGGGGGACAACTTTCCATGACTTCGCTGAAACTGTTTCGAACCATTCGCTACGCCATTCCGACCGTGCTGCTTTTGGGCGTCACGGTATATTCGGTCCGCGCCCAGGATACCGCCACCATCGTGGGACTCGTAACGGACACCTCGGGCGCCGTGATCCCTGCGGCAAGCGTCACGCTCGTGAACACCGCCACATCATTCACGCGCACCGTCTCGAGCGATGCGGACGGGCGCTACGTGGCTTCCGCGATCCCGACCGGCCACTACACCATCACCGCCGAGAAGGCTGGGTTCGAAACGCTCAAGCGCTCCGGTATCCAGCTCAATGCCGCCACGACGCTCTCGGTCGATCTCCAACTCACCGTCGGCAGCCAGACACAGAGCGTCTCCGTCGTCGCCAGCGCGCCGCTGTTGCAAACCCAGACGGCCACTGTGTCCAATCTTGTCGACAGCCGGCAGATGCTCGCCTTGCCTCTGGTCAGCCGCGACTTTACCGACCTTGTCCTGCTCACGCCCGGCGCCCACGTCGGTTCGGCCGGCAATCTCGGCGAGGGTGGCAGTCCGTACGCGATGCGCGGCGGCGCCAACTACAGCGTCAACGGTTCCGTCGCCGGAGGCAACAGCTACCTGATCGACGGCGTCTACAACCGAAACCTCTGGCTGAACACGCTCGTCATGGTTCCCGTGGTCGACGCCATCCAGGAATATCGCGTCATGTCGAGCGATTACACAGCCGAATACGGCGAAGCCGCCGGCGCCGTCACCGAGGTTGAAACCAAATCGGGCACGAACCAACTCCACGGCAGCGCCTGGGAGTTCCTTCGCAACGACAAACTTGACGCTAACACGTTCTTTAATAATCTCGACGGCGTCAAACGCCCTCCGTTCCACCGCAACGAGTTCGGCGCCACGCTCGGCGGCCCGGTGATTAAGGACAAGACTTTCTTTTTTGTCGACTATCAGGGCATTCGCCTCAGCCAACCGGAGACACTCACGTCCACGATTCCGACGGCTGCGGCTCAGCAAATGGCCGGGGTAGGGAACTTCAGCTTCCTCACCGTTCCCGTCTACAACCCGTTTTCCACTTCCAAGACCTCGTCAGGCGCCACCGTCCGCGCTCCGTTCCCCAATAATCAGATCCCAGGATCCATGCTCGACCCGGCGGCCGTAAAACTACTCCGCCTGCTCCCGACGCCTACCTCGGCTGCCAAGACCAACAACTTCACGTTCAACCCCGCGCTCACGCAGCAAACCAACCAGTTCGATACGCGCGCCGATCAGAATCTCGGCGCTTCGGACCGTCTGTTCTTCCGCTACAGCTTCGACAAGAGCAATCAAGTCAATCCCGGCGTGATCCCTTCTCCCACCAACGCCGGAGTCCCGATCGGACCGTATCTGAGCACCGGCACCAACGCCACCACCACGCCGTTGTTCAACCAGTCCGCCACCCTCGGCTACACGAAGGTCATCAGCCCGACCACGGTGAGCGAAACCCACTTCGCCGTCGTCCGGTGGAACGCCAACATCACGCCGCTCGGCAATTCTTTTGATACAGCAAACGCGATCGGAATTCCGGGCATCAACATTAACAACAAATCGGGCGGCCTCCCGGCCTTCACGATTTCCGGCTATCAAGAGTTGGGCGACAACTCCACGTATCCCGAAGACAGCCAGATAACGACCTTCCAGCTTGACTCTGCTCTCACCATGATCCGCGGCGCGCACACGATTAAGACCGGGATCCTTTTCCTGCGCGACCGCTTCAACGGGTTCTCGGCATTCCCGACACGTGGCGCCTACGACTTCAACGGCCAGTTCACGCGCCAAATCGGAACCTCCGGCGCTCAAACCTCACTTGCCGATTTCATGCTCGGCACCCCGGACAACGTGAACCGCAACATTCTGGACGGCACGTTCGGCATGCGCCTCTGGACGCTGGCGCCGTTCGTTCAGGACTCGTGGCGCGTCACCAACCGCCTCACGCTTGAACTCGGCCTGCGCTGGGAACTCGACGCTCCACCGTACGACGTACACAACCATTGGGCCAATGTGAACGTTGGCACGGGCATGCTCAATGTCGCGGGCATCGACGGCAACGGCCGCGCCTTGCGGAACATGGATTACAACACGGCCGCGCCCCGAGTCGGCCTCGCTTACTCTCTAGATTCGGACCGCAAGACGGTCATCCGCTCGGGCTTCGGCATCTCGTACGTCGACATGGACGCCGGCGGAGCGCAACTGTACAAGAATCCGCCGTACTTTTTCTCCCAGACCGTCACCTCCAACATCAGCGGGACACCTCCCATTCTCATCAGCCAAGGCCTCCCGACGCCGGTGCCTCCGAGCATCACCAACGAAGCGGCGCTCTCCTCCGGCAATCTCAACGCCTGGGACTACAACCTGAAAGAGACCCGCATCATCCAGTGGAGCTTCGGCGTCCAGCGCGAACTCCGGCCCGACCTTATGCTCGACGTGAGCTATGTCGGCACGCGCGGCCAGGGGCTTGTGGTGAATTCGCTGAACCTCAACCAGTCCATCCCCGGTCCCGGCGCACAGGGTCCGCGACGCCCCTACGCCGCGCTGAATCCGAACCTCATCAATCTGGCCTACCGCACCAACGCGGGCGACTCGAAGTACGAATCCCTCCAGGTGCATCTGGAAAAGCGGTTTGCCCACGGCCTGATGCTCGACTTTGCTTATACCTATGCAAGCTTCCTCGCTGACTCCGGCAACATAAACGGAGGCGGTAACGGCGATATCCAGAACGCGTTCTGCGTTGCATGTAACTGGGGCCCGACGCCGGACGACTATACCCATGTGGTCAGCATCAACCACGTCTGGGAAATCCCCTTCGGCCCGCATCGCGCGTACCTCAATCACGGTATCTGGAGTCAGATTCTCGGCAATTGGGACATCAATGGCATCTGGAGCATGAACAGCGGCGGCCGCTTCACTCCTATCCTCGGCACGAACGTATCCAACTCCGTGGGTGGCGGCAGCCAGCGCCCGAACCGCATTGGGAGCGGCGTGCTGCCTTCGGGCCAGCAGAATATCTATCACTGGTTCAACACCGCGGCCTTCGTCGCACCCGCCGCCTATACCTTCGGCAACTCCGGCACCGGCATCCTAACCGGCCCCGGGATGTTCAACCTCAACGGCGGCCTCGTCCGCCAGTTTTCCATCACAGAACGCTACGGCTTGCAGTTCCGCGCGGAGTGGTTCAATGCCTTCAACCGCGCCAATTTCGCCGTGCCTAACGCAGTCATCGGCACCGCGCCCGCCGGCATCATCGGCGGCACGGGCCCGGCACGCATCATTCAACTCGCGCTAAAACTTGATTTCTAACATTCGATGCCCGAATTCTCTCGCCGAAGTTTCCTCCAATCCGCCGCAGCGCTGGTGGCCTGCCCCGCCGTCGCCCGGCCCGCGCCGCCCTCTTCCGGCAAGCCGCCTAACATCGTCCTGCTGATGTCCGATCAGCATCGCCGGGACGCGATGGGCGCTGCCGGGAGCCGGGTCGCACAGACGCCAAACCTCGACCGCCTCGCGCGCGAAGGCGTACGCTTCAGCAGCGCTTACACCGCCAATCCGGTCTGCACGCCGTCGCGCGCGTCCATGTTGACGGGTCTTTTCAGCCATCACAATCAGACCTATAACAACAGGACTCCCTGGCCGCGCCGCTATCCGACTCTTGCCCATTACTTGTCCCGCGCCGGATACCAGACTGCGTTGATCGGCAAAATGCACTTTGTCGACGACCAGACCCACGGCTTCGACTACCACCTGGACTTCAACGACTGGTTTCAGGAGCTTGGCCCGAAGACCCGTCTCTACGCCAACGAACTCGCGTTCCCCAACTCCGGCTCCGGCCTTCCGCAGATTGACGACCTATGGCGCGACAACGGCGATCCCTGGAAAAATGACCGGGAATCCGACGGGCGCCTTGGCCCGGTCGCCGTCGGACGCGTGTCGCGCATTCCCGAACAGGACCAATTCGAGACCTTCGTCGCACGCGAGTCCGTCCGCTTCCTGCGCGGGCATGGACGGGAAGCGCCGTTCTTCCTAGTGACGTCGTTCCTCAAGCCGCACGATCCCTTCATGCCCATCCAGCGCTTCGCGGACCGCTTCCGCCCCGAAGACATGGTGCTGTCGCCCACTTTCGGCAAGGTCGATCTCAGTACCGCCCCGGAAGAAGTTCGCCGCTCGATTCTCCGTAATCGTCCCACGCCCGAACTGAGCGACCCGGAACAAGCGCGACGGCGCATGGCGTTCTACTTCGCGTCTCTGGCCCAGATGGACGATTGTCTCGGCAAGGTCCTCGCCGCCCTCGACGAACTGGACTTCACGCGCGACACGATCGTTCTCTACACGTCGGACCACGGCGAGATGCTCAGCGATCACGGCCTCTGGCAGAAGTTCCAGTTTTACGAACCCTCCTGCGGCATTCCGCTTCTGGTTCGCGCTCCCGGCATCGCCCCGGCGGGAAGCGTGTGCGAGATGCCTGTCAGCAACGTGCAGTATGTAAGCACGATCTGCGAACTCTGCGGTGTCCCGCAGCCGCAGGGCCTCGACGGCGCGAGTTTCGCCCGCCAGGTCCGAAACCCCAGTGACGCGCCGCCCACCACGGTCTATTCCGAGTATGCCCTGCACTCGCGGGGCGCAAAATACATGATTCGCCAGGGCAACCTCAAGTACACCTTCCGCACTCATGACGAAGAAGAACTCTTCGATCTTGCTTCCGATCCTCAGGAGATGCGTAACCTGGCTCTGGAGCCGGCCGGCAAGGAACGGGCCGCTGAGATGAAGCAAAAGCTGTTCGCATGGTACACCCCGACCGAGATATCGATGTCTTGATTTACTAATCCGCCTATGCCACTTACCAACTCGGACGTGCCGTCCCCCACGCGCCGCGACTTGCTCGCCGGCGCCCTTGCCACGGCCGCAGGAACGCGAGCCGCCGCGCAACCGGCCAACCCATCCCGTCCCAACATCCTTTACATCCATTCCCACGACACGGGCCGGTACCTGTCGCCCTACGGCCACGACATTCCCACGCCGAATATAGAGAAGCTGGCCGGCCAGGGTGTTCTGTTCCGTTCCGCCTTCAGCGCCGCGCCGACCTGCTCGCCCAGCCGCGCTTCGCTCCTCACGGGCCAGTGCGCCCACCAGAACGGCATGCTCGGGCTCGCGCACCGCGGCTTTTCGCTGTACGACTACCGTCACCACATGCTCTATCCGCTGCGCGCCGCCGGCTACCGCTCGATTCTCGGCGGGCTGCAGCACATTGCCGCCAAACCGGAAACTATCGGTTACGACGAGATCCTGCACCACCGCACCCAGCACGTTGCCGACGTCGCTCCCGCCGTCGCGGCCTTCCTCGATTCGCGCCCCAAGGAACCGTTCTTGCTCGATGTCGGATTCTTCGAAACGCATCGCGAGTACCCGGCGCCGACCCCCGAAGATCAGCCCCGCTTCACCCAGCCTCCGCGCACCGTGCCGGACCGTCCGGAAACACGCGCGGACATGGCCGCTTTTCATTCGAGCGCACGCACACTGGATAACGGCGTCGGCCAGGTCCTCGACGCTCTGGAACGCAACGGCTACGCGGGCAACACCCTGGTTCTGTCCACCACGGACCACGGGATCTCGTTCCCGCGCATGAAATGCAACCTCACCGATGACGGTTGGGGCGTGTCGATGATCCTCCGCGGCCCCGGCCTGTTCCCGGGTGGCCGCACGATCGACGCCATGATCAGCCAACTCGATGTCTATCCCACGCTGTGCGACCTGCTTGGCATCGAGCAACCGGTGTGGCTGGAAGGCAAGTCGTTCCTCCCCTTGCTGCGCGGTGAAAATCGCGAGATCAACGAACAGATTTTCGCCGAGGTCAACTACCACGCAGCATACGAGCCGATGCGCGCCGTCCGCACGCATCGCTACAAGTACATCCGGCGCTTCGGCGGCCGAAGGATCCCGGTGTTGCCCAACTGCGACGACGGCCTCAGCAAGTCAGTTTGGCTCGAATATGGATGGAAGAACCGCCCGGTGGCCGAAGAGGAGTTATATGACCTGGTCTTCGATCCCAGTGAAGAAAACAACTTGATCGCCGCGGCCAACGCGGCCGGACCGGCGGGTGAAATGCGCGCCCGCCTCGAGGGCTGGATGCACGCCACCAACGACCCTCTGCTTCGAGGCCCGGTCGCGGCGCCGCACGGGGCCGTCGTCAACGACCCGGACGGCATTTCCCCGAAGGAACCGACGATCCGCGTGCCGTAGAACTATCGCATGCAGCGCGGCCGCTGTTCCGGGCCCCTCGCGGTCTAAAGTGATAAGCTCTGCGCATGACGTTGACTGCGCCGCGCACGACGCCGGAGAACCCGGAGGAACGTCAGGTGCGGGCGGTGCTGCGCGCGGCGGAGGACGCATGGAATCGGCGCGATCTCCACGCCTTTGCCGCCCTGTTCGCCCCTGAAGCCGGCTACATCACCAGAGATAATGTCATGCTACGGGGCCGCCGCGAAATTGAACGGGCACAGAACGACGCTCAGGCAGGGCCCCTGCGCGGCATGCAGTTGAAACTTACCGCGAACCGCATCGAATTCCTCGCGCCGCAAGTCGTCGTCGTGGATGCGCTTGTGTGCCTGACTCCGGAACAATGCGGAGTCGAGCCAACCGACGCACTGTCAACACTGGTTCTGGCCCGAGGGGAGGAAGGATGGCGGATTTATGCGGCTCACACCAGCTATCGAACCGCTCTGGAGCGCGATGCACGCCTTACTTAGGCGATCCCTTCTCTACCGGATAACCCTGTTCGATCCAATCCGCGCTGAAATTGTCGTCCAGTTCGAGAACCTTTACGTTGTGATACCCCATGTCGGCGAGCGTCTTGAACGCCGGCCGCAGGTTCGGGCAGTCCTTCATCGGGCAGCAGCCGCAGTAGATGATGATCTCGGTCTTCGGATCTAAGCCCTTGACTCCGTCCTTCAGCAGCGCGATGCCGTCGGGTTGCGACGTCGGGCCCGCGTAAATCGCTTTGGGGATGTGTTTGGCCCGGTAGAGGACATTGAATCCCACCATCAGGATCACGGGTTTCTCGCCGGCGCCCAGTCGGATCGAAAGCGCCGTGGGCTGTAGCAGGTCGGAGTCCTTCCATGGTTCGCGCAGCGGGCGCGAGAACACCGCCAAGGCAAACACCAGTACGAGGAGGACGGACTTAAGCTTCATGTATGTCAATATACTCTCTCGCGGCTCGGTTTAGCTAGACCAGATGCGTGGGTCCTTCGGCTTTTTCAGCTTGTACTCTGCTAGTGTGTCAAACAGATGGCCGCGCGGAAACCGAAACTTCTGGAAGGGCAGGCACTCGTTGACTACGCTGCCCGCCTGCTCAGCGGCCGCGCCTACACGCTTGGCGAAATGCGGGAAAAACTGCGCCGCAAGGCTCAGAATGCCGCGGACGTCCCCGCGGCGATCGCGCGGCTGAAAGAACTCGGCTACCTCGATGATGAGCGATTCGCCAAAGAGTACGCCGCGCTCCGCCGCGACAACGAAGGCGTCGGCAAGATCCGCGTGATCCGCACGCTTCGCGCCCGCCGCGTTGCGCCCACCGTGGCCGAGAAGGCTGCGGAAGAAGCCTACCGGGGGTCGGATGAAACCGCGCTTATTGAGTCGTGGCTCGATCGCAAGTACCGCGGCAAAAACCTTGGCGAGTTCTTAAGCGTCGAGAAAAACCTCGCCTCCGCGTTTCGCCGTCTCCGCGCCGCGGGATTCTCAGCGTCGAATTCCATTCGCGCCCTGCGGCGTCACGCTCGCGCGGCTGAGGAAACCCTCGAGGCGCTTGAGAACGAAGCCTCGGGCGAGGAAGCCGGATAGAATCCGGCTACAGGATGTAAAGCATTAGATAAACAAGCACGCCCGTCACGCTGACGTAAAGCCAGATGGGAAACGTCCAGCGGGCGATCGCCCGGTGCTTGTCGTACCTTCCGCGCCAGGCCCGGCGAATCGTAATCAGCGCCAGCACCGGCACGGCCGCCGCGAGCACGACGTGCGTGATCAGGATCGGAAAATACAGGGCAGGGAAGGCGCCGTGATAATACACGGTCCCGGCGCGCAGGTGATAAATGACGTAGCAGATCAGAAAGGCGATCGAAAC
>DAIDIH010000126.1 GCA_027459465.1 Bryobacterales bacterium | reverse complement strand
TTCCGCTTCAGCTTCCTTGCCTGCGATTTCGCCGCGAAGCTTCAGCTTGCCTGGGAAGGGGACCTCTTGAGAGAGCATGAAGCCAATAGCAGCGGTCGGATTGGTCCCAAGCCCGGCGCCGGGCAAAGGATTGCCCCCACTGGTGTATCCCGGAGAGAACATCGGATCGGGAAGGCTGCTTGCCTGAGTTGGCCGCTGGCGGGAAGCTTCATAGCGCTTCTGTGAGGCCGCGATCTCGGGATTGTTGCGGAGCGCCTCCTTCACGAGTTCATCCAGATTCAGGGGCGCCTCCTGCCCCCACGCGAGCAGGCCAGAGCTGAACAAAAACACGAATCCGGCAAAGAGATGGCGGAGACTCACTGTCTGCGATCCTTTCTTGTTATGAACCTTAGGCAGATCGGGGGCCCAGGGAGCTTTTCGCGGGCCCCCAGTTCCGAAATGCTGTATTCCAGCCTGGTGGAAGCATGTGGCGTGCCAACAGCATCGCGCAAGCCAGGAGCGGTGAGGACTGCTTTGCTGCAATAGTATGCCGCTCGTCATCAAATCTGTCCTCTCACAAATGAATCGGAAATCGCGTCCTACTAGAAAACTCGGACCTCATTGTCTGCTGTTTCGGCTGGCCATCCGACTACTAGGGGAAGCACTTTCCGGTGATTGGGTCGTAGCCTCATTCATGGGCAGCACTCGCGGGGCTGGTGCCCGTTTGAAGCCAGGCGCATAGCAGCTCTGGCTCAAATCGGCCAATCCTCCAGGCGGAGATGGTCGGCGCGGGACGTCCATCCCAACTCCGGACGCTCCTGACTTTTTTGAGCGGCGATCGTCCTTTGCACTGCGGCGCGGTCGCCCCTCTGCAAGTGATTGGTCCAGATCGGGCAGCGGTCCGGTTTTCCTCTGGAACAATGCCTCCCTGCCCATTATCATGCTCCACGGGCAGGAATGGTTCTGCCTCCGCCGCGAATTGGCTGTCTGCATGCTTCAGGTGATCCGACGGCACACGTACCGTCTTCGAGAGTCTCTGTATGAGCGGCAAAAGAATTGTGATTGTCGGTGGGGACAAGGACCTGCTGGCGCTCGCTCGGGGGCAGCTTAAGCTTGACGGCCATGAGCTAATCGAGGCGAGAGATTGCCGGCAGACATTGGACCTTCTGCAAAGGTCGCCTCACGATCTTCTCATTGCGGATTGTCGGGCGCCTTTATGGGACATGAAGTTCCTAGCGGGAATCCGGGAGGAATATCCGGAGACAGCGCTGGTAGCCGTGACCGCATCGCAGGCAACGAAGGCCTCGATCGAGGCCATCCGACTCGGGGCCTATGAGTGTCATGCCGATCCACTCAATTCGGAGGTTTTTCGCCTGGTCGTGAACCGAGCGCTGGAACACCTCGGCCTTCGAGAGCAAATCCAGGCCCTTCGTGGCAGCCTGGATCGGGGATATAGCCTCGAGGGGGTCGTCGGGCAATGCGGCGCGATCGTGCACGTTCGGCAAACGGCTGCCGAAGCCGCTCAAACGGAGAGTCCCGTTATGATTCGCGGAGAGGTGGGCACCGGAAAGCGATTCCTTGCAAGGACGATTCATTTCAATGGCCGCCGTAGTGACAACCCGTTTCTTTCATTGCACTGCGGAGCGATTCCGGCAGAGGGCCTGGAGTCTGAGCTCTTCGGCCACATCAAAGGTTCGTTTGCCGGCGCCACCTCGCACAAGAAGGGAAAGGCTGAGATGGCGAACCAGGGATCGCTCTTCCTGGAAGCGATTGAGGACTTGCCTGCTGCGCTTCAGCACAAGCTCTTGCGCCTGCTAAGGGAAGGCGTGATCCAAAAGGTCGGAAGCCGCAATACCACGCAAGTTGGTACCCGAATCATTACTGCCAGCAATCGGAATCTAAAGGCCTTGGTCGAGGATGGGAAGTTCAGCGAAGACTTGTATTATCGGCTCTCTGTTATTCCCCTTGAACTGCCACCCCTCCGTGAGCGGAGCGAGGATATTCCCCTTCTCGCCCGACATTTTTTTTCACAGAGCAAACGCAACCACGGGAGGCCCGAACTCGTATTGCCGGAATCATTGATGCATCGGTTTTCCAGCTACCGCTGGCCTGGAAATGTGCGGGAATTGGAGGAGGTCATAGATCGTGTGGTGGCCTTGTGCACTGGAGGGAGGGTCATGGAGCGGGATCTGCCGGCATTTCTCCAAAAGGAGCGGCCGCCGCTTGACGTCCTGAATATGGAGCTGCCAGCAAAGGGCATCAGCTTAGAGGCCGTCGAGAAGGCATTGATTTTGGGCGCCTTAAAGAAATTCGACTGGAATCAAAGCCACGCCGCACGATACTTGGGCTTGAGCCGGAAGACCCTCATTTATCGCATGGAAAAATATCGGTTCCATAAGCCCGAGGTGCCTGCCAACACCGGCCCGGAATTGAACTCTGCTCCCATAACTGCGCAAGAAGCGGCTCCGCAGGAATCTGTCTGATGAAGCGCGCTTCGACCCTGCTATCGCACTCCGTCCCAGGCTTATGGTCAAGTGTCGGTGTTGGCCCAAAACAGGCTTCGCGCATCAATGGATGCCCGATTTCGTCCACCAAATCCACGGGAAGAAGCTGCCACAGGGCGGTTTCGCGGCTGGAAGTCCGAGTGCACAAGCAGCAAGAGATTTTGAGACCTCGTTAGGCGGTTCGAATGAAACCCAAACAGAAAGATCATCCCATGACGGCCCGGCAGCAGAAACAGGCGCAGTTTTCGAGGCCCACCCGAAAGAAGCCTAGTAAGACACTACTCATTGTCGGCGGTTTCGCGGCCATCGCCTTTGTCGGATACTACGGCGGGCGCGACTTAAACGATCGGGCACCGGCCGCGACGGTGGCTGCCTCGCCTACAGGCTCAGTCGGCGCTGTTCCAGGCGAGATCTCAATGCCGCTGACGGATTTCGTTCCGGGAGTCGCGAAATTTTTCAATTATGTCGCGGCTGACAAGACTTCGATGCGCTTCTTCGTGATCAAGAGTTCGGACGGTGTATATCGGTCAGCCCTGGACGCATGCGACGTCTGCTACCGCGAAAAGCGAGGCTACCACCAGGACGGCGATAACATGGTTTGCCGCAAATGCGGCCAGCGCTTTCCTTCCGCCCTTGTCAACGAGGTCACGGGAGGCTGCAATCCGGTTGCTCTCGCCCGCACCGTTGCAGACGGCAAGATTCACATCCAAACGGCGGCTCTGGAGAGCCTGAAGAGCTTTTTCTGAGGTTCATGAGCGCAGGGTCATGAGAATCAGCACTATCGCATTCGCCAATTTGAGGAGGCGCCGTGGGAAGGCTATCTTCCTGGCGATCGGGATCGCCATTGGCATAGGCACCGTAACCGCCCTGCTCAGTCTGAGCACCTCAATCAGAGAGGAGATTGGCTCGCAACTGGACCGTTTCGGGGCCAACATCGTCGTCGTCCCACAGGCGGGCACCTTGACCCTCGACTATGGAGGCGTGGCCGTTTCGGGTGTCTCATTCGACGTCCACCAACTCACGGATGACGATGCAAAGCGGATACCGCTCATCCCATACCGTAAGCGTCTAAGTGTCATCGCGCCAAAACTGCTCACCGCAGTCGAGATCGAGGGGAGGCGCATGCTGATTGCGGGGGTTGACTTCGCGAGTGAGCTACGGCTTAAACGCTGGTGGCAGATTTCCGGACAAAAACCACAGAGCGAGGATGATGTTCTGGTTGGCTATGAGGCTGCACGAGCGCTTTCGGTCATCGACGGTGGGGCCTCACCCAAAGAACCTTCCGGCGCCATGTCTCACCACACCTCAGACACAACGGCCGTTGTGCGAATCCGGCGCGACACGATCGATATTGCTGGCCGCCACCATCATGTTTCGGGTGTCATCGCCCCGACCGGCGGGCCCGAGGACCAAATGGTGTTCGGATCGCTCGGACACGTACAAGCCCTTGTCGGCAAACCCGGCCAACTGAGCCTGATTGAGGTCAGCGCCTTGTGCAAGGACTGCCCCGTGGACGAGATCGTCTCCCAGATCCGCCAGCAACTTCGACATGCCAGAGTCTCTGCGGTCCAGCAGGCAGTTCGGGCCCGGTCCGAGGCGATGGAACGGTTGGCCAGATTCTCCGCGGTGGTCTCTGTAGTGGTTCTTGTGATTGGCGCGCTGATGATCTTCACTACCATGATGGGCTCGGTCGTGGAGCGCACCAGGGAAATCGGGGTACTGCGCACGATCGGATTCCGGCGAACTCACATTGTCAAAGAGCTGATGATTGAAGTGAGCACCATCAGCATTGCCGGCGGCTTGTTTGGATGGGCCGCGGGAACTGCAGTAAGCTGGGCGGCACTTCCATATTTCAGCGAAACCCGGCTCGCCATGCAGTTCCATCCGTCGTTGATCGTCTTCGCCGTTCTGGCCGCTGTTCTTATCGGCGTGTTGAGTAGCATATACCCGGCGGTGCGCGCTTCGCGGCTAGATCCGACCGAAGCGATGCGGTACGCGTAGGAGGAAGGATGTCATTCGTCAGAGTCGAGAGTGTCGGAAAAACGTATGGCGGAGCCAAAGCAATGTCCGGCGCTTCGGTGCTTTCGGACATCACTCTGGACATAGCAGAGGCGGAGTTCGTCTGTCTGATGGGACCCTCCGGATCGGGCAAGACTACGCTGCTGACCGTCGTCGGCGCCATAAATCGACCCACCAGCGGCCGGGTCCTTGTAGACGGCATTGATGTCTATGCCCTCTCTGTCGAGCGCCGTGCCGACTTCAGAGCGCAGTACCTTGGTTTTGTATTCCAGCAACACCATCTGTTGCCTTACTTGAATGCGCTGGAGAACGTTATGCTCCCACTGGCAACCCTCCCGCTCCAGGGCAAGGCCAAACGAGAACGGGCCGCTGCGGCGCTTGATAGCGTCGGCCTCGCAAGCAAGGCATCCCGTCTTCCCAATGAGTTATCCGGGGGAGAACAGGGCCGGCTTGCAATAGCCCGCGCCATCGTTAACGAGCCTCCGCTCCTCCTTGCCGACGAGCCCACAGGCACGCTTGATAGCAAGACAGGCGACGAAATCATGACCGTGTTTCTGAAGCTGAACGAGCAGGGCCAGACTATCTTCATGGTCACGCACAACGCCGAGAACGCGGCTCTTGCCGATCGCATCGTACAGATCCGCGATGGTGTGCTTGCTGGATGCTGCTCTGCGCCCGCCCGACCGACGCGCCGTATACAGGCCGTGTAAACTCTATGGACGATCGAACAGGCAGGCCATGGCTTACGAACTCGGCGCTGTCGAAACAGCGTCGGCCGCAGCCGCGACTCGGCCCCGAGAAGGCATCGCCGGGCACGAAACCGACAGTGAAGCCAGGGGTGGACCTGAGCAATCTGGAGGCAACGCGGCACGCATCTTATCTCCGAGGCTCTATGGTAGCTGCGGGGATCATATCGGCGAGCCTGCTCCATTTCTTTACGCCACCCCACTTCATTTTCTGGCATAACGTCTTCCAGAGACTCTACTATATTCCCATCATCTACGCCGCGATTTACTTTGGCATCCGTGGCGGTCTGGCGGCTTCGCTCTTTGCCGCCGTACTTTATATTCCGCATATCATCCGAGCCTGGCACCCCATGCCCGACTACGCCATGAATCAGTACGCCGAGATCGTCCTGTTCTTTCTCGTTGGATCTATAACCGGCATTCTGGCCGACGCGGATCGTAAGCATCGCAAAGAGCTTGAGGCGGCTACCGAAGAGACGCGGAAGCTCTATCTGGAGCTGCAAAACAGCTTCGAGCAACTCAAACGCGCGGACCGCCTGGCGGCGATCGGACAGCTCTCGGCCGGCCTGGCCCATGAGATCCGCAATCCCCTGGGTTCGATCGACGGTGCTGCCCAGGTCCTGCAGCAACCGGAGACCCCGGAAGAGGTGCGAAAGGAATTTCGGGAAGTAATTCGAAAGGAGACCCGCAGACTGAATCGGCTGCTGACCAACCTGCTGGATTTTGCTCGGCCGCGCTGTCCAGATTTTCAGCCGGTCGACGTCGGCCGGACCATTGACGCCGTGATCAGTCTTGTCTCGCCAACCGCACGGCAGAGTGGCATTCAATTGCGCAAGCAGATCTCGCGATCGGTGCCGCCGATTGAATGCGACAATGAACAACTGAAGCAGGTCCTACTCAACCTCGTGATGAACGCCATTCAGGCGATGCCGGATGGGGGTGAGATTGGAGTGGCGGCGGTGGAAAAGTATGCCGACATCGTGATTGCCGTTCGCGACCAAGGTGTTGGAATCCCGGCTGAGGATGTTGATAAAGTCTTCGATCCCTTCTTCACTACCAAAGGGAGCGGCACTGGCCTGGGCCTTTCCGTTGCACACCAGATCGTGACACAACACGGCGGAGTGATCACTGTCGAAAGAAATCCGGATCGAGGCATGACCTTCTCGGTCGCCATTCCGATTTGCCATGGGAGGGACAATTGAGCCAAAGACGATTGCTCGTCGTGGACGATGATGACAGTTTGCGGCGAGTGACGCAGGTTCAGCTCGAGCAAAAGGGCTACCAGGTCATCACGGCTGCGGATGGGGCTGGAGCGCTTGAGACTCTCCAGCGCCTCCCGGTGGATCTCGTGCTAACAGACCTGATGATGCCTGGGATGTCTGGCCTTGAACTGCTAGAGCGAATTCGCACTGACTACCCCGACCTTACGGTGATCATGATCACGGCGTTCGGAACGATTGAAACTGCCGTCGAAGCGATGCGGGCTGGCGCCTACCACTATGTCACGAAGCCCGTACAGATCGAAGAACTGCATCTCACCGTGAGTCATGCGCTGGAGCACCAGGAACTTCGGGAGCAAGTCCGAGTGCTGCGGGCTACTCTGGACGAAAAATACGGTTTTGAGAACATTTTGGGGCGGTCCAATGTCCTGTTGTCAGTCCTGGACATGGCTTCCAGAGCCGCTCAGACTATTACGACGGTCCTGATTCGCGGCGAGACGGGGACAGGCAAGGAGTTGCTGGCAAAGGCAGTCCATTTCAATAGCCCGCGCCGGGAGCGGCCCTTCATCACGGTCAACTGCGGCGCCATTCCGAAAGAACTTATCGAATCGGAACTGTTCGGCCATGTGAAGGGGTCCTTTACGGGCGCGGTCGCTCACAAACGGGGAAAGGCCGAAACCGCCCACGGTGGCACGCTGTTTCTCGATGAAATCGGCGAGTTGCCCCTGGAACTACAGGTCAAACTGCTTCGCCTTCTCCAACAGGGCGAGGTTGAAAAGGTAGGCGCCACGGAAACCACGCACGTCGACGTACGCATCATTGCTGCCACGAATCGAAACCTTCAGGCAATGATCGAGGACGGGAGTTTCCGGGAGGATCTATACTACCGCCTGGCGGTGATCCCACTCGAAATACCACCTCTCCGCGAGCGCTCTGGGGACATCCCGGAACTCGTGGAGAGCTTTTTTGTCCGGGCGAAGGAAAAGCACGGCAGGGCGAATCTAGCCCTTCCTCCGGCATTGTTGCCTCACTTCTGCGCCTACACCTGGCCGGGTAATGTTCGCGAGTTGGAGAATGTCATCGAGCGGCTGGTCGTACTGACCCGAGGCGACGAGATCACACTGAACGATTTGCCTGAGCCCCTCCGGCGGGAACGTCCCACCTTGGAGGTCCTCCATCTGGATTTGCCCCCGCAGGGCATAAGCCTGGAAGCGGTTGAACGAGAGTTGATCCTGCGCGCGCTGCAAAAGTTCGACTGGAACCAGACCCAGGCGGCGCGGTACCTCGATATCGGGAGAAAGACGCTGATTTATCGGATGGAGAAATACAACATCCGGAGCGAGAGGGACTGAGGATAAGCAGATCCAACGGCTCTCCGCGGCGGAGATCGAAGCGGTCGGCCTCCGGATCGCGATGAGGGGATGATTATGTGGTTTGTAATCGGAGACTATCTTGCGGGTATGCTGGTCGGCGCCATCACTGCGCTTTCTGTGCGGATGGTCATTTGGCCGGGCATGGACATGGTTATCGCTATGATCATCGGCATGGGGATCGGCACTCTCATCCACTTCGTACTGGGCCTCTTGCTTTCGCCCCTGATCGGAATGTTCAGCGCGATGATCCCGGGTTCGCTCATCGGAATGTATGGCGGCATGTTCTTCGGCATGCGGGACTCGATGCATGCGGGTTCTAGAACCTTGCAGGCCGCCCTCGCGGTTGGTGCGATTTTCGGCGCGATCGTGGTGGCTGGAGTTCAGTACTACGATCGAACACTGCGAGGCGCAATCGTCGATACCGGCGAGTGACCGGCCCTGGAGAAAGGCTGATGGACCTTAAAACACAACGCAAGTGGGATAAAGCGAGCAGCAGTTTCGACTTCCTTACCTTTGGTGAGGATCATCGTATGGGACCACATAAGCGCAGGCTGTTCGCCAAAATGCACGGAACTACGCTGATGGTAGCAGCAGGAACGGGAAAGGACTTCCGCTTCTTTCCGCCCAGCCAGTCAATAATCGCCATTGATATCTCCACGAAAATGCTGGAACGGGCCGCCAAGAAGGCATCCGTCTACCAAGGCAAACTCGAGCTTCGGCAGGCCGACGTCTGCGAGTTGGAGTTCCCCGACAACAGCTTCGATACCGTCGTGACCGTGTGCACGTTCTGCTCGGTGCCGAGCCCTGTCGCCGGCCTTCGAGAACTGTACCGCGTCCTCAAGCCAAGCGGCCAAATCCTGATGTTTGAGCATGTGCGGAGTCGCATCGGCCCAATTGGGATCTTCCTCGATCTGATGACTCCGCTCTCACGCATGGTCGGTCCAGACCTCAACAGGGACACCGTCGGCAACGTGCAAAAGGCGGGGTTCAGAATCCGACGCGAAGAGAACATCTACCTCGATTGCGTGAAAATTATCGAAGGCATCAAACCCGATGAAGCAAACCGTTCTGGCAGCCTCGGCAAGAGAAGTGTTTGATTCCGCCGTTCGAGACTATGAGCGGGCTCGCCGGTAACTCGTCGAAAGCTAATCCAAAATGAATTCGGTGCTGGCCTGAGCCTGCACGAGTCGAGTATGACTGGTGTGCGCTGAGAGCCTCAAGGCGAACAGACGCCCTTATAGCGGGGATCATTCGCCGGCGAACAGCGGGCCGGTGATCACCGGCACCCGGAGTTAACGCTCGGCAACGATTATGCCATGGCCAGGATTCAGATCTCTCCGGCGTAACAACATCAACATCCCTTAGGCTTAGGAAACCCGGCGGTGCGAGCCATGCTCCGTTGTTCCACCGCTGCTCAGTCGAATCAAGCTGCCGTTGGGCCTTCTGCACGAGTGCTTCTACCTGCTGGAAGTGGAATGCACCCTCTTGCAGGTTGCCCAATGCGACCAACGCGCGCCCCCAATAGTACTGCACCAGAATTCGGTTCGGCGACTGCTTCGCCAAGTCTACCAGAGTGGCGGCGGATTCGCGAACCCAGCCCTTGAAGAACCAGACGATGGCCTGGATCTCCCGGCCTGGCCGGTAGTACGGATCGAGTTTCAGAGCGATTCTTGACTTTGACTGAGGTTGAGGTAGCCGGCCGCCAATGCCGCGTGCGCCTGGAAAATACCCGGGCGCCAATTCGATGGCCGCTCTCATCTGTGCCAGGGCTTCGTCCTCCATGCCGCGCTGGTCAGTCCGCCCTTAAGCTCTCAAATAACACCGTCTGGCTTCCTTCGGCACAGCCTTGGCACTCAAGAGCTCGGCTAGCGACACAGTGCCATCGCTATCGTCCATCTCCGTCGCCCTCATGCTCAAGGCGAATCTCTTCGCGGTACCGTTTTGGTCTAGCGCCCCGCCTCGCCGAGCCCGCACCCAGAGGGGTGATCAACAACGCTGCTCCGAGCTCGGGATTTCGAATGCCGCAGGCTCGGGTGGCCGTCGTCCGGTCGGCCAGGCGGCCAAGCCTACGGCAAGCGCGACAAGAATGATAAGGGCGATGACAACTTCCATAGCCGTGTCTCCTTCTGGGTGGGCTCGGCCAGCCTATCCTTGCCTGGCCGCGCCCTCTCCAATCTGGGGCACGCCGCGTTCCAACGCTGGGATAGCGTGCCAGTCGCAACCAAGACGGCTGTGTGGCTCCTGATTGTGAACGCTGATGGCAACCAAGTATCGCGGCAGCCCCAGTCGGACCAACTAACTGCGGAACGCGAGATGGTGCCCGAAGTAGGCCAGAGCTGCGACAATCCTGGCCGAGGTGAGACATAATCCGGCGAGAGCCCATCGCTCTTATCTGTTCGCGGCCCACGCAAGCCCTTGCCAACCTTGGGACTCCCGGACGTCACGTAGCCCTGGCCCTATGCATGCTTTCCACAACTGTGAATTGGGAAGGCCTCCCGAAATGTCTTGAATAAGGAGAAAAGACGACAATGAGATACGCTTTATCTACTCTTGCGCTGACCGTTCTGTTGGCGGCGACAGGAAATGCAGGCTTATTTGCGCAGCAGCATGATCACGGCAGCATGATGATGGCCCCGGAGCGCCCGCCGACCGGCGCCGTGGCCCAAAAGGTCGGCAAGAAAGGAGAAATCATCCTCGCCCGGGACACACAGGCCGGCGACCTGATGCTGAAGGCGGGAGCATATAGGGTTCAGCATCGCATCGCGGGCGACCGCCACGTGCTTCACTTCATGTCCGAATCGAGAAATTGGAGCGGCGATGTCCAGTGCTCACTGGAGCCGCTGAACGGCAAAGTGCAGAATACCGAAGCGGTAATGACGGATACCGGCGCATTGATGAAGCTTGTAAAGGTGGAGATCGGCGGCGAAAACGTGGTACACGTCCTGTAGCAGATGGCCGTGCCGCGCTGCATCACTCCGGTGGAGAACCGCCGGCCCGCGGCGGTTCTGCCTTCTCAGAATTCCGGCCCACGGTTGAGCGACTGAAATGCGACCTCTGGTTACAGGCCGATGCGTTCCGTCAGTGGCCGCGGAACGTGAATGCATACTGCTATGGAAGAATTGTTGCCCAAAGCCCTGGACACCCGCTCTGGGCTGCCAGACACCTTCCCCGAACCTGGCAGCCCAGTCGCAGAACACCCGAATGCTACTTCGCCATTGGCCGAGGAGAGTCTTGTGGATCGCTACTCACCCGAGCCGCCTGCTGCAATCATCTACTTGGTACAGGCACGCTGTCGCAAAGCCGTGAAACAACTTCGATCTTTGTTGATCTCCGCAGGTCTGACCGTCATTTCCGAAGTGGATGCCACTGCTGCGCTGCGTAGCTCATTCGGCGTTGATCTGACGCCATCCCAAATCCTATTTGTGACCTGCCCTGTCCTTTTATTGCACGCCGTCGTAACCGGTGCTTCGCTGTTGACGACTCTTCCTGTACACATTGTCGTGATCGAGAAGGGTCAGTGGACTCGCATCTACGTCATGAATCCGGCCCGAATCGATGCCGCGATCGGTGGCGCCCTCACCTTGAAGTTACACCAACTGTCCAGCAGAATCCTCCAGTGCCTCGACCAGCTCGGAGCCCGCATTCCGGGGCAGATCTAAACACATCTTTCGCTTATTGGAGCATTCATTTCGTCACTCTCGTCGTTCCACACCCGCTTCGATTTCGATCAGGTACGGTCTCCCATTCGTCGGGGCATTCCTCACGAGAAGCCCGTGAGGATCGTGGCTTGCGATGCTCCCTTTCGCGGCATTGTGGCGAGAGACGTGCTTTTGCACGGGTTGAAAGCAATTGGTAACTCACTATGCTTCGGAAAGGAGAACTGCTGTGACATTCATTGTGCTGTTCGCTGCGGGTATCGGATTGTTCCTACTGTTGGTATCGCCGCATCTGCGAAACCGATCCGTACCAATCGGCCTCCATCTCGAAGAGGCCGCGTCGACTCCTGCTGAGAATCGCGCCCCAGGCCTGCCGCTGAAACACACGCAGCAGTAGTGTTTCTTGGCGCACCGCCAGGGCCCGATGCTACATGTTGAATGGCGTGCGCTGGGTTGGAAAAGGAAGCAGGCGCCGAACGGGGCATGATCCGCACTTTCGTTATCGGTTCGTACGTGTCCACCGGGCTGGCACCGTACCCCATTCGGTCCGCTAGAATTCTGTCATTAGGGACGCTTGCCTCTGCCGGCACACGCCGGCCGCTGCTTCGTGCCGAGACCCTCGCGAGAGGCAGCCTCGACAAATATCGCTGCACGACTGCCGGGAGCTCGTGTGCTGCCGCCGATTTGATCAACTGTCGAGCAAGCCGTGCGGGGATGGTCGCTAACAGGCAATCTTAACCGCGGGCTTTCCACTCGATGGCAAGCCGTTGATCTCAGATTCGATCCCACTTGTGGCCCACGTCGCAGTCGAGCTTGGAGCGGCCCAGATCGATCACCCCAGGCGCGGGCCAGGTCGTTGCGGCCAATGGTTTTTGCGGGCCTTTGCGTTCTCGGCCCTGGAATGTCCTAAACCGCCCGGTCTGGACAATCGACTAATGGTGGGGGACGCTCAGCGGTGTCGCGAGCTCAAAGAGCGGATAGTCAATTGGACAAGGCGATCGAGATGCTCGGTGGACCATAACGATTCGATGGACGATAAGACGACGAACTGGCAGCGTGTAAGGTGATGCCCGCGGCGGATTCCTCCGTGCAAGACGGATGATTGGCGATTTCTGGAGCGAGCTTATCGTCCGCGCCTTGGCTGGGCGCTAGAGTCACAGAGTAGCTTTCTTGCAGTCGCAATCCAGACAGCTATGAGTTGCACAAACACCGCAGGCAACAGCCACTTGCTTACGCAGAGCCTCGCGGGCACGATGGACGCGGACTGCCGCATTGTTAGCCGTAATGCCGGCCTGGGCGGCCAACTGGCCCAAGCTTCGCTCTTCCAGATCGACCGTCCGGAGCGCTTCCTGGTATTCCGCTTTCAGTGTCTCCAGCAACGCCGAGACACACGCGCAGATATCTTCCTTCGTGGAATCTCCGGGTGCAGCGTGAGTTTCTAGCTCATGGACGAGGGCCTCTGCTGCCCTTCTCGCGGAATTCCGGCGGCGGTAGTGATCGATGATGGCATTGCGCAGGAGCCGGTAGAACCAAGCGACTACGGTCTCTTCGTCGCGCAAGGAGCCGCCTCTCTCGATTCCCTTGAGAAATGCCGCCTGCAGAATCTCCTCGGCGGCTTCGGCCGATTCCACGCGACCCTGGATGAACGAGAGGAACTGCCGGCGGCTCTCGATCAACCGACTAAGGGAACGCGGTGAGAGTCTCCCAGATCGGCTCATCAGTACAGTCCGGCGGTCCGCAAGCGCAGGGCGTTCCCCACGACAGACACCGAGCTGAAGCTCATGGCAGCGGCGGCAATCATGGGGCTCAACAGCAGTCCGAAAATCGGGTACAGAACACCGGCTGCAATCGGTACTCCAAGAGCATTGTAAACGAACGCGAAGAAGAGATTCTGGCGGATATTGCGCATGGTCGCCTGGCTTAGGCGGCGGGCCCGCACGATTCCGCGCAGGTCGCCCTTCACTAGCGTGACACTGGCGCTCTCCATGGCCACATCGGTACCGGTACCCATGGCGATACCGACGTGCGCCTGCGCCAACGCCGGAGCATCGTTAACTCCGTCTCCGGCCATGGCCACAAACCGGCCGGCATCCTGGAGTTTTTTGACCCTAGTCCTTTTGTCCTCGGGAAGCACCTCCGCGATGACTTCATCGAGTCCAAGGCGGGACGCCACGGCCTGAGCGGTTGCCCGGTTGTCACCCGTCAACATAACGACCCGGATTCCCTCGGTGTGCAATTGCCGGATGGCATCCGGCGTCGTGGCCTTGATCGGATCGGATACGCCGATCAATCCGGCAAGTTTCCCGCCGGCCGCCAAATACATCACCGTCTGGCCTTCGGCGCGCATCGATTCTGCTTCCGGTACCAGCGAGCGGATGTCGACTCCCAATGCGCCCATCAATTTCTGATTCCCGAGAACGATCGCGACGCCTTCCACCGACGCCTTCACGCCCTGACCCGTGATGGACTGGAACTTTTCCGCGGGGGGCGGAGAGATACCACGATCTACGGCGCCAGAGATGATCGCGCTCGCCAAAGGATGTTCGCTGGAGCGCTCCAAGCTAGCCGCCCAGCGAAGCAATGTGTTTTCGGTATATCCAGGCGCCGGCTTGATGACGGCCAACTTGGGTTTGCCTTCAGTCAGTGTGCCGGTCTTGTCGATGACAAGCGTATCGACTTTTCGAAGGGATTCAATCGCCTCGGCGTTTTGGAAGAGCACACCTATCGTCGCTCCCTTGCCCATAGCGACCATGATCGACATAGGTGTGGCGAGGCCGAGAGCGCAGGGGCAGGCGATAATTAACACCGCGACCGCATTGATTAGGGCGTGCGCGAGGCGCGGTTCCGGTCCCCAGAGCGCCCAAATCCCGAATGTCAAAACGGCAACTGCGATGACGATCGGCACGAAGTATCCTGCCACAACGTCTGCGAGCTTTTGGATGGGAGCGCGGCTGCGCTGGGCCTCCGAGACCATCTGAACAATTCGGGCCAGCAGCGTATCCGAGCCGACCCGCTCCGCCTGCATCACCAGCGTTCCGGTGCCGTTAATCGTGGCGCCGGTGACGCGCGAGCCGGCCTGCTTCTCGACCGGGATCGGCTCGCCTGTGACCATGGATTCATCGACAGAGCTGGCACCCTCCACGACGAGGCCATCGACGGGAATTTTCTCGCCGGGGCGGACTCGCAGCCGATCGCCGGGTTTCACTTGGTCGAGAGAAACGTCGATCTCATAGCCATTTCGGATGAGCCGTGCGGTTTTTGGCGCCAGGCCAAGGAGCGCCTTGATTGCCGCGCCAGTCCGGCTACGCGCGCGCAGTTCCAGCACCTGCCCGAGCAAAACGAGCGTGACGATGACCGCGGCGGCTTCGAAATAGACCGGCACCCGGCCCGAATGGTCGCTGAATTCGCGAGGAAAGATTGTCGGGAACAGCACGGCGACCACGCTGTATAAGTAGGAGACTCCGACACCGAGCCCGATCAGAGTGAACATATTCAGACTTCGGTTCACGAGGGACTGCCACGCGCGCACGAAGAACGGCCAGCCTCCCCATAGGACCACCGGTGACGCGAGAATCGCTTCCAGGACGCTTCGCACGTGAGGTGAGATTTCGTTCACTCCGAGGATGGATCCTCCCATCGCGGAAACCAGTACTGGGACGCTGAGCGCAGCCGACACACTGAACCGCCGCCGCATGTCGTCAAGCTCGGCATTATCGTGCTCCGCAGCGGCAGCGGTCCGTGGTTCGAGAGCCATACCGCAGATCGGGCAGTTGCCCGGATGATCGCGAACAATTTCGGGATGCATCGGGCATGTATATTCGATTCGCGCACTTGGCGCGCTTGCGCCCGTAGGCTCCAGGGCCATGCCGCACTTTGGGCATGATCCCGGGCCGTCTTGGCGTACCTCGGGATGCATCGGACAGGTATATTCACCTTCCGGCTTGCCGGGACGCTGTCTGTTGCCGGGATGTGCGGTTCCGCAGCAATGAGAGTGCTGTTCGGTCTTGGTCGTCATTGGGAATACATGTCTCCTTCAGTTGGGCTGACGGCCCACACCCCGATACCTTACACTTGGATGGCCGAGGCCTGGCTGCTCGGCTTCCAATCGGCCTCGGTGCAATCCAACTGCGTCCCGCCGGCATTATGCGAGACCTGCCCGTTTCTTGCCCGCCAATACGACGCCCAACACTCTCTTTCGGGCCGAAAAGAGGCCTTCTCTGACGGCCCCCGGTTCCATGTGCATGATCTTCGCGATATACTCAACCGGCTGAGCGGCAACTTCTCGCAGCACGAGCAAAACACGTTGCCTTTCCGGCAGCGCGGAAAGACAATGAAGTGCAAAAGCCTGCTTACCGTTGGCATCGGTTGCCGGGCATCTGCTGCGGCCTGGAGGCGATGCGGTCTTTTTGAACCATGCCAACAACTTTCGTTCAAGTCGTAGTCGCCAATCGGCAAAATATTGATCGACGGCAATCCGATGGAGGTGTTGAATCTGGTCCCCCTCACTGGCGAACGGCCCGCCCTCTCGATACAAGCGCGCAAAGACCCTCTCTGTCGCCGCTTCGGCCTCCGCAGCGTTGCCGAGCAAAGCGTAACAGAGTGAAAAGACCTTGCCGTACAACCGCTCGACGAATTCGCGAAACGCGGCCGAATCCGGCGATTGGCTCCGTTTGAGCAAAGGGACCTCCCCACAAGGCCCATGGTCAAACGGTGCGCGCAGCACGGGTAATGTTCTCTGATGATTCGTCGGTCCCCCTTTCCGCCTGGAGTTCCCTGTCCAGCCGATCCTGGTAACCGTTCAGCCAGCTTTCGAACACCCGAGAGCGAGATGCTCCGCTTCCACGGACGCCATCGCCGGCGTACGGGCTGGCGTAGCGGCCAAATTCACGCACAAAGGTGTCGTCGAATTCCCTGGGAACGTCCCGCAGGCTCGCGATGATCTCCTTTAGGTTGCACGAGACCGATTCCGCCATTTCGCGGTCACCGGAACCGGTCCGGTCGACTATGGCTTGTACAGCCTCCACATGATCCGCAATGCGAAGGACTTTTCTCACGACACCCTGGCCGATCAAGGCCATTGCGGACAGTCTCGAAGTCGCCGCGAATTGTTGAACGGTCATAGTGAGCTGTTCGCCGAGTTCGTTAAACGCGCGTGATAGTTGACCCACTTCGTCGTCTTCCTCGACAGCTATCTTGTCCGTCCACGTGCCGAGCCGCATACGATTGATGTGCTGTAGCAATATCTCGATGCGGCGGATGAATAATCGATACCACAGGAGATTCAGAACCAGCGCAAGCACGATAACGGTCGCGGCAGCGTGAATTACGTGCACGACAGCAAGGCTCTCTAACAGGCTCCGCTTTTCAACCCGGAGCATGTCGAGAAGCGCACTGTGATCCGGCTCAGTCCGCATCTGCAGTTCGTGCTGCCTCAGGAACGCAGCCGTATCGTGATAACTGAGCGACGCGGAGATCACCAGAACGATCAAGACGACCGCCGTACTTGCCAGCAACAACTTGCTCTTAAGTGTCATCCTGGACCTTCTGCAGGTTTGAGTCCGGTTGCAGTCTATCGGTCACATTACGGGTCAGATCGTCATCATTCGCGCCCGCGACGCTGCGTCCCGCCATGCTTGGACGCGGCCTTTGACAAACCTGCTGAAACCACGGTGGCAGCAGTTTTGCTGCCAACTGTGTCTTTGTTCTCAAGGTTCACACTACTCTGTGGAGAGCTAGGGCAGGCTGGGGAGGGCTGCGTTGACTGCCCTTGTAGAGAGCCCGTCGGGACAGGCCTCCGAGCAGACTATCGCAGCAACACCTGCGGTCACGAAAATCCAAGCACACCGTGGAGCGGCGCTTTCAATTAAGGACCATTCGTGGTGTTGCCGTCTGGAAATCGGCTGGCTTGTTGATAAGACTCCGGCAGAGAGGGTGCCCGTTTTCAGGCAGCGGAAGGAGGCATTTTGGCCAGAGTCGGCCAACGACGGGCGGCGTTGATTTGGCAACGACCGCTCCGCCTCCCTGAGTTCCCCTGGGGATTCTGCCCGTCCCTGAATTCTCTACAGGATGGGCTCACGGCGCCTTGGCATATATTTGCCAGACCCTGTGAAGCGAAGGCGATCCGAACAACAGCAGGATTTCCGAACGGCGCCACGCTTAGCAGCGCCCGCTGTCGCGATATCCAGCCGAAGCATGAACCCGTGCTCCGGCTATGGGAATCAGCATAATCGCGGAGCATGGCAAGCAAATGATGCGTCCCAAATGGCCAATTGTGCGGCGAAGTGCCTCCCTTGAAGCACGAAAGGAATTCTGCACTTTGGGGCGGATCGATGCAATGTCTTACCATTACGGCATGAGGGAAAGGTGGATCGCATGAAGCTACGGGCGCATCGTCCGACCCGGACGGCTTTCGCGATTCGGTCGATCTATTTGCTGATTCTGGTCGCGGCCCTTCCCGTTCTGGTCTGGAACGAACTTGTCCACCAATTAGATGCGAACCTCACCGATGTCCTCCTCTGGTTTCGGGGGCCCGTCCATTCGCGGACCATCAGCGAGATTGTGCTGGCTGCCATCGATGATACGACCGCGGCGCACTATGGTCCCCTTCCGCTTCGCCGGTCTGTGCTGGCCCAAGGCATCGGGCGGTTGGCTTCCTTTGGCCCGAGAGCGGTGGCCCTCGATATTCTTCTGGCGGAACCCGGGCAACCGGAAGACGATGCCCCACTGTCCAAGGCTCTTTCATCGATGCCTCAAGTGGTTCTTTGCGCAGCGTTGCGTAGCGACCCACAGACAAGCCGCACCTGGATCGAACCGCTACCGGCGTTCGCCGGTTCCCATCTGATTGGTCACGCCCATGCAGCACCTGACCCGGACGGCAATGTGCGTTCGGTCGCGCTGGAGGAAGTGGATGGCGGCAAGCGATTCTGGGCGCTTGGGCTTCAGACCGTGCGCGCCGCCAGCCAGGCCGCGGCACCTTTGGAGAGACCCGATTCGCTCGAACTTGGGCCTATCCGCATCCCCGCAACTTCAATCCCTGCCGTCTCAAGCGAGGACAGCCCAGCAAAACGGGTGATGCTTATCAACTACGCCGGACCGGAAGGAACCTTTCGCCGAATTCCGTTTTCGTCTTTGCTCGACAACACCGCTCATGCCGAAGACTTTCAGGGAAAAATCGCGTTTCTTGGCGTGACTGCTCAGGGCGGCGGGGACCGTCTTTTCACACCCTTCTCCTCCGGGCTCGGGATGAGCGGCGTCGAAATCCATGCGAACGTCGCCCGAACGATCCTGGATCGGGACTTCCTCGTCCCCTTGAGTGCACCCGGCCAATTCGCGGCTCTGGCATTCATCGGCGCCGCCTGCGTACTGGGCATCGGCACCCTCCGCGGTGTCCATCTATTCGCAGCCTTGGGGCTGCTCGGCGTGGCGATTGTTGCGGCTTGCTTCATCGCCATCCGCCTTGGGCACGTTTGGCCGGTCGGAACACTGGCGGCCGGGTTTGTTGTTTGCGGCGGCGTGACAGCATTAGGGGAATACGCGCTCGTGGCCAGCGCACTCCGCAGATCGGAACATAAGCAGCGGGAATACGCGTTTAGAGTCCAGGCCATCGCTCACGAAATCAAAACACCTCTGACGGCCATCCAGGGTTCGAGCGAGATCATCTCAGATCGCGATGTGCCGGACGATCAGCGGACCCAGATCGCAGGGATGATTCACAAGGAATCCAAGAGGCTCACTCAGATCATCCACACTTTCCTGGATGTCGAGCGAATGGCTACGGGATCTCTCTCGCTTGAAAAACAAGAACTGGATTTGGCGCTGCTTTGCGACGATGTGCTGGAACGGGCTCGCTTGTATGGCGCACGCAAGAAAATCACGATCGTTGCGGAAGTACCTCACATGGCCGTCCCGGCCGATGGCGATCTGCTCTCCTTCGCGATTTATAACCTTCTCACGAACGCCGTCAAGTACAGCCCGAAAGGCACCGCCGTGATCCTCACCGCCGTCAAGGGAGACGGTGCGGTCCGCATCTCGGTCGCGGATCACGGATATGGAATCTCGCCAAGCGAACAAGGGAAGATCTTCGAGCGCTTCTATCGAATCCGGCGCGGCGCGTCCGATAATGAGGAAGGCACTGGAATCGGCCTCGCCCTGGTCAAGGAGATCGTTTTGCAGCACGAGGGCCGAATTGAAGTTGACAGCCGCGAAGGCGCCGGCTCACGCTTCACGATAGTGCTGCCGAGCCAAAGCCGATGAGCAAACCTTCCATTCTGGTGATCGACGACGAGGAGTCGATTACCTCGACGATAGCCACTTTCTTGCGGGCGAAGGGTTACGATCTCACTGTAGCGAATGACGGCGAAGACGGTCTTCAATCTGTTCGCGATGGAGGCCATGGGATTATCGTCAGCGACATCTACATCGACCGCGTGACCGGCTTGGATGTACTCGATCAGGTGAGGCGATTAGGCCTGGACGCGGTGGTTATTCTCATGACGGCTCGCGGTTCCGTTCGGACCACTGTGGAAGCTGAGATGGGTGGAGCATTCGACTACATCGCCAAGCCCTTCGAGATGCGGGATCTGTTGTCGGTTATCGAGCGTGCTGAGGCCTACCTCACCAGTTCGGAAGCGCCTTCTGAACTTGAGACGGGCACGGAAGGATTCGGCAATATGATCGGCTTCTCCCGGCCTATGGTGGACGTGTATAAGCGAATCGCGCGCGCCGCGCGATCAGACGAGACCGTCCTGATCATCGGGGAGACCGGCGTTGGAAAAGAGCTCGTCGCCCGCGCCATCCATGACCATGGCGCACGCGCAAAAGCGCCATTTGTGCCGGTCGATTCCGGTGCCGTGACCGGCAGCCTCTGGGAATCCGAGATTTTCGGCTCCATCCGGGGAGCATTCACCGGGGCCGACCGTGACCGCCAGGGCATCATTGACTCCGCCCGCGGCGGGTCGGTATTCTTCGACGAAATTGGCGAGACCCCGCTGGAGGTCCAACCGAAGCTGCTGCGCTTGTTGCAGGAGAAGGAATATCGGCCGGTTGGTTCTGGCATGCCAAAGAAAGCCGACGTGCGGATTATCGCCGCCACGAATCGATCTCTGGAAACCATGGTCCGCGAGAACAAGTTCCGTGAAGACCTCTTTTACCGCTTGAATGTGCTCCGAATCGACGTCCCGCCGCTGAGAGAAAGGCGCTCCGACATCCCGTTCTTGGTGAAGCGATTTCTGGGTGAAGCGACAGTGGCTGGGCAAAGGCGCGTCTGGTTTTCACCGGAAGCCGAACACTTGTTAAATCAATTCGACTGGCCCGGCAATGTACGGCAGTTGAGAAGCACCATTCAGCGAGTAGTTGCGCTCGCAGCGGTAGGCCAGGTATCGGAAGAAACACTCCGATCCTTTCTTATCGACCCATTAGCTGAGGAAGAAGGGGAGCCGGCCAGCGAATTGAGTGAAGTCGAGCGGCGCCAAATCCTTAGAGTGCTCCGCGAGACCGGCGGGAATAAGACCAAAGCCGCCGAAATTCTTGGCATTCAGCGAAGGACCCTATACAAAAAGCTTGCGCGCCTCGAAGGGCAGCGCGATGCAGAGACCGAAGATCGCGGATAAGCTACTGGAGTGTTCCATTTCCGCCCAGGTCGCAATCCTTTGCAGAGGATCTCGTGTGGACGGTTGCGTCGGTGAGGACTGTATCTCCGTCAGGAAGCTGGTTTGATGGAGCTCACCTGCACGGTATATGTCATCCGATCAAGAACGCCCCTGATGTTCACCTTTTGCCCGGCGACACGTTCCCCGAGGTGTTGGTCGCCTAACTGGTAGAGCCTCATCCCATCATAAAGGACGTATTTGGCCCCCTGTCTGACACAATTCCTGACGCAGGCCGCACTGGCCTCGGCAGTGTGGTGCTGCCCGCAGAGGCTGTCCGTCACTGTGCCGGTCAAAGATACTGCTGGCTTCGCCGGCGGGTTGAGGCTGAACAGGCCTGCGACTACGAGGCAAACGATGCCGGCCGCTGCAAGGACGGGCCACCAACGGTGAACGCCAGACCTCCGAGTCCCTTCTGCGGCGTCCAACGGGCTTGACAAAGCCACGGCCGACCCAGGAGTGAACTCGACGGTTCCTTCATCAGCCACCGCATCATTGGCGAATTGTTCAAAGACGGCTGCCAGGCGTCTAGCTCGCCCAGCAGCCTTTCCGAGCCGCTCTGCTGCGACGCGGCGGTAATATGAGGCCATATTCGCAAGATCCTGCGTCGTCGCCGGCCAATTGGTAGGTGGTCGGGACAGCCTAACGGTCCTACTCTTCATGATCTTCGTATCCCCATCTGGGCCGAGTGAGCGGTCACCCTGACGGCAGGACTGTTCACAGCCCCATCATTCCATAGCCGCCCTGACTGAGTTGAAGACGGTACTTCAGGGCTCCGGCAGGAGAGAAAGCATAAAGGTAAGTTCCGGAAGTGGCGCTTGTGTTGACGCTAGTCCCCTCGAATGCGTCGACCGTGATGACGTACACGATGTACCCGCCAGCATTGTCTGCACCGATCTGCGGTGCGGATGCGATCTGGCCCTGTAACGGAATAGTCAGAGCAACACTGGCAGAGGTCGGTCCTGGCTTCACGACCAGAAGGTTGGGCGTGGTTCCGCCGGCCGCAGTGGTGCCACTGTACATCCAGCTCAGCCAATCAGAGGTCGTCACAAACAGAGTGCCGTCTTTGCCTAGTGCTGGCTGCGACGCGCTACCGGTGATCGGGAGCGTCCATTTGGCATTCCCGTTGGTGTCAATCGCTGCCAGTTGGGTCGCGGCGGCTTGAGCCGTTTGCCCTTGGGAAGTGGATGAGCGAGTGATGTACAGCGTTCCATCTGCCCCGATTGTCAGCCCTGAATTACCCCCCATCATTCCCGCCAGCGGGCCCTGCATCATGCCGCCCAGCGAGTTGCTGCCCATCATCCCGGTGTTGCTGCCGGTTCCGTTGCCCCCAGTCATCCCGCCGTTCGTCGTGCCACCGCCCATCATGCCGCCACCCATCTGCGCTGGGCTCACGGCCACAAAGGTCAACGCCAATGCGAGCAGGCATGTGGCGTGGCGTGCAATTCTGAATCTCGTTTTCATCGAAACTTGACCTCACAAAAGAAAATAAGGTTTGAAAACCTCGTTTCACCAATACGCACGCTGCCTGCCGGTCCTAACTTGTTGAATTGCCGTTGCGTCGCTCGCGTTGTTGGCGCGTTTCGGGCACATGGACTGTGCCCTTAGTTGCCACCGCACAGACCGCGCAATGGCGCGCAACCTCTCCAGCGATGCCGTCTTTGTCTACAGTTCAGGGTCAAGTGGCAACCTCCGTCGAGATGGAGTGGGGCAAATCACGCAGATAGTCGCCTGTCACCTTCCAAAATGGATTGAATCATAGGGTGTAAAGCCTCGGACGGGAGTGGTAGCAGGACTGCATACCAAAGAGGAGCCAGGAGATCCGATTTTGCGCACGACGCTCGCCAAGACAGTCGGCATTATAGCAGCGGTATTCGCGTTGTCGGGGGTTCGCGCCGCGGCGCAGCCGCTCGCTGCCGGACAAGGCCGCATCGTCAGCATTTCGGGCACATTGTCCTTGAAACGGGCAAACGTTGCCAGCCGGCAGCTGGTCTTGAGCGATCTCGTTAGCGTTGGCGATGAGCTCACCACCGATTCCCGGTCGGAAGCGATCGTTCAGGCAAGCGACGGCAGTACGGTTCATATTTACCCAGACTCACGTGTCATTTTCAGTGAGCAGTCGATCGGTATTGGCGAGTTTCTCCACTTGGTGTTTGGGTCGATCAAGGTGCATATAGAGAAGTTGGGCGGCCGCCCGAACCCACACACGATGACCACGCCGACTGCGGTGATCGCGGTCAGGGGGACCACCTTTAGCGTATTTGTGGACGACACCGACGCTACCCTGGTTGCCGTGGACGAGGGTCTAGTCGCCGTGGCGAATCGGCGCGCGCCGTCTCAGGAGTTGCTGTTGCGGCCTGGACAGCGCACCTGGGTACGGGGCAATCAGCCGCCCATGCGGGCTCAAATGTTTCGCGGCCGTTCCGAACAGGCCGACATGATGCCCGGCATGTCCGGGATGGGCAGCATGGGCGCCGGCGCAATGGGTGGGGCCGCGATGGGGGCAGCTGCGTCGGGACACATGCCGGGGACGACAGGAATGCCCGGCAGTCCTGGAGGGGTTCATTAGGAGCGTTGTGAGCTGGACTCGCGCAAAACTGTTCCTCACGCTAGCGGTGCCGCTATGCTTATGCGCGCAATCATCGGTTGCACCGATTCAAGCCGAGATTCGCAAGCTCGATGCCCTCATTGCCAATCAGGACCTGAAGCTCATGGTAGTCGCTGCGATGGCTGACAGCCTCCAGGTGCATCGCAATCATCTACTACTGCAGCGAAGAGAAACAGGTCAGTCCTTTGCCACAATTTTCGTGGCGGAACTCCGCTCGCGGGGAATGGACGATGATGCTGTTCTCCGGAGTCTACGTTCCGTTCGCAGGGACGTGAGCCGCCAGTTGGAGGCCGGCGGTGCCGGTGAGAACGTAGCCCCACTGCGGCCCGTCTTGTCGGTCGGCTCAGGCGTTGACCACAACTCAGCGGCGACAGTCTTTTCTCTGGTGTCGGAGGTCGGATTCGACTCGGCCCATTTGGCCGCTGTGGTGGGTGTGCCCTACTATCGGATTTCCAGCTCCAGCTTCTCGTCGGCCGGCCTCGGCGACGCCTATGTCTCTGGATTTCTGCGTGGCCGGGGTGCAGGGTTCGACGTTGGAACGGTGGTGACCCTCGGTGCACCGACCGGCGACCGAAATAAAGGGCTTGGCACCGGAAAGGTCACAGTCGATGCCACGGGAACGATCGCACGACGGTTCGGATTGGCTAAGCCGTGGCTCTCGGCAGGATTCGCCAACTCCGTGTTCAACAATGTCGGCTACCTGCGTCCGTACATCACAGATGGGAATGTAGCGCACTTCGGTGGCGGCGCTGACTTCGCGTTGCCTCATAACGTGAGATTCGGTCTCGCCGGGTTCGGGCTGGAGCCCTTTGGAAACCAGGTCGTCTATAGCCAGACGGTGATGAGCGGCTCAAACACCAGCGGAAATAGTTCATCCAGTTCGCAAAGCGGCGGAATGATGCCGGGCGGGAGCATGGGGCCCGGGATGGGCAGCGGCGGGACCATGACAATGCCGCCTGCGGCGAACATGCCCTTCTACGATCAAGCTCAACAAACAATGATTGGCGCCAGCCAATTGCGGGACTACGGAGCGTCAATTGGCCTGGCCGTCCCGCTGCACGCGGGAATTTCGCTCAACACCACGGTCGCCCGAAGCGTTCCTTTTCACCTTACAACTGTCTGCGTAGGAATCGGAGTAGATGTCGCTCACTTACTTTTCTCTGGGAAGCACTAACGGCGTATACCTTGGGCACGCCCGGTGTGCTCAATTCGCACCGTCAGGCATGACGCTAGTCGATTTGCAAATTGAAAATATGCGAGATAACAACATCCAATCATGGCCAGGCGCCTGCAAAACAAGTAATCGAGGTTCAAAATGAAAACTCTTTCCGCACTTGCACTCGTGGGTTTGTCGGGGATCTTCGGAATTTCCGGAGCCCTCGCTCAGATGACCGTTGTCAATGGCGCGTCTTTCGATTCCTCCCAACCAATTGCCGGCGGTTCGTTCGCCACGGCGTTCGGCCAGAATCTCTGTTCCCAGACCATGGCGGGCAACTGGATTGGACCGGGGCAACTCCCGGCGACGTTGGGCGGCTGCTCAGTGACAGTAAATGGTGTACCCGCGATGATGCAGTACGTGTCTCCAGGCCAAATCAACTTCATCATGCCATCCGGAACCGGTGCTGGCCAAGCCACGGTGACGGTCAACAACGGTTCACAGGTCGTTACCGGAACGACCATGGTGGGTAATGCCGGGCCCGGCACGTTCTCGATGAATGGGATGGGCGTCGGTGAAGGGGCAATGCTGAATGGCATGATGTGGCAGCCGGGACCGTTCAGCACCACGACCAATGGCCAGACCACGCCTATTGCAATGTATGTTACAGGTCTGGATCCGTCGTCGACGCCGGCGGTCTCAATTGGTGGCATGCCAGGTAGCGTCATGTGGTTTGGCAATGCGCCCGGCTTTGTTGGCTTGCAGCAGATCAATGTGAGTATGCCTGCTGGGGCGGCGGGGGCTGGACGAGTGCCAGTGACGGTCACATCGGACGGGCAAACCAGCAACGTGACGCACATGGAAATCCTGCCCACCACAGCCCAGATGCAGGGAATGCCCGGTTGGGGCTCCGGCATGATGGTCGGCGAAAATACGATGCGAGCCCACGAGTTGAGCTACATGGCAATTAGCCCGGCGAACAACAGCGCCTTGGTGACGGACGAAAACGATGATGTCGTGCGTGTCATCTCGATGGCATCCGGCACCACGACGTCAACGATCACACTGCCATCGGGTTCTCAGGCTCATGCGATCGCGGTCAATGCCGCCGGAACCCTTGCCGCCGTTTCCCTCAGCGCGAAGGCTTCGATTGCGCTCATTGACGTATCGCAGATGAAGGTAGTCTCAGTGATTGGCACCGGGTACTATCCCAGCCACCTGGCGTTCGCCGGATCGAACTTGTTGGTAACCAATGAAGCCAGCGGGACCGTTTCCGTGATCGACACCAACACTAAGGTCATGGTGCAGACCGTGACGGTGGGACTCGGTCCAGCCGGCATCGCGGCTTCCGGAAACGTTGCGGTCGTCGCGAACATGCAAGCCGGCACGGTATCGATGATCAACATGTCGAACTACGCTGTCTCCAGCGTCACCCTTCCAACGGGGACCCGCCCTTACGAAGTCGCTGTCTCGTCCTCAGCAAATAAGGCTCTGATTACCACTCCGATGTCGAACGGCTTTCTGATCCTCGATCTCGGCACGGGGACGGTCACACCGGTCGACACCAGCGTGTGGAATGCGATGGGGCCCGGAGCAGTCGTCACGAATGGGAACAATGCATTCATCGCTAACATGATGACGGCCAGCGTCACGGTTGTAGACATGGCCGGCGGCAGGGTGGTGAAAACCTTCCCTGTCGATCCTGGTCCAAGGGCCATGGCTGTGAACCCGGCTGGCAACCAACTGATGGTTCTGGCGGAAGGCACGGGTACGCTCGACACGGTGGACATGAGCAGCTACGGCATTATGTCGCGCATGAACGGTGGTGACACCGAGCGCCAGGGCACCTGGACCCTCCCGCTGATTTCCGCAATCGCTCCGAACGGTGCCGCCGTTGGGAGCACTTTCACGCTGACGATCACCGGGACCAACCTCCAGTCCGTGACGGGGATCGAGTTTCTCAATGGCGGTAACGGCACGGGCGGGGGAATGATGGGAGGCGGCAACGGACCGGGCATGGGTAGTCAAGACGGCAGTATGAAAGTCTCGAATGTTCAAGTAAACGCCGCCGGGACGCAACTGACGGCTTCCGTGCAGATCTCCTCTTCGGGAACTGCGGGTACACGGTTGATCCGCCTCGAAACCAACACAGCAGAGGTGATGGGTATGATGTCCGGTTCCTTGTTTACGGTGACGAAGTAGCCCCAAGCATGGCCCAGAGGCAGGTCAGTATCATCTCGCCTGACCTCTGGGCCTCCTCTCGCGGTCCGCCGCACCCCCAAGTGAAACCCTGTGCCTGCCGCCTTCGCTACTGAACCCAATTCCCGGTTGTCATGATTCATTCGTGAGGGTGTTGATCGTCGAGGACGAGCCGAAGTCCGCTGCGTACCTTCGCAAGGGCGCTTGTCCGAGCACGGGTACGTCGCTGATCTTGCGCAGCTGACGGCGACGTCGCAGGGGCAGCCCGGCGACCCAAGCAGCATGTCGGCGTCGGCAATGCAGTACAACGATCTCTGGTCATCAGAGCAGCTCCATAGATTGAACGTGCACGTAATGTGCCCCCTTCTCAAGGACACCCCGTACCCTGACCTTGCGAGCCGCGAACTTTTCCGCATCGTGCTGGCTACTCAGTTCGTAGAGGCCTTTTCCATCGTCGAGCACGTATTTGCCGCCCCGCGACACACACGCGCGGACGCATTGGGCATTTTCGGTCTGCGGATGGCGGGAACCGCAGCGGCTATCGGTAACCACCCCCTGGATAACCTGCGAGTCGGCAAGCGAGAACTCTACGAACGATCCGACCCAGAAAAACAGCAGGACGAAGAACGCCACCGCCGCAAGCCCCGCACCGGTTGCGAGGAGGGTCGGCCGCACTCTTTGCCAGCTGAGCGGAAGGTGATCTCCGGCTCCTCCGGTCGCTTCGGCTTGGCCTCCCGCCTCACCGTTCAATTCGAGCTCGGACACACCGGGAACGGTCCAGGCGACACGTTGCGCCTCCTTAAAGTCCTCAGGCTCGGGAAGGTGGCCCCACATCGAAACCCGCCCACGGTCTGAACTGATACCGAGCTCCAGGTGTCTGGTCGCCGGGTCCATAGCGAGCGCTGCCCTGATCCGGAAGGCAACCGCGAAGTTTTCCAGGAAGAGATAATCGGCGCTGCGGACGGCCTCTGTCGAACGCATACGGATGAAAGTTGCTACTGTATCGCACGCCTCCCGGAGATCGATGCGATCGAGGTTAACCAGGAGATCGGGCGCAGGTTCGCCGTGTACCCCGTACACCCTGAGCCACCTCCTCCTCGCCCGATCGGCGAACTTAAGAAATGCGGCAGCCTCGGGTTCGTCGTACCTTAGCAACTGGACCACGGCGCTGACCCGCGATCCTACGGACGCGAAGACTTGAATTCGGGTGACGGGCAGCTCTTGATGCAACAGCAGGTCTGCCAGTTCCCCATGGCAAATCACATTTCCCTGCCAGATCTCCTCAGCAAGGGCGGCGCAGAGGAATGTCCATTGACTGTGTGTCTTGCGGAGGAATCGATCTCGCAATCCGGGACTCTCCGCGAGAACGCGGACTAACTCCTGCTGCGATGCGCCCCAAGCCGCCGCCCTCTCGATGACCACATCGGGTGTGACCAGTCGATACCCAAGTTCTTCTGCAAGGGCGTGTGCCAACTCCCGTTGGCCACTGAAGCGATCACCGTAGATCAGGATCAAGCTCATGGTGTCCTCCCGGCCAGTCTGCCTTGAACATCTGCGCCTGCGCGGCTCGCCCGACGTTGAATGCACGCCACGAACCAACTCGGCGGGCAGCGTTTGCGGGCCAAGGTTGGCAGCCGAGGAGCCACCGAGTCCCCGTTGGAGGAGAGCGAAAACAAACACAGGCCGCAGAAATGAGCGGACTTCGATGCGCGAGGTTCCCTGGCACACTGCGGTCTCGTAAGCGTTTGCCCGGTATCCGGCAGTAGGCGACGTGAAATGCCCGAAATCGGGCACCGATCCGATCACCGTCGGTCCGGATCAGGGGACTCTGGTGGAAGGCCGTGCAGGCATTAGGTATCGTTGGGTAACGCGGGCAGCGCGTCGTCGCAAGGTGGCAGCTGCAAAAGGACGGCATCCAACTACTCGACAAGGTCAAGTCGGTCCGGCCGTGCCTCTGCTTGCCTTTGACGAAGAGGTGCAGCGCCGGCTCCGAAATGCCGTCGGTGCGTTGCCGAGGCGGCGATGTACTTAGCGCGGGACCACCGTCCGCAGTGGCACATCAGCATAAGGTGGTTTGCCTGCGCGGATGCAAAGAAACGCCGCACCTGCCGAGGCCATAAGACGATGAGCCGTTGAGCGGGGCCAACCACTTCGACACGATTCGCGACGGCGGATATACGGCACCGCGCACCGCGCCGAATGTCATGCCGTTGCTTTCCGTTGCTTTCCACCAAACGGCAAAGCTCGCCCGGTGTCCAGAGATGCGCACCCGCCAAAACGTGTACCCAAGCCAACCGCGAATCCTGCGCACGACGACCGCAGGTGTAACGGACCAGTTCATCAATGACAACGACTCCGCCGGGGCGTTGCACGACGCGCGCCATTTCCGGTACCGCCGCAGTGGGATCGGACACCCAGCAAAGAAGGGTGACGGCGATGACCACCTCGAACGAAATGTTGGAAATGGAAACGCCTCCGCGCACCTTAGCGCAGCTCAACCGATACTCCCACGGCGTTCCCACGCCGGCGCGCGGCGTTGAGCATCGCAGGAGATATATGCAGGGCCGTCAGCTTCTTTCTCAAGAGTCTCGGGTCTACGCGCCCAGCTGGTAGGCATCGGCGCTGATTGCCGTTTCCTTTCCCATCTCTAAAACACGATGACCGGTCGGCTTTTCGCGTCCATGCTGCGAGTTCATCCATAGTGCCATGGGTGCGCGCGTTCGGCCAGGGTCTCCGCCTTGAGACCGTGGGCGTCCATACACGAACCGCAGATGCCAATCTTCCCGCCTTTCGAGGCCAGTACTTTTAACGTCCGCTCGACGCTGTAATAACCGTTCGGCGTGACGTGCCCGCTGCCCCCGATTTTCCGGCACCGCCATCCGTCGTCCGGAAGCACCCGGCTTGGGCCAATCTCGTCTTCGAACACATGCGGTCTTAGGGTTGGAGTTGGACGCTGAAGCGCGACCTGTGTCGGTGTTCTCTCGGCTTTTAGCTGATCAGGCATTGTCCGCGTTCTGCTCTGACTGGTCTTCTTGAGAATGGGTGAAGCTCAAGGAGGAATCCAAAGTATCTAGGCGGAAGTCTGGAAGTCAGATCAGGTGAAAACTACCCACCCAATTACCCACCCACGAACGTACTTTTGGTGCCTAAAATGAAATTTCCTGCAAAAATATTCTCCCTGTAATCATGGAGATAGCGAGGGTCGTCTGGTTCGGGACCAGGAGGTCGGTGGT
>DAIDIH010000125.1 GCA_027459465.1 Bryobacterales bacterium | reverse complement strand
TTGCCTCCTGTAGGGCTAGTGTTTGACTCTTCGGTCAAGTCTCAGGCGCAGGCGGGGTATGCTGGATACTCAAATACCTTATGCTCCTTTCGGTTCTCGTACCCCTCTATAACGAGGAAGAATGGATCAGCGAAATTCTGTCCCGCATTCTGCGTGCTCCTCTGCCGTCCGGCATGGGGCTTGAAATCGTCGTCGTGGACGACGCCTCCACGGACGCATCGGCGGAACGGGCGGCGGCGTTGCAGGCACTTCATCCGGATCAGATCCGCCTCGTTCGCCATGAGAAGAATCGGGGCAAAGGGGCGGCGATCCGCACGGCGTTGGAACACGCTCGCGGCGAGTTTTGCCTGATTCAGGACGCTGACCTGGAATATTCCCCGACGGATTATCCCCAGCTACTCCGGCCGCTGCTGGATGGGGAGGCAGACGCGGTATTCGGGTCACGGTTCATGGCGGCGGGCAGCCGGCGCGTTCTTTATTTCTGGCACTCGGTGGCAAATAAGTTTCTGACGCTGCTGTGCAACATGATCTCGGGGTTGAATCTCACCGACATCGAGACGTGTTACAAGGCGATTCGCACTTCGTTGCTGCGGTCGATCCCGCTTCGGACGGACCGGTTCGGCATTGAGCCGGAAATCACGATCAAGCTCGCGCAGCGGCAGGTGCGGATCTTTGAAACACCGATCAGCTATCGCGGCCGTACGTATGAGGAGGGCAAGAAGATCGGGTTTCGCGACGCGATCGAGGCGGTTTTGGTGATGCTGCGATTCGGCTTTGTGAGAGACATCTATCGCGAGAAGGGACCCGAGATTCTGGATGTGCTGGCGAATGCTCCGCGGTTCAACCGGTGGATGGCGGATACGATCCGGCCGTACCTTGGCGCGCGGGTGATCGAGCTGGGCGCGGGCATTGGAAACTTGAGTGTGCTGCTGTCGCGCGGGCGGAGCCGTTATATCGCGAGCGATATCGACGAAGAACACCTGGCGCGTTTGTCGAACCGGCTGCAGTACCGGCAGTCGCTCGAGGTGCATCGATGCGACCTGGAGCGAGCGGAGGACTTTGCGCCGTTCGCCAATTCTCTCGACGCCGCGGTTTGCCTGAATGTGATCGAGCATGTTGCGGACGACCGTCTGGCGCTGGCCAACATTCACTCGGTGCTGGTTTCGGGGGGACGCGCCCTCATTCTGGTACCGGAGGGCATGTCGGTGTACGGCACGCTCGATGAGGTGCTGGGGCACCACCGGCGGTATTCGGAAGCCGAGCTGCGGGCGAAGATGAGCGAGGCCGGGTTTCGGGTGGAGCGGATTCTGCGGTTCAACCGCGCGACGCGGCCGGCATGGTTTGTAAACGGGCGTATCTTCCGGAAGCGGACGTTCAGCCGGTTTCAAATTGCGGTGTTTGATTCGCTGGTGTGGCTTTGGCGGCGGGTTGACGGTTTTCTACCTTGGGGACCTACGTCACTTATCGCCGTGGGCGTGCGCGAGCCGTAAAATCCGATGCGCGCGGGGCGGCGGGCGCGGGTGCTTACAATACAGGTTTATGATTCCCAAGGTGAGAAAAGCGGTTTTTCCGGCAGCGGGGCTCGGCACGCGCTTCCTTCCGGCGACGAAGGCGCAGCCGAAAGAGATGCTGCCGCTGGTGGATAAGCCGCTGATCCAGTACGGCGTCGAAGAGGCGCTGCACTCGGGAATTCAGAACATTTTCATCGTCACGGGCCGGGGCAAGAGCGCGATCGAAGATCATTTCGATGTGAGCTTTGAGCTGGAACACACGCTCGATGCCAAGAACAAGAAGGATCTGCTGGCGGTGGTGCGGGGCATTTCGGACATGATCAACGTGGCGTATGTCCGGCAGAAGGAGGCGCTGGGCCTGGGCCATGCGGTGCTGCGGGCGCGGGAACTCGTCGGGTCCGAGCCGTTCGCGGCGGTGCTCTCCGACGACGTGATCGACGCGCCGATTCCGTGCCTGCGGCAGCTTCTGGATATTTACGAATTCTACGGGGCGTCGGTGCTCGCGCTGATGGAAGTGGAGGGCGACGCGATCTCGGCGTACGGCGTGGTGGACGCCGAGCCGGTGCCGCACAACGGCGGCAATAGCCGTCTATTCCGGATCCGGAACATGGTGGAGAAACCGAAGGCATCGGAGGCGCCGTCGAATCTGGCGATCATCGGGCGGTATGTGCTGACGTCGGAGATTTTCGACGCGCTGGATCATATCGAGCCGGGCACGGGAGGCGAGATCCAGCTTACCGACGGGCTGAAGTACCTGCTTCGCAGCCGGCCGATCTACGGCTATAAGTTTGAAGGGAAGCGGTACGATGCGGGGGACAAGCTCGGGTTTCTGAGGGCGACGGTCGAGTTCGCGCTGAACCGGTACGACCTTGGGGCGGAGTTTCGCGCGTACTTGAAGGAACTGAAGCTGTAGTCGGTGCGATTGAGCGGCGCGGCTATGGGTGTATCGCCAGAGTGATTGTGCTCTGTGCGCTGCCGCTGCCACTGGTGACGGAAACCGGCACGGTGTTTCCTGTCGTGGCGCCGGTGGGGACGACGACATTGAGTTGGACGAGGCCGAGGAGCGAGCCGGGAATTGCGCCGGCATATGCTACCGTTGCCGCTACGCCTCCGATTGTCACGGTTGGGACGGTGGCGACCTGAGGCAGGGGCGAAGCGGTCGACGGCAGCAACAGGCCGGTGAGGGATGAGACACCCAGCGAGGATGCGGTCGAGGACGGATAGGCTCCGGCGCCGGTGATGTACAGAAGAACCGTGGAGCCGATGTTGGCGGGATTCGTCTGCGAGTTCAGCGTGTACTGGTTCGTGGTCGAGTTGTAGTTGAGCGCGGCGGCCTGGCCGTCTCCCGTGCCATTGGCGCTGAAGATACCGGGCGCGGAGGCGGCGATCGCCACTGGGAGCGTGGTGGCGGGGTTCGAGCCGTTGGTGAGCGAAATCGCCTGCGTGGTGTCGCTTGTCGAGACTTCGAAGGGGACCTGGATGCTGACCTGATTCTGGCTGACGTAGAGGATCGGGGCCGCGTAGCCATCGACGGTGACGGAGACGCCGCTGAGCGAGGTGCTCACCTGGTCGGGGCCGCTGGTTGTCATTCCGGCGGGGGTGACCGGGCCGATGTTGGTTCCGAACAACGTGAGCAGTTCGCCGGGACTCACGTTCGGGGTGGTTGTGGTGCTGTTTGTCGAGTAACTTGCCGCATTGACGGCCGCCAGCAGCACCGGAGTATCCGCCACGGGGACGCTGAAGGTCGTTGACGTGCCTCCGGGCGGGGGATTGGTGACGAACAGGCCCAAAGTCGTGGGAGCGGAAAGCTCGCTGGCCGGTATGGTTGCGAGCATCGCGGTGGAGTTAAGGAGCTTTGTGGCGAGCGGAGCGGGCAGTCCACTTAATCCGGCCACGGTCGCGCTATAGAAGCCCGTGCCGCGAATCGTGATGGTGATGGGGTTCTGGCTGACCGGGAGCGTGGTGGGGAAGACGGATGTAATGGTCGGCAGGGCTGAGTTCACTGTGAGGCTGACGGTGAGGTTCAAGGTGGAGGTTTGCGCCGAACCGCCGGAAGAACTGACGATCGTCAGCTTTCCGGTGTAGGGAGCGGCCTGGGGACTGAGGCTGGATGAATCCACCGACACGGTTAAGGGGAACTGCTCGCCGGGAAGCACGACGCCGGCGGTTGGCGTTACGGTCATCCACTTGGCGCCCGAACTGGTGGTGAAGGGCACCGGCGCGCCATCGGTTGTAAGAGTGATGGTTTGGGAGGCGGGCGGGTTCGGCGGAGTTGAGAAAGAAAGGGCCGTGGGGTTCGCCACGATTCCCCCGGCGCGGGCGCTGACAACGAGCGTGACACTGATGGTCGTGGGCGTGGCGACGCCGGTGACGGTTACGGTTACCGTGTCCGTGTAGGTGCCGGCGGTTAACGAAGTCGGGTTCACCTGCAGGCTGAGCGTGGCGGGCATGGATCCGCTGGGTGGGCTCACCACTAGCCAGGGTTGGGTGTTTGTGGCGGTGTAGGTTGCCGTTCCCGAGGAGAGCCGGAGAGAAACGGACGAGGCGGCGGGGAGCGGGTTGCCGATGACGTAGCTGAAAGTGACGGCGGTTGGGGTGGCGGACACTGTCTGGGCGAGGGCGCGGGGCGGTGCAAGGCTCATCACCAAGATGACCGCCGCCGCAGCGAGCCAGGATTTTATGACAGCGAATTGCGATGCCACGCAGTCGCATATCGGCTGCGGGGTGGCGCGGCTTTAAGCAGGCAAGTTGGCTAGGGCGTCTGTTCGGCGTGGGTGGCCTGTTTCAGGTGTCCGTAAAAGGCCAGGTCTTCCCCGGTCATCCTTTTGGTAACAAAGATGATCTGGCCGGTGTGCTCGGCGAAATGCTCGACGACGTGATAGACGGCTTCGAGGCCTGTGACGTCGTAGTTTTGAACTCGCGTGGCGGCCAGGAATCTTTCTTCCGGGGCCGACTCGATCCAGGCGGCGGCCTGGTCAACCGCGGCTGAGAGGCGGGAGGACAACTCGGCGCGGCTGAGTCCTCCCTGGGCTTCGAATTCCTCGTGGCGCTTACGGATGTCGTCGACGCCCGCCATAGAGATGCCGATCCACTGGCGCATATTGCCGCAAAGATGGAGGACCAGGTTGCCGACGGCGTTCTCGTTCGGGCCGACACGCGACCAGATCTGGTCCTCGTTGAGCTTGCCCAGACAAACCTGCAGGCGCCCGCCGAGCTGCCGCAGCTTATCAGCGGAGAACTTCCGGAAAATCTGGATCGCCGTCATGGCCGGTTACAAGACCGCTTCGGTCCAGTTTTCGAGGATCTGCTTGACTCTGCCGGTGAACTGGTCGGCGAGGGCTCCGTCGATCAGGCGGTGATCAAAGGTGAGAGCCAGGTAGCAGATGGAACGGATGGCGATGGCGTCGTCGATGACGACGGGTTGCTTTTCGACGGTGCCGATGCCGAGGATGGCGACCTGGGGCTGGTTAATGACGGGCGTGGCGAAGACGCTGCCGAAGCTTCCGAAGTTGGTGATGGAGAAGGTGCCCCCCTGGACTTCGTCCGGCTTCAGTTGCCGGGAGCGGGCGCGGGCAGCCAAGTCGGCGATGGAACGCTGGAGCCCGATGACGTTCTTTTCGTCGGCGTCGCGGATGACGGGGACGATGAGCCCGTTTTCGAGCGCGACGGCGATTCCGATATTGATGCCGCCGTGATAGAGGATGTTCGTGCCTTCGATGGAGGAGTTGAAGATCGGGAACTGGCGGAGGGCGATGACGGCCGCGCGGGTTACGAAGGGGAGGAACGTCAGCGAGGTGCCGTAGCGGGCCTTGAACTCGTCCTTATTGCGGTCGCGGAGCTTGGCGACCTTGGTCATGTCGACTTTGTGGACGGTGGTGACGTGGGCGGAGGTGCGCTTGCTGAGGACCATGTGCTCGGCGATGCGCTGGCGCATGACGCTCATCGGCTCGACGCGGGAAGCAGGAGCGGGAACGGCGGGCGCTGCGGCCGCGGCGGGAGCCGCCGGCGCCTGATAGACGGGCGGCGCGGCCGGTGGCTGGTAGACCGGGGCCGGGGGCGCGGCGGGCGCAGCCGCTTCGGACTGGGCCATCGTTTTGGCGCCCTGGGCCGACATGAAGGCTTCGACGTCCTGCTTGCTGATGCGTCCGCCGGCGCCGGTGCCCTTCACCTGACGCAGGTCTATGTTGTACTCGCGGGCCATCTTTCGGACGAGCGGACTCAAGGGGCCGGCGGGTGCTTCGGCAGCAGCGGCTATGACGGGTTCCGGAGCGGGTGGCGGAGGAGGAGCGACGGGCGCGGGCGCCGCTGGGGCCGGGGCTGCTGCAGCAGGTGCAGGGGCTGGAGCGGGTACGGTGGCGGGCTTTTCGGCCGCGGGCGCCGGGGCGCCGGTACCCGCTTCGTCGATCGAGCCGACGGCTGTGCCAATGGCGACCGTCTTGCCTTCTTCGACGAGGATCTGTGCGAGCACGCCCGCGGCGGGCGCGGGAATCTCGGTGTCGACCTTGTCGGTGGAGATTTCAAACAGGGGCTCGTCGCGTTCGACGCGCTCTCCGGCCTTCTTCAACCACTTGGTCAGCGTTCCTTCGACGATGCTTTCCCCCATCTGGGGCATCACGACTTCGATCATTGCGTTTTCTCCAAAATGTGGGCCCATGCGTCGACGGGCCGGATCTCAAAATCGAACACGCGCGCGAA
>DAIDIH010000124.1 GCA_027459465.1 Bryobacterales bacterium | reverse complement strand
GGGGAGAAATCGGAGTAGGTTGGGTCGACATTCAGCATTGCGAAGAAGCATTCGAGGATCCCGAAGTCCGTATTCTGTGCTTCCGGAGACAGGTAGAAGTTGTTCGCAACAGTTGGCTCCGTCCATCCGGAGTCAAGTCCTTTTGAGTAATATGAGTTACCGCTAGGATCGGGAAGGCGATTGAAGAATCCTTGGTACAGGCGATCTAAGAACGGCCGGTGGTCGCCCGGTCCGCTCATGCTCGCAACAAATGCATTAGCCAAGCCGGTCGAGCCACCCAAAGCCACTGCGCCGGGGAAGTTCGTTGAGGCTGTTTGACCTACCAGGTAGAGATTGCCCCAGTGGTCGACACCGATGGCGTTTACCGCGTCGTTCAGGGCTCCCCCCAGGTATGTGGCGGTCGTCATGAGGGCGCCTCCGGGCGAGAGTTTGATCACGAAGCCGTCGTACATGCCGGCGGGGTTGGATTGGTAGGGGTTGACGAGCGGGAGGTCCTGGGAGAGGGTGGTGCCGGCCAGGTAGGCGCTGCCGGTTGCGTCGACCATGAAGGCCTGGGCGTAGTCGTAGCTGCTGCCGCCGAGGTAGGTGCTGTAGAGGAGGGCGGAGCCTTGGGGGTTGAATTCGGTGATGAAGAGGTCCGTGCCGTAGGGGTGAGCGGAGGACTGCAGCGGATTGGCGAGGGGGAAGTCCATGGAGTTGGTTGTTCCACCCACGTAGACGTCGCCCAAGGAATCGACGCCGACGCCCACCGCGCCTTCGATGGGTGAGTTCGAACTGCCGGATCCGCCGAGATAGGTGCTGAAGACGACCGACCCGCCACCGGCGGCGAACTTGGCCACGAAGGCGTCCTGGCCGCCGTGGTTCGTTGCCTGGAAGGGGTTATGCACGGGGAAGGCAGTGGACCAGGTGGATCCGGCGACATAGACGTTCGCGCTTGCGTCCACCGCGATTCCTGCTCCGTGGTCGATGCTGTTGCCTCCGAAGTAGGTGGACCAGGAGAGCGAACCGGCTGGAGTGAACTCCGCCACGAAGGTGTTCTGCTGGCCCTGGTTGAGCGACTGCAGGGGGGAGAGAACGGGGAAGTCGTGGCTCTGCGTGTCACCGATGACGTAGATGTTGCCCGCCGAATCGAGCGTGACCGCGTTCGCCAAATCCCAGCCGCTACCCCCGAAGTAGGTTGAGAATACGAGCCCGTTTCCGGCGGCGTTGAGTTTGGCGACGAAAGCGTCCTGGCCGGAACTTGCCCGGAGGGATTGTTGATAGGCCGATGCGACCGGGAAGTTGACCGACTGGGTCGAGCCGGTGACGACGACCTCTCCGGCGGCGTCGAGGGCGATTCCGGTTGCGCGGTCATCTCCCATGCCACCGAGGAACGTGGCCCAGACCAGCGACGTGCCGGATTGCGCCAGCTTGGCGACGAAGACGTCGTTGCCGCCGCCGAAGCCGGGTTGGAGAGCGGCGATCATGGGGAAGTTGGCCGAATCGGTGTACCCGCAGACGTATACGTCGGCGTGGGCGTCGGAGACGACGCCTGTTGCGGAACTGATGGAAGTGCCGTTGATCGTGGCGGTGTAATTCAAGGCCGGGTCGATCACCAAGGGAAGGCTTCGGTCATACGATCCCAGACGAAAGTGAAACGCGCCGCCGGAGCCTTTTTCGAACGCGACAGTCACTTGCCGGCGTCCGTGTGTGGTGACCTGGAAAGCTGCCGGAGGATCTTCGCGGAAGGGGACGCCGTGGACGTTTAGCGTCAGGGCGCCTTGGGCGTCGAGGGAGGCGATGGCGCCTTCGTAGGAGAAACCGATGCGGCCGGGGTCGGCCCCTGGCGCGACGACATATTCGGGCTTCATCGACGGGCCGTCTCCGTGAAACAGCGCATCGACGCCGGCGTAGAGACTCCGGTATCGAACCGTAGTGTAGACGGGAATCGCCGCCTGGCTGCCGGCGCCGGAGGAGAGAAAGTTCACCGCAGCGCCGCCATCTTCGGCCGACGGAGCCGCGTCTTTATTAGCGCCGATGAATATCAGCGAGAATCTCGCCGCTCCGGCGCGGAACTCGACACGGGCGTTGTGAAATGCCGCCGACATCGGCCCGGCCCAGCCTCGCAACGTTCCGTCTGTCCCCCGCGTGAACATCGCCGGCAGCGCGGCCGCCTTTGCCGCGGGCAGCAGCGCGATGCCAGCCAAGCCCAATGCCGCCAAAATAGCCTGACCACGAGACGACTTCCTAAACAAACGGCCGCTCACAACACTTGCCTCCTGTAGGGCTAGTGTTTGACTCTTCGGTCAAGTCTCAGGCGCAGGCGGGGTATGCTGGATACTCAAATACCTTATGCTCCTTTCGGTTCTCGTACCCCTCTATAACGAGGAAGAATGGATCAGCGAAATTCTGT